>DAOLCW010000054.1:0-20596 GCA_035327665.1 Kiritimatiellia bacterium
GGCGGGGGAGGTGGTGGTGCAGACGTTCACGCCGCATCACCCGGCGATACAGGCGGCGAGGAACATGGAGTTCGAGACGTTTGCGGATCAGGAGTTGGCGTTCCGGAGGGAACTTTCCTATCCGCCGTTTGTGCATTTGGTGTGTATCACGGTGAAAGGGAAGTCGGCGGAGCGGGTGAAATATGTGGCGGAGCAGTTGGGGCGTCGGTTAGGAAAGGCGGTTCCGGAAGGGGTGATGTGCAGCGAGGCGATGCCGGCACCGATCGAGAAGATCAAGGGGGAGACGCGGTTTCAAATGTTGATGCGGGCGAAGCGGACGCGGGAGATGACGGATACAATCCGGAAGGTGGTGGCGGAGTTTACGTGGCCGTCGGATGTGGGGGTGGGGTGGGATGTGGACGCGATGTCGATGATGTGATGGGAGTGACCCTTTAGCCGATACGATGAACGCGGAGTTTGTAGGCCCGCTTTCAGACGGTACATTCTTCCCGGCTAACAAGCAGGAACCCTCTCGATTTCACCCTCGATCCCGAACAACACGTCATTAACCTTCTGGTCCGCAGGTTGAAGGACGACTTCCATTACCTCAAACATCCTGACACATATGGCGCCCATCGGATATGGGCGCTACGAAATGGGGACAACTTATACCATTACCTCTACCTTTTCGGTATGGAGCTTGGCCGATAGAGACTTCGGTCTCGCGGAGCCCGTTGCTCCAAATCGCCGAAAGAAACGTTTCTTTATACCCTAAATAGTAGGGATCGGTATTACATGTTCCAAGCGGTATAATGTCGTGGCGGTTGGGTTAGGAGGCGGCGCGAAGGGGGTTGCCGGTTCGCCAGACCTTCCCGCCGGCGGGGGGCAGTGGCTATAGCATATCTTAAAGCGCTCGAGGGACAGCGGGTCAGGGGAGTTTCCGGATGCGGAGGCGGATGGCGCGGAGGGGATCGATGGCGTTGGCGGGGACGAGGAGGGTGACTTCCTCGGTGCGTCCGTCGCCGGTGGGTTGGGTTTGGTCGGGGTCGATGAGGTCGAGGCCGATGACGGCTTCGCGCCAGTCGTCGGGATCGAGGAGGTCGTCGATGATTTCGAATTCGTAGGCGATGCCGCTGTCGGGGTCGATGAGGCGGCGATAGATGAAGAGGGGATCGGAGAGGTCGAGTTCAGCGCGGGGGAGGGTGCCTTCGAAGGAATCGTTTCGGTCGAGGCCGAGGGCGAAGCGGAGGAGGTTGGGGATGGTGGTGAGATCGGGGTCGGCGAGGGGGCCGCTGATGTCGGGGTCGAGAAGTTCAACTTCGGTGAAGTTGGCGTTCTGCCATGTCTGGAAGGGGGTCAGGTCGGAGGAGAAGGATAGCTGAAGGATGCGTCCGGTGAGGGTGCCGTCGATGAAGTCGGCGACTTGCTCCACGGTGGTGAGGGTGTAGGTGAGGGGGCCGGTGTATTCGGAGTAGGTTTGTCCTTCGTAGGAGACGGGGCCGAGGGGATCGGCGAGGTGAAGGACGAGGGTGGCGTCCTCGATGGCGGGGAGGAAGTCGTCGGGGACATCGGTAAAGAATCCACCGAGGAAGGTGTCACCGCTGGAGAGGGTGGTGAGGTAGATGTCGATGCGGGTGGTGGCGTCAAGGGGGGAGGGGAAGGGGGTGGGATCGCGGAGGCGAAGGAGGTCGTTGAGGCTGTTGAGGGATTGGGAGAAGTCGGTGGAGCCGGTCTGGGTGAATTGGAAGGCGAGGTTGGGGCCGTTGAGGGAGGCGGCGGTGAGGATGGCGGGTCCGGGTCCGGGTTCAACGAGGCCGGAGCCGGTGATGGGTCCGATTTGGCCGAAGCCTTGAAGGGAGGCGTCGACGTCGATCAGGGCGTTTTCGTAGCGACCGGCAACGAGGAGAATTCCGTTTTCGACCTGGATGTTTCCGGTGAAGGCGGGGCTGTCGGTGGTGAGGAGGAGAGCGCCGCCGCCGGATTTGGCGAGGGTGTGGGAGCCGGTGAGGGTGTCGGCGAGTTCGAGTTCGTTGCCGGCAGTGGCGACATGGATGCCGGCGTTGGTGGCGAGGGCTATCGGGGCGTAGATAATGGCCCGGTTGCCGGTACTTCCGGGTTCGTAGCGGAGGGCGCCGAGAATGCCGTAGCCTTCGCTTTCGGGAACGCCGGACCGGCCGGAACCGGAGAGGGTGAGGGTTCCGCCGAAGACGTAGTCACGGGGTCCGTTCTCGTCGTTGGCGGAGGTGAGGCGGAGTTGGCCGCCGGAAAGTACGGTCAGCGCGGATGCGTTGGCGGGGGACGAGGGTTGGGTAAGGGCGAGCACGCCCTGTTCGACGACGACGGGGCCGGAGAAGGTTTTATCGGAACCGGTGAGTGCGGCTTGTCCGGGACCGGATTTGAGGAGGCCGCCGGGGCCGGCCCAGGCCTGGCGGAGGCGGAGGGCGCCGTACTCGGGGTCGCCGTCGATGTTGTCGACGGTGATGGCGAGGTCGGAGTGGAGGTTCACGCCGCCGAGGACTTCGAATTCGACGAAGCCGGCGCCGGTTCCGGTGATGGCGAGGGTGGCGGGACCGTTGGTGGCGGCGAAGGTGAAGGGGTTGTCTAAACTTTGGCCGCGAATGCGGTTTCGGAAGGGGGTGTCGCCGTTGTTGATGGTGAGATGGCCGATGATGATGGGGGCATTGATATCGACGTTGCGATTGGCGGTGGCGGGCTGGTTGATGATGGCGGAGGCGTTGGTGGCGTTGGGGAAGGTGTCGCTGGTCCAGTTGGCGTCATTGTTCCAGGGGGCGGTGCCGCCGGGGAGGAAGACGGGGGTCTGGTCAAGTTTCTCGATGATGTAGGCCTTGGTTTGGTCGTTGAAGGTGATGCGGTAGGTGGCATTGCCGTCGGGGAGCACGATGTTGGCTCCGTCGGGATCGGCGATGCCGTCGGGAGGGGGATTGTCGCCGTAGTTGCTGGCGGGATGCCAGTCGCCGAAGGCGTCGAATTTGAAGCGGGGATTGGGATCGGAGGTATAGGTGATTTCGATCTGCCAGGTGTAGTTGTCGATGAGGGTCATCTGGGTGTCGTTGGCCCAGCCGTTGAAGGATCCGCGAATGAACATGGTGGGATAGACACTGGAGAAGACGACGGGGGCGAGGTCGCCTCCAATGAGGATGTCGTCGAGGCGGAGCTGGGCGCGGGCCCCGCTGGTTCCGGAGACGCGGTAGTAGCGCCAGAGGAGCTGGAGGTTGGGCTGGTCGAGGGCGGCGGGAGGGAGGGCGACGGGGTCGAAGAGGGTGGTGTGGCCGGTGTTGTTCCGGAGGTATTCGACGGGGTTTTCGTTTTCGTCGAGGAGGTCGGTGAAGGGGTCGTCGAGGCTGGTCCGCCATTGGAGGCGGATGGCGTAGACGCGGGTGTTGGCGAGGAGGGTGCCGCCGAGCCAGGCCACGCTGGCGTTGGTAAGGTTCCGGGTGTCGAGGGCGAGGAGGGCTCCGCCGAGGTCGCGGCCACTGCCGGTGTTGATGAAGGAGATGCCGTCGTCGTCGAGGCCGTTGATGCGGCTGCGCCCGGTGTTGTTGTAGGGGAAGCCGATGGTGGCTTGATCGTTGGTGTGGTAGTCGTTGTGGGCGATGTGGTAGGGGAAGAGGAGAGGGGTGTTGAGGTCGGTGTCATTTTGGGCGCTTTGGAGGAAGAGCATGTGTTCGGGGTAAACGCGCTCGGGGGTGTCAGGGTCCCAGGTTCCAAAGGAGAAGTCGCCGTCTTCGAGGGAGAAGGGAGCGGGGTAGACGAGGAGCCGGAAAGAGTATTCGACGGGTGGGTTGTTGCCGTCGTCGGCGGTAACGGTGATGAGGGAGTCGCCGCGCTGGAGGGGGGCGAGGGTTAGCTCGGAGCCAACGAGGGAGGTGGCAACGAAGTTGGTGAGGCTGCTGGAGGCGGTGAAGGTGAGGGGGTCGTTTTCGGGGTCGGAGAAGAGGTTGGAGAGGTCGACGGTGAGGGGGTTGGCGAGTTCGACGGCTTGGAGGAGGTCGAGGGGGTTGGCGATCTCGGGGGGGAGGTTGATGCCGGGGAGGGGGTAGCCTTCGACGGTAAGGTTGTCGAAGCGGTTGTTGCCGACGGTCCCGCCTTCGCCTTGTTCGAAGGTGATGCGAAGGGCGAGGTTGGAATTGTTGTTGGCGGCGGGTAGGGAGGAGAGGTCGAAGGTGAGGAGGGTGGGGACTTCGGTGATGATGTTGGTGGAGAGGGTGGTGAAGGTGAGGCCATCGGTGGTGAAGTCAATGATCTGGGTTCCGGCACCGGAGCCGGATCGGCGGGTTTCGTAGATGACAAGGATGTTGGTGAATCCGATGGTGGGGATGATGAGGGTTTGGGTGGCGCCGATGGGGTCGTTGAGGCGGAGGTGGGCTCCGGCGGGATCGCCGAAGCGGGCGTTTTCGCCGGTAAAGTCCTGTCCGGTGCCGCTGAGGACGGCGGAAACGGTTCCGGTATCGATAAGGATGGCAGCTCCGGTGACGAGGGAGAGGGTGGGATCGAGCAGGTTTTGGGTGTCGTTGAAGTTCCAGTAATGAATGAGGGAGCGGACGTCGGCGCTTTGAAAGGTGGCGGTGAGGGCGGGTTGGCTGCCGGGGGTGAAGGAGAAGACGGGTTCGGTAGAAACGACTTGGTTGTTGCCGTCGACCCAGGCGTTGAATTCAAAGCCGGAGGAGGGGAGGGCTTCGAGGGTGACGGGGTAGTTGGTGAAATAGGAGCCGACCCAGGGGAAGGGGGGATCGCCGACACCGGGGAGGTCGGAGGAGATGTCGAGGGTGTTGACCTTGACCGAACCGCTGGAGGCGTTGTCGACGCTGACGGTGATCGAGACGCGATTGCCGAGATTGAAGAAACTTTGGAGATGGCCCCAAACGGCGTCGGTGCGTTGGTTGCCGTAGTCGCGTAGGCGTGCGGTTTCGGCAGTCCAGTTGGCGGGTTGGCGCCAGCGGTTGGTATGCTCGTGCATTTCGGGGGTGTAGAGGTCAATCCAGGTCTGGAGGCGGGGGATGACCGCGTTGGTGGAATAGACGGTGTTCAACTGGTCAGCGAACCGGAGGACGAAGTCCCGTTTGAAGTCGCTATTCTCGAGGAGGCGGCGGAAGAGGAGGGTTGCGTTGGTGCGGTTGGAGAAGTGGGTGCCGGAGGGGTGGGCGGCGAAGGCGAGGGTGTTATGGTCGGCAAAATCGCTCCGGCCGGGTACGTAGTTGAAATCGAGGCCGAAGCCGAAATCGGTGTCGAAGAGCATCCATCGCCAGCGGCCGTCATGGCGGTAGGGGGCGGTGGGGGCGCGGTTGGTGGAGACGGAGCGCCAGATGCGCATGTTGTTTCCGGGCCAGTCGGTGTTGCCGAAAAAGATTTGGGCACTGAAGTAATCGATGAAGTTGGGGATGTCGATGCGTTCGGCGACGTCGTGGTAGGCGGAAGGGTTGGAGAGGTCATTTTCACTTACGAACCCGAGGAGATTTTGGAAATCGTCGACCAGGGCGGGGTTGCCGCGGTCGTAGACGAATTGACTGTTCGATCCGTCGGACAGGGCTTCGATTTGGGTGAAGTCGCGTTCGCCGAGGGCGTAATGATGTTCCATGTAGCCGTCGTCGAAGCGGTCGCGGATGGGATGGATGCCCCAGTACTCGCCGTTGATGAAGACGATGGCGGGGCGGGAGTATTGGCGATCGAGGTCGGTGTGGGAGGTGAGGGATTGGAGGAAGGCGTCGCGGAAGACAGACATTCCCCAGTCGTTGCCGCTGTTGCGGAGGATGAAGGTGTCGAAGTTGAGGATGGGTTTGTCGGGGAAGAGCTGGTAGTTGAGGGTGGAAGGTTCGCGGGCGTAGATGCGGAGGGATTTTCGGGGGCGGTTGCGGGTGGTGCCACCGTGGAGGCGGATGCCAGCGCCGATGTTGAAGGCGGGGGTGCCATTTGCCTCGAAGAGTTCGACGGATCCGGGGCGTTCCCAGGCGCTTCCGGACTGGAAGAAGTTCCAGTCGTTACCTTGGACGTAAATGCCGGTTTCACTGCTGAAGAAGTGGGCGGGGTCGGCGACGACGGAGACCACGGGCATGGAGTAGCGATTCGGGCCGGCGGGGTCGATGATGTAGGACTGGGTGAGGGGGCGGCTGGGCCAGGCGTTGGTGCGGAAGGCGCGGACGCGGAGGGTATGGAACTTGAAGACTTCACCGCCGGGAGGCTGCCAGCCCTCGAAGAAGGGAAAGCCGAGGTCAGAAAAATTGGTGGGGATGAGGGAGAGGTTGTTGGTTTCGCCGTTGCGGCTGGCGATGTTGAGGGGGGTGGCGAGGATGGGGGAGGATTCGGTGGGTTCAGTTCCGTCGAGGGTATAACGGACGACGGCGTTTTCGACGGGGGTGGTGGCGGTGACGGAGATGGAATCGGTGTAGAATCCGGCGGGGTGGGAGAGCTCCGGTTGGGCGAGGATTTCAGGGTAGCTTTCGGTCAGATTGGGTCCGCCGGGGGTGGCTTGAGCGAAGAAGTGCCAGACGTTGCTGTCGGCGAGGGAGCGTCCGTAAGACATGTCGCGGGGAACGGGCACGGCGCCGATCATATCGATGACATTGCCCTCGGAATCGGTCAACTGAAGGGGTTCGCCGGCGGCGCTGATGCCCCAACTGGTATGGAGTTCACGTTCCACAAATAGATAGTGTCCGGACATGGGGCGATTGAAGCTTGAGTCCAAACTCCATCCCACGGAGAGATGGTCGAGGCCTTGTCCTTCCTTCATGAGGGCTTCGATGTAGTAAAGCGTATTGGATTGGAGGTTGATGAGAGCGGAGGATTGGGATGAATACTTGTCCCATTGGCGAAATTCGGTCCAGTCGGGCACGGAGGCGATGTCGACGGCGTTGGCGGGATCGTCGTCGGTGCTGAGGCGGAGGACGGAGGCATCGTCGCTGGCGATGTAAAAGCGGTAGTTTCCGGAAAAGGGAGGACGGAGCCAGGCGCGCATGCGTTGTCCGTAGTTATTGCCGACATTGGAGGGCGCTTCGAAACCGCTGGTGATGATGGAACGGGAGGTGGGAAAGTCGGGGAAGCTGGGGTGGTTGGTGAGATCGCTGACGGTAAATCCAGAGATATCGTTATAGACTTCGCGAAGGATACCATTGCCGAGATCGTTCATGGCGGGGCGGCGGTTTTTTCCCGAGGCCCAGACGATGAGGTATTGGCCGGGCTGGATCACGACTTCGGGGAAGATCCATTTGTAGGGGTTGGAGAGGTTGTCGGTGAGACCGAATCCGTTGAGATCGACGGGGTCGTCGCCAAAATTGAACAATTCGATCCAGTCTTCGAAGTCGCCGTCTTCGTCGGAGAGGGTGGAGCCGTTGGAGGCCATGAACTCGTTGATGCGGACGGTGGCGGCCCCAGCGACAGCGGTGAAGGCGAGGAGGTGAATCCAGAGGAAAACGATGAGGTGGGGAAGTTTTAACATGACGACGTTCCTAACTACACGGGGTACCCTTTAACAGTCGGTTAAAGCGGTTGACTTGTCGAGTCGTAAAGGATTAATTTTCCTCATGAGAGGAGAATGAGGGTGAGATTAGAAGCGCACGGCGGCGCGGAATCCGAGGAGGCGTAGTTCGGATTCGGGTTGGAAGAATTGTCCGGACCGGTCGAGGTCGGATTTCGAGAATTGTAGGTATTCGACAAAGAGGGAGAGGTCGAAGATCGGGCCGCGCCGTCCGGATTCGATGATGAAGCCGGGACGTTTTCCGGGGGAGAGGGTGGCGGAGTCGGTTCCGAGGAAGTTGAGGCCTTCGACTTGCTCCCGGTTGTAGATGGGGATGAGGGCGATTCCGCGGAGATACCAGGTGGTGGTTTCATTCGCGGCCACGGAAAGTTCCATGCCGAGTCGCATGAAGAAGGTGAACCAATATTCGTCGTAGCCGTTTTCCCGGCCTTCATCGAGCATACGAAGCCAGTAGCGAAGTCCGAAGCCGCCGAGGGGGCGAAGCTGGACAAGGTCGCGATCGAGGGCGAGGTAGGCGATGTCGGTTTCGAGTTTGACCCCGGAGTAGATGGTGTGGGAGCGGTAGGGTTCGACGTTAAAGTTCCGATCGACGAGGAAGCCGTCGTAGGAGACGCGTCCGAAATGGAATTCGGATCGTACATCCCATCGGAACAGTGGATCGAGGTTGGTGCGTACATCGAGGCCGATCCCAAACCATGGTCCTTCCTCGGTGAGAAGGGTGCGGCCATCAATGTATTCTGTCCATTCCATGGCCATGAGGGAGAGGTAGGGAAAAATTTCGGGCCGGGCGGACGCGGAGGGGGCAAGAAGTGGATGGATGAGAAAGGCGAGGATGAGCGTGCGGGCGCGTGTTCCTGATAGCATCCGGGTCATGGGGTTAACCCTTTACGCAGAACCTCGATGGGATGGCAAGACTGTCCGTCGGGCGTCCAGACTTCAAAATGCAGGTGGGGAGCGATGGCCATCCAGCGGCGAGCGTCTTCACTGCGGGCGGTGCGGCCCATGGAGCCGAGTCGGGCACCCCCCGCAACGTGTTGTCCGGTGGTCACGGAGAGCGTGTCGAGGTGGGCATACAAGGTGAAGCAGGGGAAGCCGTGGGAGGAATGATCGAGAATGAGATAGCGTCCCAAATTCGACTTTTCGGGATCTGATTCGGCGACAGCGATACGACCGGAGGCGATAGCGAAGATTTCGTCATCGGGGATCCACTCGGGTTCATCGGCGGGGTATTCGGCGCCGGTAGAGCAATCGGAGAACAGGATGCGGATGAGGTTGCCAGTGGGGAGGGCGCGTAGGGGGGCGATGTCGCAGCCGCGATGAAACCTTCTTCCACAATCGCGGGTCCAGCCGGGCATCCCGTATTGTGGATTGGCACTGGTCCGGGCGAAATAGGACGTGGGGGAGTTGAACAAGTCGCGGCGGAGGGTGGGCCAGCACAGCGTGGGAATGGGTAGGCCCTCAAGCGGGCGGAAGGAGGTTGTGGAGGGCGGAGCGGGGAACATGCGAGTCAATCGTTGCAAACCGGGCTTTCAAGATCGATCTTTTTCGGTGGATGGTTATTTCAGATTCTTGAAGGAACGGATCGTTAGGGTGCAAGGGTTTTGTATGGTGAATGAAGAGGGACGTGGGGCGGGCACCACATCTCCAAGCGGAAGCAAGTTGCGGGGGGTGGCGGGGATTGACGTAGGTTTGGGACTTCGCCATGCTCTGAATGTGGGGGGGAGCGGTAATTATGTTAACGTGGCTGAAATCATTCTTCGAGACGCCTGAACCGGTGAAATGAGAAGCCTGAAATCTGGTGGGTTTGTCTTTGGTTTCCTTCTGCTTTCGCTGACTGGGTGCTCCATGTTGGTTGTTGAGTCGTCGGTGACGCGGGTACCGCTTCAGGCGGGGGTGGCGAGGAATAAAGTGGTGGCGATTTTGGGCGAGCCACGCTCAAGCTCGATGCTGGATGCGGTAGAGGCGGGTGATGGCGCTGCCGGTGCGGTGCAGGTGGATGTCTATCGGGTGAGTCGCCTGGTTCAGTTGCCGGGGGATCGCTATTTTTATGAGGCCAACGTCTATCCGGCCTGTGTGATTTTGACGGCCGGACTGGTTGAGGTGGTGGTTTTGCCGGTGACGCTTGTGGATATCGGCTATAAGGCGATTCGGAGGGATGATCTTTGGGTTGTTTATGATGCCGGAGATGAGGTGATAAGCTTCGAGCGTTTTGGGCGGATGGGGGGAACTTTTGCTCCGGCGACACAAGGTCGCCGGGGGCGTGTGGAGTGGGTGGGCGAGGAGTGATGCGGGGAACTTTTGCTCCGGCGACGCGAGGTCGCCGGGGGCGATTTGCATGGGAGGGCGAGGAGCGATGGGGGGAACTTTTGCTCCGGCGACGCAAGGTCGCCGGGGGCGATTTGCGTGGTTGGGCGAGGCGTGATGCGGGGAACTTTTGCTCCGGCGACACAAGGTCGCCGGGGGCGTGTGGAGTGGTTGGGCGAGGAGTGATGGGGGGAACTTTTGCTCCGGCGACGCGAGGTCGCCGGGGGCGATTGGGGTTGGTGGGCGAGGAGTGATGGGGGGAACTTTTGCTCCGGCGACGCAAGGTCGCCGGGGGCGATTTGCGTGAGTGGGCGCCTGCGGCAGGTGTCAGATGAAGTGTATGTTTATGAATGGGGGGAGGCGGATTTGAGTCCGCATTTGCCGAAGATTTTTTCGGCGGGGCAGAAACCGGTGAAGGCGGATTGAATGAGGTTGAAGCCGACGAAGGCGGGGAGGATGAGCCAGGCGGGGTGGAGGAAGTAGCCGAGGGCGGTTCCGATGAGGACGAAGGTTCCGGCGAGGATGCGGATGGCGTTTTCGATGGTCATGGTCAGGTTTCCTTTCGGGTCATGGTGAGTTTGAAGACAACGGGAACAATGACGAGGGTGAAGGCGGTGGAGACGAAGAGTCCGAAGATGAGGGACCAGGCGAGGCCGCTGAAGATGGGATCGAGGGTGATGGGCCAGGCGCCGAGGAGGGTGGTGCCGGCGGTGAGGAGGATGGGGCGCATGCGGACGGCCCCGGATTCGAGGATGGCGTGGTCGAGGTCGCGGCCTTCGGCGACGGCGTTGCGAATGAATTCGATGAGGACAAGGGCGTTGCGGACGACGATGCCGCTGAGGGCGATCATGCCGATCATGGCGGTGGCGGTGAAGAAGACGGGGTTGTCGAAGCCGCCGACGGGGCGGTTGACGAGGAGGTTGAGGAGCCAGAACCCGGGCATGATGCCGATCATGGTGAGGGGAATGGAGAGCATGATGACGAGGGGAATGGAGTAGGAGGCGGTCTGGTAGACGAGGAGGACGTAGATGCCGAGAAGGGCGGCGGCGAAGGCGATGCCGAGGTCGCGGAAGACGTCGATGGTGATTTTCCATTCGCCTTCGCCGTTCCAGGCGACGCGGATGCCGTCGGGGAGGGGGTTCTTTTTGAAGTAGCTCTGGAGGGCGAGGACGGCGTAGGCGGGGCCGCGCCCGGCCATTTCGGCTTCGACATAGACGACGCGTTCGAGGTTTTTGCGGAGGATGACGAGGTCTTCGGTTTGGTGATGGAAGGACCCGAGTTCGCCAAGGGGGACGAGGTCGCCGGTGGGGCCGCGGAGGGGGAGGCGTTCGAGGCGTTGGAGGTCGGAGCGGGCGTGACGGGGAAGGCGGAGGAGGATGGGAATTTCGTTTTGGTCGTCGCGGGAATGGAGGGCTCCGGCCTGGAGGCCGTGGAGGGCGAGGTGAAGGCTGGTTACGATGTCGGCGGTGGTGATGCCGTGGAGTCCGGCTTTTTCGCGGTCGACGCGGAAGTGGACTTTGGGTTGTTCGGCGGTGACGGAGGAGTCGAGGTCGACCATACCGGGTTCGGAGGCCATGCGGTCGAGGATGAGGTCGGCGGCGTCAGCGAGATCCTGGTAGCGATGGCTCGGGGATCCGTAGATTTCGGCGACGACGGAGGCGAGGACGGGAGGGCCGGGCGGGGTTTCGACGATTTTGATGACGGCGTCATGGGCTTGGGCGATGGCGGCGACGTCGTTGCGAATGCGGAGGACGAGGGCATGGCTGTCGGCTTTGCGGCGGGTGTGGTGGAGGAGGTTGACGCGGATGTCGGCGAGGTGGGGGCCCTGACGGAGGTAGTATTGGCGGACGAGGCCGTTGAAGTCCATGGGGGAGGCTTCTCCGACGGTGGTGGTGAAGGAGACGACTTCGGGGAGGGAGCGGAGGTAGTCCTCGAGGTCGCGGGCGGCGGCGTCGGTGGTTTCGAGGGTGGTGGATTCGGGGAGGTCGATGACGAAGAGGAGTTCGTTTTTGTTGTCGAAGGGGAGCATTTTTAGGGGGACGAACCCGGTGAGGGCGAGGGCGACGGAGATTGCGAAGAGGAGGCCGACGCCGCCGAGGAGGAGGCGACTTTTGGCGGGGGAGGCGATGAAGGGGCCGACGAGGCGTCGGTAGGCGCGGTAGAGGGGAGTGACGGTGATGTCTTCGGGCGGGGGGGGCGGACCGTCAGTTGCGGTGGCGTTGGTTTTGAGGATCCAGCGGGCGAGGGTGGGGGTGATGGTGAGGGCGACGAGGGTGGAGAAGAGGACAGCGATGGGGACGTTCATGGCCATGGGGGCCATGTAGGGGCCCATCATGCCGGTGATGAAGAACATGGGGAAGAAGGAGACCATGACGGCAAGGGTGGAAAGGACGATGGGGGGCATGACTTCGTTCATGGCGCCGAGGATGGTGTCGTTGTCGGCCCGGCCTTTCATCTTGATGTGGCGGTAGATGTTTTCGACGCCGACGATGGGGTCGTCGACGAGGAGACCGAGGGTGAGGATGAGGGCGAAGAGGGTGACGCGGTTGATGGTGTAGCCCATGGTGTAGTTGAAGAGGAGGGTAAGGGCGTAGGTGATGGGTACGGCGAGGGCGACGATGACGCCTTCGCGCCAGCTCATGGTGAGGGCAAGGAGGCCGATGACGGTAAGGATGGCAAGGCCGAGGCTGAAGACGAGGTTGTTGACTTTTTCGTTGGCGGTTTCGCCGTAGTTTCGGGTGATGAGGATGTCGAGATCGTGGGGAAGGAGGTTGGCGCGGAGATCGTCGAGCATGGCTTCGACGTCGCGGGCGACGGAGACGGCGTTGCGTCCGGGTTTCTTGGCGATGGCGATGGTGACGGCGGGGAGTTCGGGGGCGTGAATGCCGGAGCCGGGGCCGAATCCGATGCGGCTGACCGAGGTGTGTTCTTCGGGGCCGTCGACGATGTGGGCGACGTCGCGGAGGTAGAGGGGGCGGCCGTCGGCGACGCCGACCATGAGGGTTTCGACTTCGCGGGCGGTGGCGAGGAAGGGTCCGGCCTCGACGAGGAGGACGCGGTTGGCTTGCTCGTAGGATCCGGAGGACTGTTGGGCGTTGGCGGCTTGGAGGGCGCGGAGGAGTTCGAGGGGGGAGAGGTGGTGGGCGGCCATGCGCTCGGGGTCGAGGTAGACCTGTAGGGTGCGGCGTTCACCGCCGTGGAGGGTGATGCGTGAGCTGTCGGGAATGCGCTGGAGGTGCTGGGCGATTTCCTCGGCGATGCGGTAGAGCTCGTGGGAGGTGTAGCGCTCGCTGTAGAGGGCGGCGGCGAGGATGGGGACGTCATCGATTTCGACGGGCTTGACGACCCATCCGGCAATGCCGGGGGTGACGTGGTCGATGTTGGAGAAGACTTTGTTGTAGAGTTTGATGAGGCTGTCTTCGCGATCTTCGCCAACGAAGAAGCGCACGGTGACGACGGCCTCGCCGGGGCGGGACATGGAGTAGACGTATTCGACGCCGTCGATCTGGTAGAGGAGCTTTTCGAGCCGGGAGGCGACGAGCTGTTCGACTTCTTCGGCGCTGCCGCCGGGGTAGGAGATGAAGATGTTGGCGAGGGGGACGACAA
The DNA here is from genome assembly GCA_035327665.1 of Kiritimatiellia bacterium. Lineage (GTDB taxonomy): Bacteria > Verrucomicrobiota > Kiritimatiellia > CAIVKH01 > CAIVKH01 > DAOLCW01. The sequence continues at coordinate 13,379 of DAOLCW010000054.1, forward strand.
TCTGGGGTTCTTCCTCGCGGGGGGTGAGGAGGAGGGCGGCAGCCCCGGCGACAAGGCTGACGAGGATGAGGAGGGGGGCGAGGTTGCCCTGGAGGAAGGCGCGGACGATGCCGCTCAGGATGGATTCGTTGCGGCCCATGGGTCAACGCTCCAGGATGGGGGTGAGGAGAACGGTGTCGCCGGCGAGGAGTCCGGAGGAGATTTCGAGATGATCGGAGTCGCCGTGGAGGGGCAGGGAGCGGACGAGGCGGCGGAGGACACGGTCGTCGCGTACAATCTGCACCATTTCGAGTTGGCCCATGCGGAAGAGGGCGGAGGCGGGCAAGGAGATGCCGGGGCGGGGTTCGGTGCGAATCCACAGGCGTCCGAAGGTGCCGGGCAGGAGGTCGGCGTCGGTGTGGTCGATGCGGATACGGATAAGCTGGGTACGGGAGCGGGGATCGATGGCGGCGACGATCTCGGTGACGGTACCGGTGAACATGCGGTCGGGGCGTTCAAGATGAATGTCGGCGGGGGCACCGAGGCGGATGCGGTCGATGAGGCGGACGGGAACATGGGCTTCGAGGCGCATGGTGTCGGGGTTGTAGACGGTGAAGAGAAGATGGCCGGGCTGGGCGAGGTCGCCGGTTTCGACTTGGCGGTCGATAACGATTCCGCGGATGGGGGATTTGATCTCGGTGAAGGAGAGGGCGACGTCGGCCTGTTCGAGGCGGGCGGCGGCGGAGCGGAAGGCGGCTTGGGCGGCGGTGAGCTGTTGCTCGGTGGCGGCGTTGGTCTCGCGGAGGCGGAGGGTGCGCTGGTATTCGGATTCGGCCTGTTGAAGGGCGGCGTGAGCGGCGAGGCGTTCGGCCCGTGCTTCGCGGTCGTCGATACGGAGGAGGATCTGGCCGGATTCGACGCGGTCGCCAGCGGCGGCATGAAGTTCGTGGACGAAGCCACCGATGCGGGCTCGCAATTCGACGGTTTCTTCGGAGGAGGTGGTTCCGAGGACTTCGATGGTGCCGGGAAGGGAGGCGGTTTGGAGGGTGAGGGTGGCGGCGGCGTCAGGTAGAGGGAAGCCGGGGAGGTTTTCGACCCGACCGGGCGGGGTTTTTTCGCGGAAGGCTCCGGTGGTCCAAAGGACGATGGCGAGAAGGGCGAGGGCTCCGATGATGGGTTTGCGGACGGTGCGAAGGGAGGCGGTGAGTTGGGCGATGTTCATGGGGTATCTCCGAAGGCTGTTTGGGTGGCGCCAAGGGCCCGGGTGAGGTCGGCGAGGGCAATGGCATAATCGAAACGGGTGGAGGTGGAGTGGCTGCGGGCCTGGGTGAGGCTGACCTGGGCGTTGAGGAGTTCGGTGATATCGGCGGCTCCTTGCTGATAGCGTTCAAGGGTGATCCGGTAGACCTCGTCGGCGCTGGTGAGGCGGTGGGTGGATACCTCGATGCGTTCCCAGGCGTCGCGGGCGGAAAGGTGGGCGGATTCGAGTTCAAGGCGGAGCTGGTTCTCGAGGGCCCGGAGGTTGGCCTCGGCTTCGAGCTGGAGGGAGGCGGCGCGGGCTTTTTCGGCGGAGCGGCGGAATCCGGTGAAGATATCGACTTCGAGGATGGCTCCGGCGAGGTAGCTGCGTTCGGGGTCGCTGAGGGTTTCGCTGTCCCAGTCGATCGAGCCGAAGGCGGACAAGCGGGGTAGGCGGTCCCGGCCAGGGCGTTGGGCTTCGAGGCGGGTTGCCTCGACGGCGTGTCCGGCGCTGGTCCACTCGGGGCGGGAGACGATGGTGTGGATGTCGAGGTCAGCGGGGGGCGGGGTGAGGGTCAGCGAGGTGTGGTCGAGGGTGGCATGGTGAGGAAGGATCGATTCGCCGATGGCGAGGTTGAGGGTGGAAACGGCAAGCTGGCGTGCATGGCGGACGCGGATGAGTTGCTCGCGAGCTTCGGCGAGCTGGACATCGAGGTTGAGGACATCGGTGCGGTTGACCGCTCCGGCCTCGAAGCGGTCTTGAGCGATGCGGAGGCTGGCCTCGATGCTGGTCACGGTTTCCTCGAACACGGCGACGAGGGATTCGGCTTGAAGGACGTGATAATAGGCGCGGGTGACTTGGGCAACGAGGTCGTTGCGGGCGGCGTGTTCATGGCTTTTTGCCGACTGATGGTGGAGGGAAGCCGCTCGGGTGGCAAGGGATCGACTGCCGCCATCGAGAAGGAGCATTGAGGCGGAAAGGGAACCGCGGAAATTGTCGGTATCGCTTGGCTGGTTGACATCGCGCTCGAAGGAGGCTTGGCGCTGATTGAGGGTCATGAAGAAGGCTTGGGGGGGATTGTCGGTGCGAGTGTAACCAAGGGAGGCGGAGAGGGTGGGATAGCGGGAAGCACGGGCTTCCTGTACGGCGGCGGCGACGGCAGCGGAACGATGGCGCATGGCTTCGAGTCCGGGGTTCGCAGCGAGGGCGGTGGAGATGGCTTCGTCGAGGGTCAGGGCAAACGCGGGACGAGCGAGGGGGGCGGATGTGGAGAGAAGGGCAATGAGGGTGAAGGTGGAGAGGAGATGACGCGTCACGATGTGGCTCCTTGTTTCTTGCGAATGCAATCGAGGATGGTGAGGGCCCGGGGGTCGTTGATGCGGTACCAGACTTCCTTGCCTTTGCGACGGCAGGCGAGGAGGCCGACCCGCCGCATTTGGGCAAGATGCTGGGAGATGACGGGTTGGGGGAGTTCGAGGGATACCATCATATGGTAGACGGGGACTTCGCCGCGTTGTTCGAGCAAGTCGACGACTTGAAGCCGGTGGGGATGAGCGAGGACTTTCAAGGTGTCGGCCATGCGACTGAGGAGGTCGATGGGGAGAAGGGAACGTTGGGCGGTGTTCTTCATATACAATAATCAACATATAACGATGTTAATATATGTCAAGGGGGAATATGGGCCAAAGGGAGTGGAGTGAAGGAGGCAAAGACGTAAATGTATCGGGTTACCAAATGAGCGTGAGAAGCGTGTTTTCTTCTTTCGCTCTCGTTTTACTCATCATGCGACTTCTTTCGCTCAACGATCTCGCCGGCGACCCAAGGTGGCCGGGGTCGTGGATAAAACCGCAGAGCCGTCATGCGCCCGGAGGGTGGAGCGCATCGAGTGTGGGGCAGAGCGTCGCGGAGCTCCGCCCTCCAGAAAGGGAGGTGGTGATCGATGGGTTATCGCTTTACCTATTATATTTTGGTGCATCTGTGCGGATCTCCGCCGAACTGATTTCGGCGCTACAGGTCGTTGTCGCCATTTCGTAGCGCTCCTATCCGATGGGCGCGATTTGGGTCAGGATGTTTTGGGTAATGGTATTAGGCCGGGGGTCAGGCAACCGTTGGAGGAAGGAACACAGAGGTTTGGCGCGGATCAGGTGACTTGTGGGCCGGGGGGAGCATCGAGGCAGGCTTGGATGGATTGCGCGAGGGCATCGATGAAGGTTTGTGTGCTGAAGCGGAGGGCATTTTCGCGGATGAGGAGGGGATCCCATGAGGCGTCAGCGGCTTGACGGACGGCGAGGTTGAGGCCGTCGATGGTTTGTTCTTCGAAAAAGATGGCGGTCTGGTGGGGGACGAGCGTTTCCATGGCGCCGCCGCGTTTGTAGGCGACGACGGGAGCGCCACAGGCCTGAGCTTCGAGAGGGACGATGCCGAAGTCTTCTTCGCCGGGGAAAAGAAGGTGGCGGCAGCGGCGGTAGTGGTCGCGGATGACGTCGTTGGTCTGCCAGCCGAGAAATTGGATGTTGGGTCCGGCGATGGCTTTGAGTTTGGCGGTTTCGGTGCCGACACCAATGATGACGAGGGGTCGTTTGGTGTGGGTGTAGGCCTCAACGACGAGGTCGATGCGTTTGTAGGGAACAAGGGCAGAGACGACGAGGTCAAAGTCTTCGCGGGGTTGATCGGACGGGGTGTAGAAGTGGGTGTCGACGGGTGGGTACACGACGTCGGCGGCTCTTCCGTAGAAGATTTCGATGCGGCGGCGGACATGATGGCTGATGGCGACGAAGCGATCGACGCTTTGGGCGGTACGGCGATCCCAGATGCGAAGGGAGGCGAGAAGCGGCCGGAGGGCGAGTTGTTTGATGGAGCGAGGTCCGAAGTATTCGTCGTGGAAGCTCCAGGCATAACGCATGGGGGTAAAGCAGTAGCAGAGATGGCGTTTGGCTTGTTTTCGGGGGAGGGCTTTGGCGGCGCAATGGCTGGTGCTGATGAGGAGGTCGACAGGAGGGGCCGACCGGGAACGGATGGCGAAGGGGAAAAGGGGAAGGTAGTAGCGATAGGTTTGTGCGATGTTGGGTATGCGCTGAAGCCAGGAGGCGCGGAGATCGTGACGGTTAATGGTGTCGGAGACGGCTTCCTGGTGATGAAGAAGGCAGTAGATGGGAGCGTTTGGGAAGCCGTCGGCGAGGAGTTCGAGGACTTTTTCGCCGCCGCGCATACCGGTGAGCCAGTCGTGGGAGAGGGCGGTGGAGAGCTGGCTCCAAGATGGGGGGTATTCGGGCATGGAGAGGAGGATCAGTCGGAGGAGGCGCCGATGAGATTGGGATGAGGAGAGGCAAGGGATTCGTAGAGGGAGACGGTTTCGCGGGCGGTGGTGATCCAGGAGTAGGTGGAGGCGTGGGCGATAGCGTTTTGACTGCGCTTGGCCCATTGGTCTGGCCGGGTGAGCAGATCGGAGAGGTGGCGTGCGCAGGTGGGGGCGTCGAGGGGGTCGATGTAGAGGGCGGCGTTTCCGCCGACTTCGGGGAGGGAACTGGTGCGGCTGCACAGGACGGGGGTGCCGCAGGCCATGGCTTCAAGGACGGGAAGGCCGAAGCCTTCGTAGCGGGAGGGAAGGACATAGACGGCGGCGGTTTGGTAGGCGCGAAGGAGGTCGGGGTCATTGACGTAGCCGCTCCATTCGATGTGGTCTTCGATTCCGAGTTCGCCCGCGGCGAGCCGGGCTTCGGGGTAGCGTGGGTCTTCGGGGCCGATGACGCGGAGGCGGGCTTTGACGCCTTGGCGAAGGAGAAGGGCATAGGCATGAATGAGCAGGGGAAGGTTTTTATAGGGGTCGCGTCGACCGACGAAGAGGATGACGGGATCGGAGGGGAAGTTGCGGGGGGTGGGTTCGAGAGGGGAGAAGCGGGGATGAACGCCTTCGGGGATGACGTGGATTTTGGCGTGTTGTTCAGGGGGGAGGTGAAGGTGGTTGAGGATGTCGGTGCGAGTGGATTGGCTTACGGTGATGATGGCATCGGCGTGTTGGCCGATGTGAAGCATGAGGCGGCGGTAGATGGGATAGAGGCGGTTCTTTTTTGAGCGGGGTGCATGGTCACGGAACATGAGGGGGATGAGGTCGTGGATGGTGACGATGCGCTTAATGGAGGCGGGCATGAGCAGCGGGGTCATGTAGTTGGTGGAGTGGTAGAGGTTGACGCCGAGCTTGCGAAGAAGGAGGGGAAGGGCCCACTGATTCGAGGGGGAGAAGATGTCGGCGCCGAGCAGGCGGGGCAGGAAGCGGGGGTCGTGGCTGAAACCGGTTTCGGCCATGGTGCGGGCCATGACTTCTGGATTGTGAAAGAGAAGGGTATAGCGATGGGGGGCATCGAGCTGGGTGAGTGCGGTGATGAGTTCGCGGGTGTAGAGCCCGATGCCGGATAGCTTGGGATAGATCCATCGGGCGTCGATCGCGATGTTTAGAGATGGGCCGGAGGTGGTCATCGGAGGCTCCGGTATACGGCCCAGGTTTGTTCGGCGGTCCGGTCCCAGGTGTAGAGGCGGGTTCGTTGGTGTCCGCGCTGGCGAAGGGAGTCGCGGAGAGAGGTGTCGGTGATCAGGCGTTGGAGGCTGTCGAGCCATTGTTCGACATCGTAGGGTTCGGCGAGGAGGGCGGCATCGCCAAGAACTTCGGGAAGGGAGCCGGAGGAGGAGGCGAGGACAGGGATGTCGCAATGCATGGCTTCGAGCGGGGGAAAGCCGAAACCTTCGTAAAGGGAGGGGAAAACGAAGGCGTGGGCGCCGGAGTAGAGGGCGGGGAGTTCATCGTCGGCGACGTATTCGAGGAAGTGGATGCGGTTGCGTTTGATGGACGTCTGCATGCGTTTGAGGATGGGGTCGAATTTCCATCCTTTCATTCCGGCGATGACGAGGTCGATGTCTTCGTCGAGGGCTTCGAAGACATAGAGGAGGAAGGGGATGTTTTTGCGTGGTTCGAGGGTTCCGACGGTGAGGAGGTAGGGTCGTTCGAGTCGGTAGGTGGCTTTGGTACGGGCGATTTGTTCGGGGGTGGCGGGGGAGACATGGTTGTCGAGGCCGGAGGGGATGGCAAAGCATTTGGACTCGGGAATTCCGAGGAGGATCTGGCATTCGCGTGCGGTGAACTGGGAGACGGTGATGATGGCGTCGGCTTGTTCGACGGTGCTGCGGATGAGGCGGGTAAGGTAGCGTAGGTTCCGCTCTTCAACCGTTTCGGGGTATCGCAGAAAGGCGACGTCATGGATGGTGACGACGGTTTTGCCACGGCGGACGGGTGGCCGGATGAAGTTGGGGAAGTGAAAGAGGTCGGCAGGTCCGGAGAAAAGGTCGAAGGGTGGCCAGCCGAGGCTTTTCCATGCGCGTTGAGCGAAGCGTCCGGGAATCCAGCGGACCGGGCGTTGGCGGGCTCCGTCGACGGGGAAGGGAGTGCCTTTGCGCTGGAAGTCGAAGTAGAAGAGGTCGAGGTTGTCGTTGCCGGCTTGCTTGGCAAGGTGGTGAACGAGCATCCGGGTATAGCGTCCGACGCCGGCGCGTTGGGTGATGGCGGATTGGATGTCGATGCAGACGTTCATAGTGGATCGGTAAACCCGATAGATATTCGGTGAAAGGGTAGGTTTCGCCAAGCAGAAAGGTGAAAGCGGGTGAAGGGTAGGCGTATGTCCGTGCTGCGGGTAGCTTGAGGCAACGTCAAGTTGTCTGGAAACGATGGGTTCGTGTTGAGTTCAATGACGAACGACCCAAGCACGAAAGAATCTCGAAGCACGAATGACGAACTGACGGTTGAAGAGCTATGCCGGGCGATACGGGCCGCCATTCTGAGTGTTTCTCATCCGGATTTCTGCCTTCGCATGGCTGCGGTGGACACGTCGAACCCTGCGGGTTCTGAAGCCGGGTGATGGAATTGGCGTTCGAGGTGAATCGATCAGCTTGTCTAAAGCTGGAGCGGGCGGCGGGAATCGAACCCGCCTGGCTAGCTTGGAAGGCTAGAACTT
>DAOLCW010000055.1:0-20236 GCA_035327665.1 Kiritimatiellia bacterium
AGCGATCCCGGAGGTCGTGAAGCTCTTCCGGGTGCGAGCGCGCCGGACGGGATAATGTCAACTGTTCGGCGCGAAACCGGGCGAACAGGCGTTCTTTACGGCGGGCCTGCCATTTCAACAGCATATTGCGGGGATCAACGGCCAGCCACCGGCGGAGAAATGGCGGGGGAGCAAGCGGCCAGTAGTCGATAATTTCCACCTCGTGCCCTTGCTCGACAAGGAACGCCTGAAGGGCGTAGGCCTGCAGTACTGCGCCGTAATTATCCGTGCGCTGAAAGGTGGCGATGCCGATCTTCATACGTTTAACGAGTAGCCACCGTCGCACACAATGGTTTGGCCGACAATGTAGTTGGCGGCGTCGCTGAGCAAAAACACCGCCAGTTCCGCGATTTCCTCGGGCAGGGCAATCCGTTGGCTGGGCGTGCACCACGCTGCGAAGGCATTCTCGCCGGCATCCACGCCGGGAATACTGGTATCGGTCACGCCGGGGGCGATGCCATTGACGATGATGCCGTGCGGCAGCATCGTCCGGCCCAGGCCACGGGTGAGGCCGACCACGCCCCACTTCGACATCCCGTAGGGTCCGTCCGTCACGCCGAGTACACCTCGCATGGAGGCGACATTGAGAATCTTCCCCGGCTGTTTCCGATTGATCCAATGACGGCACACGGCCTGGGTGGTGAAGACCAAGCCCTTTGCGTTGACCGAAGTGATTTGGTCCCACGAGCTTTCGGTTAGATCAAGCAGGGATTTTTCCTTGGTAAGAAGGCCGGCGTTGTTGCACAGGGTGTCCAGGTGGCCATCGGCCAGGGCTAGGGCCTCCTGAAGCTTTCCTTCGGCCGCAGAAACCTCGGAAACGTCCCACACAAGGGTTTTCAGGCGGGGATTGGCGAGAGTTACGGCGGCTTCATCGAGCCGTGTCTGATTGCGACCGGTAATGACAACGCATGCGCCTTCCGCCAGGCATTTTTTCGCGATGGCCAGGCCGATTCCGTGCGTACCTCCGGTAATCAGTACGTGGCGCCCTTGCAGTGCTGCCCCGTGATGGACCTGGGCGATGCGGATCATGGTGACTCCGCCGTCGCGCCATGCCTTGCGGAAATGACGAGCCGTACGGGCGACGCGGTTCAGGAAGGTGGAGAAGGAGCTGGACATGGTTGTGGTTTCCCGTCGGGAGGTGGCTAAACGTCAGCGTTAAAGTCTGCGACCTCGGGCAGGCCCCGCAGCCTCCGGATTTTGTTGACCCCGTCCTCGCCGATGATGTCCTTGATCGCGGATTTGAGGCGGGTTTTGACCGAGGCATCGGCCTGCGAGACGGTCATGACCTTGAAGGCGGCATGAATAACATCGCAGTCGGTTTGAATTTCAGTGAAGACCTCGAGAACTATCGGGGCGTTGGATTCTTTCACCAGAAGGCCGTCAAGCTTTGCCTCGTATTCCTCCTGGCTGCTGGCTGACAGGTACGTGAAGCCGAGCGATTCGATCCATCCGCGCCCGGAGGCGTGATGGCGGGCGGCGGTGTGACGATCGAGCTGGGGCGAGTTTTTCTTGCCGGTGTTCATGTAGAACTCGCAGCCGCCTCCGTTGTTGATGAGGAGGATGCGAACGTTGTTGCCGATGTGCTGAATGCGGGCGCTGTTCATGTCGTAGAGAAAACTGAGGTCACCGATGACCAGGAAGGCAAGCTTCTCGGTGCTGACCGACTGGCCGAAGAAGGTCGAGAGCGTGCCGTCGATACCGTAGGCTCCAAGGTTGGAGTAGACTTTTACGCGGTCCGGAATCTTGAAGTAGTTGCAGATTCGGGTGCTGTTCAGAATGCTCAAGTGGAGCAGGCTGTCGCTGGGCAGTTTCGCGGCAAAAGCCCGGATGACCGTGTAGGCGGAATAGGGCATATCCGGCAAGATGAGGTCGTCGACCTGTTGTTTCCATGCCCGATAGTAGACCCCATCGTTGCGGGCTTCCGCCCCGGCCTGCTCGGCGAAGAACCGGAAAAACTCGGACGGGGTGCCTTCAAAAATGGCGGTCAGGCTCTTGAAAACATCGACAATGCCACCGTCTTCGTTGACCAACCAGTGCTTGACCTTCAGGTTGCGGAATTTGGCCTTGAAACCATTGGTCAGGAAGTTGCCGCCAAAGGTAATGACGATGTCGGGGGCGAGTTCGGTGAACGCCTGCATCGAAAGGGTTTCCGCCACGACATAAAGTTTAAGGGCAGCTTGTATTGGCAGGTTGGACATGTGATCGGTGGCGAAAACGCAGTTGTATTTCGCGGCGAAAGCATCGGCTTGGCGCGCTTCTTCAGCGTCGGCATCCCAGCGCTGGCCGGTGATGACCAGGATGCGCTTGGCGTTTTTCAGTTCGCGTACCTTGTCCGCGATGGCCGGATCCCGGCGGCCGGGTTCGTAGCGGCGAATCGCCCGCACCGGGGGCAGGGCGGGAACTGAAAAACTCTTCTCGTGGGAGATGAGGGGAACGTTGATGTGCACCGGCCCCTTGCCGTGATGATCCAGCTCGAGTAGGGCTTCGTTGATGAGGCGCTCGCAGTACCATGCGTCGTCCGCGCTGCGTACCACCGGCAGGTTGACCTGTTTTTTGATCACGTCGGCATACATGCCGAATTGTTTGATCTGTTGATCCTCCAGTTGGCCCAGCATGTAGGGGTCGCGGTCGCCGGTGAGCACCAGCAGCGGAATCTTCTGGTAAAAGGCTTCGGTGATGGCGGAGAGGTAGTTGGCGGTGGCGGTTGAGGAGGTGCAGGAAATCGCAACCGGGCGGTTGAGTTCCTGCGCGATGCCGAGGGCGAAAAAGGCCGCGCTGCGTTCATCGACCACGGAATAGCAGGTGAAGAAGGGGTCATTTTCAACCGAGTAGACCAGGGGTACGTTGCGGGTTCCCGACGATAACACCAGATGGCGGATGCCATGCTCTTTCAGCAGGGCCACAAGGATTTGAACACTTTTCTTGGACGTATACATGAGATGCTCCTAGGTTGAAATTATCGGATGGTATATTTTTATGTTGTGAATCGGTAAGCTTTTTATGAAACAAAGCGCTTTTGCCCCGACGTTATCGGTTCGTCCCGTTTGTTGCACCCGGCATCCTATGACTAAAGGATAACGGGTGTTCTGCCGACGGATGATCCAGCCATATGTTGATGCGATAGGCTCGGCTTGGTGTGCCGGTGAAAGTGATATGTTGTTGGTGAAGCCGGGCTGGCCCGGTGATGGGCTCCCCGATAGGTGTCCAAGTGTTCAAGTCACGGGTTTCCTCCAATTGGTAAACGCGACTTATGTCGATATTCCATGCCAATATAGGCGTGCCGACATTTGTTTCTATCCCGACAGCAACACGGAAGCAGGAAAAAGGATCGGTGGGGTCTGTGTTGTGTATATATTCACCATAATCCGAAACGCCATCTCCGTCCGAGTCTCCCCAGCCCGCGGATATCCAAGGCGAGCCCCAATAGATAAGTTCCCACGGGTCAGGCATGCCGTCGCCATCGGCATCCCTTATGCATGCATGTATGGGATCTATCCGGGCATTCCAGATGACCGATAGGGGATCATGGGGCGCGGCGATGCCAAGCTCATTGGTGGAAGCACGATGAAAGTGATAGAGCGATTCGACATTCTCAATAAGGTTGTTGGTGAAGGTGAATCCGCCGGTTCCCTCATCGAGATAGATTCCGGCCACAGGATAGATCGGATCGCTCCATGGACTTCGGGCGATATCGTGTACATAATTAGCCTCCACACGGCTTCCTGGCTGGAACGATAATGTGTAAATTCCGGCACCATCGGCAAGTAGGCGCATGGCCTGATAGACGTGATTGGAAACAATGGCGTTGTTTTTATATGAAGATGGACTGGCGGTCCATCCCCATCCAAGACTGATTCCTGTGTACGGCGTAAAGCACACTTCATTGCGTGATATTGTTGAATCGCTGATGTATAGTGCGGCTATGCCCACCGAGCCTGGATAATCTTGGCCAATCAAATAGACCAGATTGTTGTGAACCTCTATACGTGTCGAGAAAAGTTCCTCTGGAATCAAGGTGGGGAGAAAGTTGTCTGGTGTTCCAAGGGCAATGCCGTTACCACCACAATCGTAGACTGCGTTGCCCTCCACATGGATATACCGTGAGGATTGTACGATGCGGATGCCATCCGCGCCGGTATGACGCACGATGTTTCCGGTCAGCCTGATGTCTGTACAGGTATCGACTTCAATGGCACCCGGCTTCCATCCACGTTTATCGGTATGATGGCAACCGGCCTGAACACCAACATAACCCTGATCGCTCGGCGTGTTCCATGCGGTGTGTTCGAATATCAATCCGGTGACTGTAATATTGGAGGCGGCGACAAAGACGAATAATGAAGTAGCCACAGGAACAACAAGACGTTCAGGAGGTGATTCGTCATTGAATGGCCTTACGAAGAGGTTGGAAGTTGATTTCTGCCAGAACCATTCCCCGGGACTATCGATGAACTCAAGGGCATTCTCGTAATAAAAAAACTGATTCGTTCGGCGAGGCGGGTAGAGACGACTCCATTCCCAAAGGCGCTCTGGCACCTTGGGCGTGATTTCGCATTCATCCCCATCACAATATATTGAGTCAATACGGAAACGGCTGATGTTCCAAACCTTGTCTACCACGAGTTCGACGTCTTGAGCATCGATCATTGAAGGGGGGAGGTCCACGGAGGAGATTACTATGCTATTTGTTGTCCACCGGAGGAGATTATGCTTTTCACCGTTATTTGGGGTACGGGCCCTCGTTCCTGGCTGATCATCAAAGAAGACGCGCCTGATGCCAGCAACGGGCGCATGTGCATAATGGAAGCCGGTCGCTGGGCATAGATGCAGGTTGGTAAGGATGAGGCCGCCACTTATGCGGGGAGCTGCAAGGTTGGCGTTGGTGTAGACAACCCGATAACCGTTTCTTCCCGAATCTTCTGGCCCGAACAGGATCGGATCGGTTAGGTGGAATGTTCCCTCTCGGATTTCTATGACGATATCCTGCATCATGGAGGAAAGCATTGGGCGTACAGCATCGCGAGCCCGCTCGATGGTCCGGAAGGGAGCCTCGGCGGTTCCTGGATTTTCATCAGAACCGGTCACGCAGACAACCAGCGTGTGCTCTGCTTGCGTAGTCTGAAAACATGCTATGAATATAAATTTTGCCGCAATCCGTTGGCAAACAAGCCTAATTTCAACAAGCGCACGAGTAAATCTAATGTGACTTTTGTTTTGCATTATCGACAGGTTAAAATATATCTTATGCGGATTAGGATCGCCTTAAAATCCGGGTCGCTAAGGAGCGCATAAACATGCGCTCTTTTTCGTTCAGCAAGATGAACCAACCGGCTGTAGAGAGAGTGAGGAGGCAGGCCATGGTTGTCAGGGACACGCGGAGGAAGCCCGCCGGCATCAAGCCGGTCAAGCCGAGCCCCCCGGCAACCGCGAGGCCAATCATGATGCTTACCGGTAAGGCCACATGACGAAACCAGGGCCCTACGGGAATGCCGAGCAGATACCTGCAAAAAACAAGGCGGCCAAGGCAGTAGGCCGCCATGGTGGCGGCCAGGGCCACCCCCACCGCGACCGGGCCAGCGCCCTGGCGAAACAGAAGCCACATCAGGGGCAGCGCGAACAGCAGGATCGGCCCTTGCACCAATTCGTAGCGGGCGATGCGGCCATGGGCATTGACCGCCATCATGTAACCGGAGGTCATTTTATCCATCACAAGCATGGCGAGCATGAACGAGCACAACATGCCGGCATAGGCCGGCGGATTCCCGAGCCATAAGGTGAGCACGGTATCCATTTCGATCATCAGGGGCAGGACAAACAGCAGTACCAGATAGGCTCCGAACTTGCTGATCTGCATGGCCGCCTCGATCATACGATCACGCTGGCCGCCCCCCTCCATGGTGGTGATGACCGGTTGAAAGGCGCCCGCCATGGCGGCGGCGAGGCTGTCCGCCTGTATCGATACCCGTTGGGCAATGCTGTACGCAGCATTGAGGTGCGGCCCGAATTGCAGATTGATCAATACCGGCGCGCCCTGGTTGCGAAACACCACACACGACATGCCGTACATCTTCCAACCAACGAAGCCGAACAACTCGCGGAGGTAGCTTCGGTTAAACAGGTAGCGAAGCCGAACGCGACACGCCGGATATTTTATGAACGCCCGCGCGATTAGCAGCAGGGGAATTCCCCCGCCGATAGCCATCATGTAAAGTGCATATACGATGAGCCGGTCTGAGGTGATCGCCAGCAGGCTGTACGCTCCCGCGAAGGTCAGCACCGAGCCGATAAGGCCGAACAACGCTAGCTCCGCGATATGCTGGTAGGCCGTGAACAGGGCCGTGAACGGAACCGAAGCCACATTGATCATCGCCGTGACGAGGGAAATCCGGAGAACCCACAAACAGGCGTCTATGCGCTCCGGCGGAATGGTCAGCCAGTGCTCGATGGCATAGGCCCCGAGCGGATAGCCAAGGGCCACGAGCCCCGCCGGCAAAAGCAGGTGAATCGACAGGGCGGTGTTGAACCAGCGTGTCACATGATCTTGCGCGTCTTGCCCTGGCAAGTGGACACTCTGGCCGATGGCGTAAGCGTAGAAGCGTGCCACCCCAACCGCCATGCCGTCGTTGATAAAGGCGATGAGCAGGATAATGCTGCCGATGACCCCGAACAATCCGAAGTCCACCGGACCCAGGGCTTGGAGCACCCAGCGGGCGCTGAACAGGCTCAACCCCATGGCCACCAGCGACCGGCTGTACATGGCCAGCGTGTTGATCAGAATGCGCGTCGAAGCCTTCAAGATTCCTCGTAGGCCACCCATGGATACTTCGCCAGCGCTTCGGCGCATTGTTTCTGAATGGCCCGCGCCCGCGGACATCCAAGCACCTGGCTTTCCGGCACGGCAGGGAAAAGATCGGCCCCGACATCATTTCTCATAAAAAAGGCATTTGTTCCCATCCGGTTCCCGCCGATGAGGCGATACCCCTTGCCGCACAGGACGCGGCAAAAGGCGCTCAGGGAAGCTCCCCCGTAAATCATGCCATAGTCGGGATGACTCTGCGGCGCGTCGGTGGCGTCGCGCGCCACGGTCCGCGACACGCCTTCCGGCCAACGTGCATTGATCTCCACTACAATGACCCGGGGCTGGATCTCCAGCGCCTTCAATACCCACAGGTCGGTTGAATCGATGTCGAGCGAGAGAAGGTCGACGGTATCCATGGGGAGGCCCGTGGACGCGAGCAGGCGATTGACGTTGTGCTCGTCCACCCGCTGGCAGAGGAGGGCGGGCGGATGCAGCTTGGTGGGGCGGGCAGCCCGGAACATCGCCCCGGCCCGATCAATGTCCGTCTGGTTGATGTCGATCAGCAGTCCATTCCATCCATGATGAACGATCAGATTCGTCGTGTTGTTTTCCCGGCAGTCGCCGCATCCGATTTCAAGGCAGAGGCGGGAGGTTGGGCCAATCACGCTGAACAGGTAAAGAAGAATGCCGTCCTCGTCGAATTCCGAAAAAACGGAGAAGCCAATGTCCGTAAAGGCCTGATGCGGTTGTTGCCGGAACTGGTTGCGCAGGGAGAGTTGGTGCAGGGTGATTTCCGGGCCAAAGCGCAGATCCCGGATAATCCGGTCAATGATGTTGCGTTTGAGAAGGGATTGAAGACGTTGCTTAATCATGGAGTATTCCGTGGGCGTTTGAATTTTTATGGGTGCTCATGATGAGTGCAGGCGATATTCGTGCGATGGTTGTTCAGGATGCGGGGGAATTTACTAGACCAGCTTCAACCGGCCTTCGGCATCGACGCAAAGGAGAATACTTATGAGGTTCTATCACATCTGTCCGACCGTGCCGTTGCAATGTTTCCCATTCTCGACGTTGACCGGCAGGACGCAGATTTAACGTGCCAGAGCAATTTTCAGACGATGTGGTTGGCATGGGGAAGTTTTCAAGGAGGAACACGATAGGGATCATCGATTTTACATGAATGACGGGAATTGAATTCCTTTATTTTAATAAACGCCTTATCACCGGGCTGTTCCAGAGGCCTTGGGCGCGGCTGTGGAATTCGCGGAGGTGTTTAAAACGGTCATTGAGAAAGGCGAGATCAGGGTTGGGTTTTCCGTTTTGACGTTGTTTGAGCCAGACTTCGGACTCGTCGAGCAAGCCGTCGGCGGACTCGGCGGTTCGGCCGACCATGTCGATCATTGCCCGGCGGATGATCCGGCCAAATTCGATGCCAGCCTCATAGAAATCCTTGCGTGAACCTTTCACCCATATTTTCTTGAGGGCACCCCATTGTTCGAGTTGGCGCACCGACATGCTGGCGCTACCCTTACTTACCTCCAGAGATGCCGTGAGATCATCCAGAGATTGAGGGTTGGGACTTAAATAGATGTGAGCATAGATTTGCCCGATGTTCCGCCCCAAGCCCAGGGTTTGGGTAAGGTCTCCGGCCGCCGCAACAAAACGTTCGCGGATATCTTGGGTGCTGTTCATAAGGGTTTATTCAGTAGATGGAACAATGTCGCAAGCGTCGCTTGGTGAACCGCGAGCGTTGACGTTGGCGCAGACTTCGTCCCCGTCACGTCCCGCAAGGGATGCAAGCCACACATTGAATAAATCTATTCCACACAACGTTCAATTTGTATTGAACGAAAAAAGAGGCTGGTTGACGAGAAAAAATGCCGAGTGATTTGACGGCTTGGCTAAACGGTGTGGACGGGAATCTATTGGAATACGGCGGAGGCGGGGCGGGTTTGTTTATGGATAATTCGAAAACGGATCATTTCACAAATTCGGGGGCCGGTGTCCATTCTCGGTGATGCCGGGCTGAACGAGCCGTGGGAGGACGGGGAGTAATCTGCCTTCAAGCCTTTTGCAGGCCGGCTCCGATGAGGCATTGCTCGACGTAGGGATGGAGGCCGGACGGGATTTCTCGAATCCACCGAACCGCCTCGTGGTGGTCGTCGAGCTTGCATTCGTCGACAGGTCCCTTGGGGTAGAGAAAGAAGCAGGTGTTGATGCTGTGGACGGCAACGCCGTAGGGTCCGTCGGGGAAGACGGTTTCGGCGGTGTGGATGGCGGGGCCGACATGGCACTCGAGACCGACCTCCTCCCGGGCCTTGCGGGCGGCGGCCTCCTTGAGCTTTTCCCCCTTGTGGACGCGGCCGCCGGGAAGCCACCACTGGCCCTTGGCGGGGTCGTCCTTGCGGAGGGCGAGGAGGACCGAGCCGTCGACCACGATCGCGACATCGACGCAGGCGATGGGCACGGCTTCGAGGATTTTTTTGTATAAGTCGTGGTCGATGAATGAGGTCATGGCGAAGGGGGGGCGCGGATCACGCGGAGTGATCGCGGTTGGCGAGGTACCAGTCGATGGTTTCCTTGAGGCCGGCCTCGAAGGAGGTGGAGGAGGTGAAGCCGAACGCCTCGGCGGCCTTCCGGGTATCGAGCTTACGGCGAGGCTGGCCGTTGGGCTGGGTGGTGTCCCAGCGGATCTCGCCGGGGTAGCCAGTAAGGCGGGCGATGGTTTCGGTGAGGTCCTTGATGCTGATTTCGAAGGCGCTTCCGATGTTGACTGGGTCGCTTTCGTTGTAGATCTCGGAGGCCTTTAGAATGCCCTCGGCGGCATCGCGGGCGAAGAGGAATTCGCGGGTGGGGGAGCCGTCGCCCCAGGCTTCGATGTACGGGGCGCCGGCCTCCTTGGCCTCCACGCATTTCTTGATGAGGGCGGGGATGACATGGGACACGCTGGGGTCGAAGTGATCGTAGGGGCCGTAGAGGTTCACGGGGAGGAGGAAGATGGAGTTGTAGCCATACTGCTGGCGGTAGGCCTGGGATTGGACGAGGAGCATTTTTTTGGCGAGGCCGTAGGGGGCGTTGGTTTCCTCGGGGTAGCCGTTCCAGATGTCCTCCTCCTTGAAGGGGACGGGGGTGAACTTGGGGTAGGCGCACACGGTCCCGAGCAGGACGAGCTTCTCGACCCCGGCCTTCCAGCATTCATGGACGAGCTGCACGCCCATCATCAGGTTGTCGTAGAAGAATTCAGCCGGGTGTTCCTTGTTGGCCCCGATCCCGCCGACGCGGGCGGCGAGGTGGATGACGAGGTTGGGCCGGGTGTCGCCGAGCATGGCCCGAATCGCGTCGACATCGCGCAGGTCATAATCCGATGTGTCGAGCGGGAATACGGCTTCGGGCTGCTTCCGCTGGACGGCATCGGTCAGGTGGCGGCCGAGAAAGCCCTTGCCTCCGGTAATCGCCACGCGACGGTCATTCCATGAAAATGTCATTGTCGTCTCCTTCTGGTTGCCTTGAGGGGGAAACCCTCTACCGGATTGCCGTCCGGATGCAAGCTCGAATGGGCCGTGATGGATCCTCCGCGCTTGCGTTTCAGGGGGAATGGATTACTCTGCAAGGCTTTTTCCAAACCTTGGAAAACCGGGGGTCCGGCGTTTCCAAACCTTGGAAATCCGAGCGGAGACTACCAGATTATGAGTAAAACGTACAAGATTGCCGTGCTGCCGGGTGATGGCATTGGAACCGAAGTGATGGCGGAAGCGCTGAAGGCGCTGGATGCGGTGGAGGCGCGGTTCGGGTTCTCGACCGAACGCACGGCCGCCGATGTGGGAGGGATCGCGATCGATAACCACGGGACGGCGTTGCCGGCCTCGACGCTTGCGGTGTGCGATGCGGCGGATGCGATTTTGTTCGGGTCGGTGGGCGGCCCGAAGTGGGAAAGCCTGCCGCCGGCAGAGCAACCGGAGCGGGCATCGCTGCTGCCGTTGCGCAAGCGTTATGAACTGTTTTGCAACCTTCGCCCGGCCCGGGTGTTCGGTCCGCTGGCGGGTGCGAGCCCGTTGCACCCGGCGATCGTGGGATCGGGCTTCGATTTGCTGTGCGTGCGGGAATTGACGGGGGGCGCCTATTTCGGCCAGCCCAAGGGTCGCGAAGGATCGGGCCGGGACGAGAAGGCGTTCGATACGATGGTGTACAGCCGGTGGGAGATCGAGCGGATCGCTCACAAGGCGTTCGAGGCGGCCCGGCTGCGCGGGAAGAAGGTCACCTCGGTGGACAAGGCCAACGTGCTTTACAGCATGGTGCTGTGGCGCGAGGTGGTGAACGAGGTGGCGAAGGGCTATCCGGATGTGACGCTTGACCATATCTATGTGGACAACGCGACGATGCAGTTGATTAAAAACCCGCAGCGCTTCGATGTGCTGCTCGCGGAAAATATGTTCGGGGATATCATCTCCGACGAGTGCGCAATGCTGACGGGATCGATCGGTCTGCTTGCCTCGGCGAGTTTGAACGAGAAGGGCTTCGGCTTGTTCGAGCCGGCGGGCGGATCGGCCCCGGATATTGCTGGCAAGGGGGTGGCCAATCCGATCGCACAAATTCTTTCGGCGGCGATGATGTTGAAGTATAGTCTGGGAGAGGTGGATGCGGCCAACGCGATTGAACAAGCGGTGGAAGCGGTTCTTGAAGCCGGCGTGTTCACCGCCGACATCGCCCCGGCGGGAGCGCCGAAGGTCGGCACGGTGGAGATGGGCGACGCGATTGCGAAACAGGTGGCAGGATAAGGAACGAACGATGAAAAGCTACAATGTGGCGGTGGTTGGAATTGGCGCGGTGGGCACGGAAATGATCCGCCTGCTCAAGGCGCGCAAGTTTCCGGTGAAGTCGCTGGTGATTCTCGCCCGGAGCGAGCGCGTGGAGACCATCGACGGGGATGAGTATCAGGTCAAGGTTGCGTGCGCGGACGCTTTTGAAGGCATCGATTTCGCCTTTTTTGCAGGCACCGAAGGCGCGAAAGGGGCGTCGCAAACTCTGGGGTGGGAAGCGGTGAAGCGCGGGTGTGTGGTGATCGACAACGGAGACGACTTCCGGATGGATCCCCGGGTGCCGCTGGTGATTCCCGAGATCAACGCGGATGCGCTGAAGAACCATCAGGGATTCATCGCGAATCCGAATTGCAGCACGATCATCGGGCTGATGCCTCTGGCTCCGTTGCACAAGCGGGCGAAGATCCGCCGGATTGTGGCGAGCACCTACCAGGCGGTGTCGGGAACCGGGAGCGCGGCGGTGCGGGAACTCGAGGAGCAGGTTCGGGCCTGGGTGCATGGCCAGCCGCTCACCAACGAGATCTATCCCAAGCAGATCGCGTTTAATGTAATTCCCCAGATCGGGGGGGAAAAGGAACCGGGGTATCCGAGCGAAGAGATCAAGATGTTGCGCGAGACCCATAAGATTCTCGGCGACGATTCGATCCGGGTCTGCTCGACCTGCGTCCGGGTGCCGGTGTTCAATGGCCACAGCGAGTCGCTGAACGTGGAGTTTGAGCTGCCGCTTTCCGCCGAGGAGGCCCGGGAGATTCTTCGGCAGTCTCCGGGGGTGAAGGTGGTGGACGACTTGTCGAAGGCGGAGTTCCCTTGCCCGATCGAATGCTCAGGCAAGTATGATGTGCTGGTCGGGCGCATCCGCAAGGATCCGAGCTGCGAAAACGGTCTGGCCCTGTTTGTGGCGGGCGACAACATCTGGAAAGGCGCGGCCCAGAATGCGATTCAGATCGCGGAGTGTTTGGTGGAGGGGACTTGATTGACCGGATTGACCTAAGTGACGGGCGTGGAAGGCTGGGAAATATGGCCGACTTGTTTGACAAGCATGGGGGATTTCGCAAGCTTCACTCATTCACGCTCGCTACGATTATTCAGGTTGAAACCCTTCGGTTCTGCCGGAGATTCCTCACCCACGATCGTCGTGAAACCGGGGTGAAGGTGTATGATCCCAAAGGTCGCCAGTATGATCAAATGACTCAGGCGGCCCGAAGCGGGAGGCAGAATATCATTGAGGGTTCGGAGCGTTCCTCGACCTCAAAAGATACCTAGATGAAGCTTACCGATGTGGCAAGGGCGAGCCTCAGTGAGTTGTGAGGTGATTATGAAATTTGGATCATTGACCGGGGACAACTACCCTGGTCCGTGCACGCCCAAGAAGCGAAGGGGCTCAACGCCATTTCGATTGATCCGGCACCATTTTCCGACGATATGGTTCATGAGTCGGCGAAGCATGCGCTGACGCAGCGCAAGAAATACGCTCGTTGGTTGGATTCCGATGATCCCGTGGTGGTGGCCAATGCCATGCTGATCATCATTGGTCGAGCCTTGAATATGCTGAAGAGTCAAATCCGTGCCCAAGGCAAGGAGTTTGAGGAAACCGGCGGGTTCAGCGAGCGATTGACGGCGAAGCGTCTGGAGGCAAGGGCAAATGGCCGGGCTTCCGGTCCGGAATGTCCACAATGCGGGAAACCCATGCACCGCCGAACCTCCACCCGTGGCGACTTTTGGGGTTGCTCGGCGTTTCCCGACTGTAAAGGCACGAAACCGGTCTGAAGGTGTTGACTACCGGGTCAATGAGGTCAATCCGGTCCCCAACCTCACCCCCCCGAATCCTCATCCGTCTGCGCCGCGCGTTTGCGCTGGGTAGCGTTGAGGACGCGTTTGCGTTGACGCAAACTCTTGAAGGTCATCGTTGCGCCAGAGGCGTGATCGCTGATCGGTTGAAGAAGTGGAGAAGGCGGTAAAGAACGTGACGGGGGGTGAACGGAGCCGGGGTATCCGAGCGTGCGTATCAACAGCCGCAGGTTGCCCGTCAACCTATCGGAAGGTTGTAGCCGGGTTCGTTGGGCCCGGTCCGGCGCTCCCGGCTTGGGCCGCGTAACCGATGCCTGAATCCCGAGGGGTTATCGGTCGGTGCGGGGGGGGAAGTCGAAGTGGGTTTCGAGGAGGGACTTCATGGTTTCTGCGGTGGCGAGTTCTTCGGGACCGGAGACGCGGATGACCACGGTTTTGCCGCAGGTGAGTTCGAGGGAGAGCAAACCGAGCATGGACCGGGGATTGCAGGTGGCACCTTCGCTTTCGAGTTCGATGATGCCCTGATAATCCTCGATGGCTTTAAGGATCACTGCCGAGGGACGGCAATGAATGCCGTGTTCGTTTTGGATGACGGCGGTGATCTGAATCATGGGAGTGAGTGTAGGGTATGGGAGAGGGCGCTGGCGACGGAAATGTTTGCGACCTGGAGGTCGGGCGGGTAATACTGCCGGCGCGGAAGGGGGGCACAACCGTCTCGACCATGCATGTATTAAGCGAACATCATATTTACCTTTTTCTACTCCAGCTTTTGCTGCTGCTGGGGTTGGCGCGGGTGGCCGGGGAATTGTTCCGGATGATTCACCAGCCACCGATTACTGCGGAGATCCTTGTGGGGATCGTGCTGGGACCGACGTTGTTCGGGCGGTATTTCCCGGAAGGGTTTGCGTGGTTGTTTCCGGCCGATCCGCTTCAACAAAGCATGCTGGAGACGGTGGGATGGATTGGGGTGTTGTTTCTGCTTTTGCAAACGGGTTTGGAGATCGACTTTGCGAGTGCGTGGCGACAGAGGGGGGAGGCGGTGCGGATCGCGCTGGCGGATATCTTTCTTCCCATGGCGGTGGCCTTCGTGCCATTTTTTCTTCTTCCCGCCCATTATTTGGTCGATCCGGAGCAGCGGTTTCTGTTCGCGTTTTTCATGGCGACGGCGCTTACAATCAGCGCGCTGCCGATCGCGGCGCGGGTGTTGCATGACCTTCACCTGACTAAGACGGACTTGGGGTTCCTGCTGATGAGTGCGTTGTCGGTGAATGACATCATCGGCTGGCTGATCTTTTCCCTCGTGCTGAGCTTTTCGCTGCATGCGGATATCGAGGTGGGGCGGACGTTGTTGATCGTGGTGGGCACGGTGGGATTTACCGCGCTTTGTCTGACCTATGGAAGAGGGGTAACGCATCGTGCGATGTCGCAGTTGAATGCCTGGAAGATGCCCCAGCCGGGGACGTCGCTGACGTTTTTGGTACTGCTGGGGTTGTTGTGCGGGGCGATTACCGAAAAGATCGGCATTCATGCGTTGTTCGGATTTTTTATTGCCGGGATCATGGCGGGGAGTTCACGGGCGCTGAATGAGCGGTCGCGGCAGGTGATTTCGCAGATGGTGTTCGCGGTGTTTGTGCCGGTGTTTTTTGCGAGCATCGGGTTGAGTTTGGATTTTGTCGCGAATTTCAACTGGTTTTTGGTGGTTCTGGTGACGGGGGTGGGCATTGCGGGGCGGTATTTCGGGGCATGGGTGGGGGTGACGATCACGCATTTGCCGCGTGCGAACCGTTCGGTGATCTCGATCGCGCATACGCCGGGGGGTGCGATGGAGATTGTGGTGGGGGTGATTGCTCTGGAGTATGGACTGATCACCGAGCCGATGTTTATCGCGTTGGTGTTCGGGGCGATCTTTTCGTCGGTGATTGTCGGGCCGTGGATGCGAGCATCCCTGCGGCGGCGTCCAGAGGTGAGCTTGTTGGAGTTCTTCTCGGGCCAGGGTGTGGTGGCGGCGGTGAAGGCGGGGACGCGGGAGGAAGCGATCGCAACCTTGTGCGAGGTGGCGGCGGAGCAAGGGCCGTTGCCCTCGGGAACGTCCCTGGCGGACGCGGTCTTGAGGCGGGAGGCGGATATGGGAACGGGGGTGGAGGAGGGGATTGCATTGCCGCACGCGAGGTTGAAGGGGCTGGTGAAGCCGGTGGTAGTGTTTGGACGATCACCTTTGGGGATCGAATGGGATTCACCGGATGGAAAGCCGGCGCAGTTTATTTTTCTGATTCTGACCCCGGAGGACGACGCGGATTTGCAGGTTCAATTGCTATCGAACCTTGTCGGGGTTATGGGGGATGAGGCGGCGCGGCGGGGCTTGCTGGAGGCAGAGGGAGCGGAAGAGCTGTGGGCGAGGTTGAAGAATGCGGTGGGGAGCCGTCAAGTGGTCAGACGGAAGCGAGGTTGAGCCGGGCCGGGGAGGAGGGCAAGAGGATCAGGCCTCTTTCACGATGAAATGGGGCGCGAAGCAGTAGGACAATTTCCGCACCTTTTCGGAGCGATCCGCAAAATAGTCGTCTACCGCCTTGGTGGCTCCGGGAAAGATGGCGTAATCATCGAGAACAAGGATGCCGCCGGGGGAAAGCCGGGGGTAGAGATGTTCGAGGATGCATTGGCTGGGTTCATAGATGTCGACATCGAGGTGAAGGAGCGAAATTTTCAATTCGGGATGGTTTTGAACGTAGTCGGGTACGGTTTTCAGGATGTCGCCTTCAACCAGAGTTACTTTCCGCTCGCATTGTTTGGTTTGTAGAACCTCGATAAGCTGGTCCCGTGAAATGCTTTGGTCGCCGGCGGCGGCAACAAACTTTTTGAGTTGCTCTTTATCGGGTCCGAACGATGTATCGGGAAATGTTCCGAAAATGTCAAAGCCGACCATTTCGCGGCAATCCGCAGCCTCGAAGAGATGGCGGAAGGATGCGAAGCGGGCAAAGGATGGACCTTTGAAGATTCCGCATTCGACGATGGCGCCAGGGATGCCCAGGGTGCTTTTGTAGAGTTCGTAATGGGCAATGAATTTCCCGATGCGGCCGGGCTGGCATGTCAGGTAGAAGGCGTTTTCGTAGTCGTAGGCACGCTTGGGATCAGGTAGTTCAATCATGGCGCGACGGTAGTGGAATGGTCCGTGGGAGTCAATTAGGGTTCCCGGGAAAGTTGATTTCGGGGTGTGCGATCAGGGTGGGGTAGGGTCATGTTGCGGGGGGTGGAAGAGGGTGAAGGTCTGGTTCATGACGTCGGCGCGGAGGTGGAGGCGGGGGGTGTCGAGGGCGTGGACGACGTGGTCGAGGTTCTGGAGGTCGTTGATCCATTGGCCGATCTGGTTGGGGGCGTCAAGGAGGGAGGAGAGGTCGAGGGTGTTGCCGGGGAGGTTGGGGTCGGCGGCGAGGTAGAGCATGTCGGCTTCGATGAGTTCGTTGAGGAAATGGGTGCCAAGGGAGGCGTCAGGGACGAGGCGGTCGTGCATGAGGGCGAGTTCGCAGACCGCGCCAGCGTGGTTGATGTCGGTGAAGCGGACAGGGACGCCGAGGGAGGGCTGGCGGGTGCCCCACCGCCCGGGGCCGATGAGGAGAAGGGATTTTTGGTGGGTTCCGGTGACGCGGTTGACGGCGCCGACGAGGCGGGCGACGGCATGGCGTTGCTGTTCGGGGAGGCGGGCGTAGGTTTCGGCCCGGACGATGACCACGCGGTCGATGGGGCAGAGGCGGCTGGCTCCGATGACGGGGCCGCGGATGTCGAGGAGGACTTGCCCGGGGGGGATGGATTCTTGAGGGATGGCTTCGAGGTTGCGGTGGATCTGAAGGGGACGGCACTGGAGGAGGTTGATGCGGTAGTCGCCGGTGGAGAGGATGTTGGCGCTGAATTCGATGTCGACGGGGGTTTGGTAGGCTTGTTCGAGGAGGGAAAGGATGCGGCGGAGGTCGCGGGGGAAGTCGGTTTCGGAGAGGAGGGGGTCGAAGGTAAGGACGGGGCGCTGGGTGGCGGGGTGTAGGGTGGTGAGGAGATGGAGGGGTAGCTCGGGGTTGGTGGCGGCGATGTCTTGGAACCAGCCGGAGGCGAGGCGGTTTTCGTGGAGGTCGAGGCAGTCCATTTTCTGCTGGGAGGCGTCGAGAATTTCGTCGGGGCTGGATTCGGGGCGGCGGAGGGGGGCGTTGAGGGCGACGAGGCGGGTGGAGTCGTCATCGGCCCGGTCGACGGCACGGGTGCCGAGCCCGAAGACGAGGCGGACGACGCCGGCTTTGGGGTCGATGTCCTTGTTCCAGACAAAGGGATTGTAAGAGAGGCCTACGCCGGCGAGGTGGGGGTAGAAGAAGCGTCCGTAGGGGGCGCCGGAGACGCGCATGATGAGAAGGGCCATCTGTTCGTCTTGGTCGAGGAGGCCGCGGCGCTGGCGGTAGCGGAGGGCGGATTCGCTGAGGGCGCTGGCGTAGACGCGGCGGATGGCGTCGAGGAGGTCGTGGAGTCGCTGCTCGGGAGGGCCCTGGTTGACGCAGAAGACGCTTTCATATTGTCCGGCGAAGGCGTTGCCATAGGCGTCTTCGAGGAGGGAGCTGGAGCGGACGATGTAGGGGGCCTCGCCAAAGTAGTCGAGCATGCCGCGGAAGCGGTCGAGGATGTAGGCGGGGAAGGTGCCGTGGAGGATTTTTTCGCGGGCTTCGTGGAGGTCGTCGAGGAAGGTGGCGGGGTTGCGCTGGCGCTGGCGGATCCACCATGCTTTGTTGCGAACGAGGAAGGTGAAGTAGATCTGGGAGCCGAGGAAGAAGGAGTCGTGGAGTTCGAGGCGGCGGGCGAGATCGGGGTGGTCGCGGGAGACGATGGCCCGGGCGAGGAGCATGCCGACGGCTTTGCCGCCGATCTGGCCGATGCCGATCATGCGGTTGTAGATGGCGAGGAGGTCATCGAGGGAGAGGTAGTCGCGGCAGAGGTCCTGGATGCGGGGGTCGCCGCCGAGGAGCATGGAGCGGAGCTTGGCGGCGCAGGGTTCGAGGTGAGGGGCGAGGGAGGGGTCGCGGGCGGCATTGGCGGCGAGTTCGCGGGCGTCGTGGAAAGCGCGGTGCCAGAGGCCGGTGGGGGCCTGGGATTGCAGCCCGGGCCAGTCGAGGCTGGCGAGGAGTTCGGTGACTTCGGCGCTGGATTTAACGGGGAGAAAGGCGTCGCCGTCCTCTACGTGGATGAGGTTCATGACGTCGCCAGAGCGGTATTGGACTTTGAGGGGGCGGAGGTAGATGCGGTGGTTTCGGCGGAAGACATCGAGGACGAACTGGGCGGTTTCCTCGATGGGTTTGACCGCGTAGGGACTGTGGTGGTTACGGAGCATGCTGAAGTAGGTGAGGGACTGGAACTCGAGTAGGCGGGGGCAGGTGAGCATGAAGAAGTTGCCGAGCATGGCGTCGGCCTGCCACAGGTGGGCGAGTTCGGAGAGGCAATCGAAGAGGTACAGGGCGCCGTTGCCGTTTTCAGTGATGACCTGATGGACAGCGTCGACGAAGGGCTCGAAGCCGAGGTTGGGATCGGGGCGATGGACGGCGTGGCAGTCGGAAGGGGCGATGAGTTCAGGATGGGTGGCGAAGCGGAAGTAGTGGAGCTGGCGGCCACCTCGGCATGCGGCCTCGACGTAAGGGATGACGAGATGGCGGTAGTCGGCGATGTCCTCAATCATCCAGACGACATTGTCGCCGGGCATGACACCTTTGAGGACGGCGTCGAGCCCAGGAAGGCCGGTTGTGCATTGCATGGAGGGCATGGGGATGGGGTCAGGGTTCAGGGGTTCGGGGGTTCAGGAATGTTGCCAGACCGGCTACGGGTTATGCTGGGGGATGGGAGGTGTTTTCCAAGGTTTGGAAATGAAACCTACATGGTTTTCCAAGGTTTGGAAATCCTTTGCAACAGCCCTGAGCTTGTCGAAGGGTCTTCGTCCCGATACGTCCGTCTATCTGGGCTCTCTGAACCAATTGTTGACACGTCATACACCAGTGTGGCGTGCGCCTGGTATTTACCCGAATCATTCGCCCAATCAGCCCGCGCATGGCAACGGAAGATGGTGGAGGGCGAGGTGCAATTTCTGGTTCCTGGGTTGCATGTTTTGGAGTTCGGCAACGTCTTGCGGACCTACGTCCGGCGCGGTGAACTGGCTGCCGATTTGGCCAGGGAAATCTATTCGACCCATCTGCAAGCCCCTTTGCAATGGGAGGAGCCGGTTCGCTCTACCCTGCTTGATCTGGCCATGACCTATCAAGCGACCACCTACGATGCCGCCTACATTTCTTTGGCCGTGCATTACAAAGTGCCTTTGCTGACGGCAGAACGGACGACAACTCCCTGGGTGGTCAAGTTGGGCAAGCTCGTCGATGTGGTCAGGCCGTGAATATTTTAGGGGACACACCGATGGTAGTTATTGGGGCAAGATGTGTCGGATAGAGGTTGAGGGAGTTGATGGAAAGTGGGTTATGAGGTTGTGAAGGTTGTGGAGATGAGGCGAGGATGAGGATGGCACGGATGAAGGGTAAAGGTGGGGCGTATGAGCACGGTATGAACGGGTGATTGAGCGGCAGTTCTTCTGGGCGAGGTGGAGAAGACCTAAGGGGGACATAAGGGGAGAGATGAACGGACCCCGCGAAGCAGGCCGGGGCGTGGTGGATCAAAAGCCGAAGCGCGGCGAGCGACGAGTGGTGAGCGCGAAACGGGAGATGGGCCGAGCGCATCGGGCACCCCGGGATCGAGTTCGGTCGCGATTAAAATCCGAGTTGCAACTATG
>DAOLCW010000056.1:0-18902 GCA_035327665.1 Kiritimatiellia bacterium
GCGGATGTGTGGCGGGTGGCGAAGGGATGGGCGGTGTTGATGCGGCGGGCGGGGGATGTGCGGGGGCGTCCGGTGTTCCGGGTGATGGTGGCACCGCGACCGGAGGCGGGGGCGTGGCGGAGGTTGTTGGAGTTGGCGGGGGAGATGGAGGCTCGCTGGTTGACGGGAGGGGAGCTGGGAGGGCGTCAGATCTGCCTGCTGGAGGTGGACGGGGAGATGGAGGAGGGGGCAAGCGGGGCGTGGATTCGCAGATTGAGCGAGGTCGCGGAAGAGCTTATGATCTTGCGACGATCGTAAAGGAATGTGTCCGATGAGTAACACGATGGATTTGAAAACGCTGGCGAATACCTGGATCCCGGGGTTGAACACGTACCAGCCGGGCCGCCCGATCGAGGAGGTGGCGCGGGAGTTGGGACTGGGGAATGTGGAGGAGATGGTCAAGCTGGCGTCGAATGAGAATTCGCTGGGGCCGTCGCCGAAGGCGGTGGCGGCGATGCGGGCGGCGGCGGAGGAGATGCACATTTATCCGGACGGGGATGCGTTTTATCTGCGGCAAGCGCTGGCGAAACGTCTGGGAGTTGGGCCGGGACGATTGGCGTTCGGGCACGGGAGCAATGAGTTGATCGCCTTGCTGGGGCAGGCGTTCTTGAATGAGGGAAGCTCGATCGTGATTTCGCAGTATGCGTTTGTGGTGTACGAGCTAGTGGCGTCGCTGCACCGGGCGAAGGTGATCCGGGTTCCGGCCCGGGACTTCGGTCATGATCTGGTAGCAATGCGAGCGGCGATTGAGCCGTCGACGAAGCTGGTGTTTGTGGCGAATCCGAACAATCCGACGGGTACGATGGTTTCGGGGGCGGAGCTGGAGAGGTTCGTGAGGTCGTTGCCGGAGCATGTGGCGCTGGTGTTGGACGAGGCGTATGTAGATCTTCTGGAGGAGGAGGATCGTCCGGATGCGCTGGCATGGGTGAATGAGAACCGGAAGGTGTTCGTGCTGCGGACGTTTTCGAAGGGGTATGGTCTGGCGGGGGTGCGGATCGGATATGCGGTGGCTCCGGAGGCGGGGATCGACTTGATCAACCGGGTCCGTCAGCCATTCAATGTGAATGCCATGGCTCAGGTGGCGGCCCTGGCAGCGCTGGAGGATGAAGAGCATTTGGTCGATACGCGGAGGATGGTGAGGGAGGGGCTGGTCCAGGTGACGGAGGGTTGCCGGGCAATGGGGCTTGAGGTGGTGCCGTCGCGGGTGAATTTCGTGCTGGTCCGGGTGGGAGATGGCAAAGGGGTGTTTGAGGCGTTGCAACGGCGGAAGGTGATCGTGCGCCCGGTGGGAGGTTATGGATTGCCGGAGTTTATCCGGGTGACGGTGGGGACGGCGGCGGAAAACCGGATGTTTTTGGCGGCGTTGCCGGAGGTTCTGGCGGAAACGGGGTGTGCGGTATGAGCGAGAAACCTTATAAGTTGGCGAGTCTGGCCCAGCATGGGGAGCGGACAAGGATCGTTTTGCCGCCGACCCGGCCGGGGGATGAACCGGTGGTAATCGGAGGGGACAAGGTGGTGGTGGGGGCGGGACCTTGTTCGGTGGAGCCGGTTCCGGTGATGAAGGAAATTTCGGGAATGCTGGCGAGCCGGGGGCTCGGGGTGTTGCGGGCGGGGGCGTTCAAGCCGCGGACGTCGCCGTATTCGTTTCAAGGGATGGGCGTGGCGGGGGTGAGGATCTTGAACGAGATGCGAAAGGAATTTGGTCTTCGCTACGTCACAGAAGTGATGGATACGCGGGATGTAGAAATGGTGGCGGAGGCGGCGGACATCCTTCAGATCGGGGCTCGCAATACGCAGAACTTTGCCCTGCTCAAGGCGGTGGGGCGCACGCGTACACCGGTCCTGCTCAAGCGGGGGATTTCAGGAACGGTGGAAGAGTTGTTGATGAGCGCGGAATACATCATGAGCCAGGGGAATTCGCAGGTGATCCTGTGCGAGCGGGGGATCCGCACGTTCGAGACGGCGACGCGGAACACGCTGGATTTGAATGCGGTACCGCTGTTGAAGTCGCTGACTCATTTGCCGGTGGCGGTGGATCCGAGCCACGGGACGGGGATCCGGCATTTGGTGGGCCCGATGGCTATGGCGGCGGTGGCGGCGGGGGCGGACATGCTGCTGGTGGAGATTCATCCCCATCCGGAGGAGGCGGTTTCGGACGGGGCGCAGACATTGGATTTTGATTTGTTCGGGCGCCTCCTCGATGGGGCAGGCAAGGTGGCGGCGGCGATTGGACGGAGTCTTTGATGGGGGATGGAGCGGTCACGCTGGTGGGGTTGGGGTTGATGGGTGGCTCGCTGGGGCTGGCCCTTCGGCAACGGGGCGGGGTGGAGGTTCGGGGGGCGACGCGGTCGCCGGAGACGGCGCGTAAGGCCTTGGCGGCAGGGGCGGTGGACCGGATGTTTGAGGACGCGGGGTCGGCGGTGGAGGGGGCGGACGTGGTGGTGTTTTGTGCGCCGATCCTGACGATTCCGCGTTTGGTTGAGAGGTGTCGGATGCGGCTGGAGGAGGGGGCGCTGCTCACGGACGTGGGGAGTACAAAGTTGACGTTGCATGAGGAGGTATCGGGGATTCTCGGGGCGGGGCCGGGGGTGTTTATCGGAAGCCATCCGATCTGCGGGTCGGAACAGGCGGGAATCGACGCGGCGCGAGCGGATTTGTACCGGGATGCGGTGGTGGTGTTGACCCCGGGCGAAGGAGCCCATGAGGAGGATGTGGGACGGTTGCGGGGGTTCTGGGAGTCGGTGGGGGGGAAGGTGCACATCACCACGCCGGAGCGGCACGACCGGTTGCTGGCCCGGAGCAGCCATTTGCCGCACATGGTGGCGAGCCTGTTGGCGCGGGTGGCGGGGCGGGAGGATGACCTTGAGGATGTGGGGAAATTCTGTGGGACGGGGTTCCGGGACACGTCGCGGGTGGCGGAGGGATCGCCGGAAATCTGGATGGATATCCTGATCAGCAACCGGGAGGCGGTGCTGGAAGAGTTGAAGATTTACGGGCAGGCGGTGGGAGAGCTTGTCGAAATGCTGGAACAGAAACAATTTGATGGTATACATCGGATGTTGCACGAGGGACAGGCGTCCCGGAAACGATTGATGGCTTATGGAAAATCCAATGAAACGTAAAACGGGACCACTGCCGGGTATCCCGGTTTCGTGTGTGGTACGTCCGGCAAAGCAGGTTGAGGGTGTGGTGGAGGTCCCGGGGGACAAGAGCATTTCCCACCGGGTGGGGATGTTCGCGGGCCTCGCGGCGGGAACATCGTTGATCCAGAATTACCTTCGGGCGGGGGATTGTATCAGCACGTTGCGGGCGATGGAGGCGCTGGGGGCGCGGACGTATGCGCTGGAAGATGGCTCGATTCAAATCGAAGGCACGGCGGGGAACATGCTTCAGCCGGCGGGACCGCTGGATGTGGGGAATTCGGGAACGACGATCCGCCTGCTTTCAGGGTTGATCGCGGGGCACAAGGTTGAGGTCCAGTTGACGGGAGACGAGTCGCTGTGTTCGCGTCCGATGAAGCGGATTCAGGCACCGTTGGAGTTGATGGGGGCGAAGGTGGAGCTGACGGGAGAAAGGGGAACGGCTCCGGTGACGATCAAGGGGGGAACTTTGAAAGGGATCGATTACCTCCTCCCCATGGCCTCGGCCCAGGTGAAGTCCTGTGTGCTGTTGGCGGGGTTGTTTGCCGAAGGCACGACGCGGGTGACCGAGCCAGTGCATACCCGGGACCACACCGAGCAGTTGTTCAAGTTGATGAATGTGCCGTTGGAGATCAAGGGACTGCAACTTTGCCTGAAGGGGTATGGTCCGAAAGGGCCGCCACTGAAGGCGCGTACGTTTATCATCCCCGGTGATTTTTCGTCAGCGGCCTTCTGGATGGTGGCGGGGGCGGCCCGTCCGGGTCAGGAAGTGACCATTCGCAACGTGGGGTTGAATCCGCGCCGTACGGCCTTGATCAAGGTGTTGAGGGCGGCGGGAGCCACGGTGGAGGTGAAGCCGTATGAAAACACCAACCATGCGGAGTTGGCCGGGGATATTGTGGTGAAGGGAGCGCATTTGTCGGGGGTAGAGGTCGGGGGCGATGACATCCCGAACCTGATCGATGAGGTTCCGATCATCGCGGTGATGGGAGCACTGGCCAAGGGTCGCACGGTAATCCGGGACGCGGCGGAACTTCGGGTAAAGGAGTCCGACCGGATCGAGTGCATGGCCTCGAACCTGCGGTTGATGGGGGTGAACGTGACCACCCATCCGGATGGTTTGGAAATTGAAGGCGGGGCGAAGCTGCAGGGGTCGTCGGCGATCCGGAGCTATGGGGATCACCGGATTGCGATGTCCATGGCGGTCCTGGGACTGTTCGCGCCGGAACCGATCGTGATCGGAAATGTGGGGTGCGTGGATACGTCGTATCCGGAATTCTGGACGCATCTTGGAGCGCTGGGCGGCCATGTCGAGTGAAGTGAAGGTCATTGCGATTGACGGGCCATCGGCGTCGGGGAAGTCGACGGTCACACGGATGGTGGCGGACCGGTTCGGGTTCAATTATGTGGATTCGGGATCGTTTTACCGGGGGCTGACCTGGAAGGCGATCCATGAGGGGTTGGATACCACAGACACCGAACAGGTGATTGCCTTGATCAACCGGGTGGAGATGCGAAGTTTTCTGCGCAACGGGAGCATTCAGTTCACGCTGGACGGGGAGGAACCGGGGGACCAGATCCGTTCGCAGCCGGTGCAGGAGCATGTGAGCGATATTGCGGCAGTGCCGGAGGTGAGGTCGTTTTTGGTGCGGATGTTGAGGAAAACATCGGCTTTGGGAAGTCTGGCGATGGAGGGGCGGGACATCGGTACGGTGGTGTTTCCGGATACTCCATTCAAGTATTATCTGGATGCAGACCCGGAAGAGCGGGCGCGCCGGCGATTCGGCGAGTTGTCGTCGGAGTCGGGGTATAACGATGTCAAGGATGTGTTGTCGTCATTGACCCGCCGGGACCGCAAGGATTCGACGCGGGCGGCGGCTCCTCTGCAAATTGCGCTGGGGGCGAAGGTGATCGATTCGACCTCGATGAGCGCGGAGGATGTGGTGGCGTTTATTGTGAAGGATTTGGCGAAGGCGGGGATTTTTCCGAAATGACGGTGGAGGATCGGGTCACCACCAGGGTCTACCGGTTTTGCCGTTGGCTGGTGAAGGGGTACGCGCGCTTGTTCCATCGTATCCGTTGGTCGGGGGTGGAGCAACTTCCGGCGGAGGGCGCATGCATCCTTGCCGCGAACCATGCGAGTTATCTGGACCCCCCGATCATGGGGTGTGTGATCCCGCACCGCTTTCTGCACAGTCTGGCCAAGGAGTCGTTGTTTAAGAATCCGCTGATGAGGTGGCTGCTGCGGAGGTTGTTCGTGATACCCCTGCAGGTCGACAAAGGGGATGTGGGGGCGCTTAAGCTATCGTTGAAGCTGCTGAAGGATGGCAAATGCATTGCCTTGTATCCCGAAGGGAGTCGCAGCTTTGATGGCGAATTTCAACCGGCGAAGGGCGGGGTGGGGTTTCTAATGCTCAAGGCGAAGGTTCCGGTCATTCCGGTGTATTTGGATGGCACGCACGAGGCACTCGCACGGGGGAAAAGGTGGATTCGTCCACATCGAATTGGGGTTCATTTCGGAGCGCCAATCACCCCGGATGCATTTGACGTTTTTTCAGACGACGAGGACAAGTACGTGAAAGTGGCCCAGATGGTGATGGACCGGATCGCGGAGATCAAGACGCGGGTTCGGGCGAGGTAGGAAGAGATTGGGGGGCCATGGGTGGAGGTCAGGCTTCGGCTTCCCGGACGATGGCTTTGATCATGTCGCTGAACATCCAGCCATGGAGGGGGTAGAGGGCATACCAGTAGATTTCACCGGGGAGGCCTTTGGGGGCGAAGACGGCGGTCTGGACGAGGCGGCATGTATCGTCTTCGGGAAAGGTTTCGAATTGGAGCCAGGCGTTTCCCGGGAGTTTCATTTCGGCGCGGAGGCGGAGGAAGGTGGGTCGTTGAACATCCTCGACGCGCCAGAAGTCGAGGGCTTCGCCGGGGAGAAGTTGCGTGGGGTGGCGTCGTCCCCTCCGAAGGCCGGGGCCACCGAACAGGTAGTCGAGTCCGCCCCGGAATTTCCAGGCCCAGTTCCAGGCCATCCAGCCCTTGTCGCCGCCGAGGGAGGTGAAGACGTCGAACACACGCTCGGGAGGGGCGTTGACGATGGCGCTTCGGACTTCCCGGATCAGGCCTTCACGCTCGGTGAGTTGGTAGGTGGGGCCTTCGCTGAGGGCGCCCGACCAGCGGGACTCGATGTCGCCGTTGGCGATTTTTTGAAGGGTGATGCGAACGGACTCGCGGTAGGAGACCGGGAGGATTCCGGGGAAGAGTTCGCGGGCGCGGGAGGTGTCGCCAATCAGCGGTTCTTGCATGCCGTCGACGAGGGGGAGGGCGAGGCGATTGGGGATGGGGGTAATGAAGCCCACCCAGCGTGCGGCGAGGCGGGGCAGGAACACCGGGAGGGGAACGATGCGGCGGGTGAGGCCGCGTTCTGCGGCGTAGTCCATCATCATGTCGCGGAACCGGATGGGTTCCGAGCCGATGTCGACGATGCCGGTGGCCGAATGCTCGAGGGCTTGGAGAAGGTAGTTCAGGGTGTCGCGGATGGAGATGGATTGGACCTCATGCATAACCCATTGAGGGGTGACCATGACCGGGAGGCGCTCGGTCAGGTAGCGAACCATTTCGAAGGAGGCGGACCCGGAACCGATGATGGGTCCGGCGCGAAATTCGAGGGTGTTGGGATGGCGACGAAGGACTTCGCCCACTTCGGCCCGGCTGGCCAAATGTTCGGATAGTCGTTTTCGGGGGTGGGCGGGGACGAGTCCGCCGAGGTAGATGATGCGTGCGTTGGAAGGGATGGCGGCGAGGACGTTAAGGGCGGAGTCGCGGTCGATCCGGGAGTAGTGTTTCCCGCTGTACATGGCGTGGACGAGGTAATAGACCGCGTGGCAGTCTCGCAGGGCATTGGCAATGGAAGGTGCATCGAGGAGGTCCCCGACCGCGACTTCGACGCGTTCGGCCCAAGGACGGCCGGCAATGCGGCGGGGATCGCGAACGAGTACGCGCACGGTGAGGCCAAGATCGAGAAGTCGGGGAATAAGGCGACCTCCGACATAGCCGGTGGCTCCGGTAACCAGGATGCGTTTCATGATAAGAACATCGGGCAGGTGCGGGAGAAATGCAACCGGACATTCCGCTTTGCAGGACGAGGATTTTGCGGTGGCGGAACGTGCGGGGGGTGGCGCGCCCGGCAGGATTCGAACCTGCGACCGTCGGATTAGAAATCCGATGCTCTATCCGGCTGAGCTACGGGCGCCAAGGAAGTGGCACTATAGCTATCACCACAGTGTTGTTCAAGGCGTGGTTCAATTTTGGCCGAGAAGTCGTCGACACCAGTCGGCAATGAATTCGCTTACTCGCTGTGTCCTTTTGTCGTTTTGATACATACTGTGCGGGTTCGGGAACATTAGAGGCCTTTACGATTAGCTTAAAACTGTGAAGGAATTCAGCAAGTTGTGTGTGGGGGGGGGAGGGGAGGATTCCCAACCACGAATAGCGCCGACCTGCCTGCAATGCTATGCATAGGTTAGCAGGCGGGTGTACACGGGATGCCATTGGCTTCCCAAGGATTTGATGGGAACGTGAAGATTTCGGGGGACAGAGAATCTGTGGACCACTACCGGCCCTGGATCATAGGATAGGGCCGCCGCTGGTTTCAAGCCGGGGTTCATTTGCGTGGTACCTTTGCTCGGGGAAGGGAGTGAATCGCGAAGAAATCAGATGACAACAAGAGGGAGTGGTAGCCGTGTTCGCGAGAACGCGGATGAGGAAGAAGGGACGCGGAAAATGACGCACTTGTATCGCAAGGTAAAATGTTAGGGCTATGTGACCCTTTTTGACCTGTAGTGCTTACGGCAGGTGCTCAACCGTGGACCCATCATCCTTTCCCTCCTCCCATCCGTGGGACGGCCTTGCCATCCGTTGCGGGGCTCTGGAGTACTATGGGAGTCGCTATCCTTACCATCCGGTTGCGTTCGACATCGCGAAAGGTAAAGCCAAATCGATTGCCGTGACTCGCGTGGGCAGGATCGCGGAGACGGTTCACTTCGATGCGCGGCTCTCGGAGGATGGGAATACCTTCTATTGGGATGATTTCGGGAATGACCGTTTCGTGATGGTGAGCCGCGATTGGAGCAAGGGTCAGATCGCGATCTCCCCGACGCCGATATCCGGATCAGGCATTCGACTTTCGGGAGCGACCTTTGATCTGAAATTCAAGGATTTTCAAGGCGCGCCACGACGGGTCATCATTGAGCATCGCTGACCCGGAAATAGCTACACATATGTGAGGATGGGCACGCTTCCGTGTCCCCCTCCCGGGGGCATTGCTGGATGATGTTGGGCCTTATTGCCACAAGGGAAAAGACGTTGTCCTGCGGCAATTCTTTCAACCCAATCGGCCGCTATGGACAGGGCGAAGGGGCTCTTTCACAGGGTCCGGAGAATAATTTCGCGAGGATAAGCTCCTTGTGCGGTTCGAGAATATCCTCGTTACAATAACTCTGAATCTCCCGATACTCCCATCCCCCCCGCTGATTTGACCCAATCTGCAGGGTCGCCCGGACGGGCTTGGTGACCCGATAAAAATACGCGGTTCCTGCTTTCACCTCCGCGGCCAGCGTGCCTACACAATGGGCCATGACGATGCCTTCATGCATCAGCGTGCTTAATTTGGTGATGGGGGTGATCCCATCGGTTCCCGGATATGGCGGCCTCGGGAATTCTGCATCCACGCCCAGATTCTCACGAACAACCTCCTCCGGTAGACGACGGCACATCTCTTCATGGAGGCGTTTGCCTCCACGAATCGAGTGGATTTTCCTGTTCATGATTCCGCAACGCGTTAGCAATCTTACCGTGTCGCAGATCCTTAATCCGGCATTCCACTCCTCCCGATCATCCAGCCCGGCGATCTCGTTAACCAGGGAACCGGTTAAATAGGGGTAGGCGCTACGATACGAAAACACCATTTGAAGACCCCGGCCAATTTTTGGCGCGTGTTCGAGCAGGCGACGAACCGATGGATGTTCATGCAATCCACCAAGCAACCAACGCGTGTTCAAGATATGGAAATTATGCCAAATTTCTGGATAGGAATCTTCTGGAACCGGTTTCCCCTCGTACTCTGGCGCTGCGTTTCTACGCTCAAGTCTGTGATCAATCAGGGTGCATTTCGACAAGATCCGGCAGTTCGACTCACTTGCAGGTAGAACCAAGTGCTCCAACATCTGCGTCCGCTTCATCGAGAATAGGTGGTCCAGCCTTTCGTAGGGCAAGGCTTGTGGGTAGCCGTTGGTGATGTAAGCCGAAAGGACAAGGTAGAATAGCGAATGATTGGAGCAGCATAGCTCCAAAGCGTGCCGACATCCCATCAAGGCCGCGAGGTGATCCCATTTTTGATAAAACCCGTGCTTCATCCACGCAGCCTGAATCACCGGGGGGATTGCTTCCACAAAGTCCGCGACGGCCTGCCGATCGCGGTCAGTGCGGAAAATCGGAATCATCAACTCCTCCCGAAGATGGGGTTCGAGATAACGTGGCGCAAAACCGGGCAGGAGCAGCTGAGGATCCTGGTCCACCATGGTTATCGCGGATGGATTGTCATTTTGCCGGTGCCAAGTCACCTGCCGCATCCCGACCATCACCAGCCACAAGGCGTGATTGCGGGTAAAGGTCACCGGCGTGCCATCCGACCATTCCACCACGTCAACATCAGGCTGGGGGTGAAGTCGGACTCGCAACGTCCCGTGATCCGTTTCAAACATCAATCCGTTTCGCTCATGCCGAAAGGATCCGGGATATGCGTCTGGCGAATCGGTTGTCATATTCGTTGGAAAATCCTCCCGAAGGGTCCACGTCTCGAACGGCAAGAAGACTACTGCCACTTACTGTGACGGATTGTGGCGCGATTTCTTTCCAACAGGAACAAAAATCGCCACTATGCACCATTGAAATCCTCGAAATACAAGGGAAATTCGATACATTCGAGATTTTCAGGGCGACCGCTGATTTCATGCGGGGGTTGATGCCGGCGGCAAGGGCTTCGTAGTCGCCGAAGTCGGGGGGGGCATGTTTTCACGATGATTTCACATCTGAACGTTTTCTATTTGTACCTCGAAAGGTTACTCTGAATGGGGATCAGTGAATGATGGGACTGTTGGCCGATGACGATAAGAAAACAAATCGTGTACGTTTGTTCGCGGTTCCCCGATTATTAAGTAGGAAGATTCATGGGTTTAGGAAAGGGTGTTCCTTTCCGGTGTCGAAAACGTAACAAAACAGGAGAAGAAGCATATGAGTAAGAAATGGGTAGTGTTTGCCGTCGCAGCGATGTTCGCGGGTTCGGGGTTTGCCGCGGAAAGGGGATCGGGGGGTGTTACTCCGAATCTGGACAAGGGAACGAAGGTTCTTGAAGGGGCAGGGTTTTTCGATTTGATGGCAGATGATGTCCAACTTCAGCTCGCCTTCGGTACGTTCATCGCCGACGGAGTGGAAGTTGCCGTGATCGCGGGATTGCGGGACAATGATCGCTACATGAGCACCGAGCTGGGAGCCCGTATCGAGTACAACCTCTTGCTGGATTCGCCGCTGGTGCCATTTGTGAGCGCCAGCGTGGTCTGGGCCGACGTTGAAGCCGACGGCAGCGATCTCGATACGGACGCGGCGGTGTTTTCGATCGGTGGGGGCGTGAAATACTTCCTCCGTGACAATGTCGCGCTTGCCCTGAGCGGGAACTACCTCTATGCCACGGATGACATTTTCGTGGATAGTGACGACGGAAAACTGAACGATGACGAAGTGCGCATCCTGTTCAGCGTTCGCTTCTATTTCGACTAATCGATCGTCTGGATTGACCTGCGGCCCATCCCGTCCTCCGGGGTGGGCCGCGTTTTTATCGGTATGCCGCAAAGCATGGAGAAGCTTGCATGCTCCTTGTTTTTCAGCATGCTGAGCATGCCGGGTGCCTACAGGCATCTTTGCTTTTGACATGGATGACGACATGAAGACGGTCAAGATGCGTCTCCATGTGCAGCCCCGACGCGGGAGGCGCTGAGGTTTTTGGTTATGGACGATGCAAGCCCAACGAACATGCGAATCCTGGTCGTCGAGGACAACCGGGATTTGGCCGCCAACATCGGCGACTACTTGGAAGGCAAAGGACACACAGTTGATTTTGCGGTGGACGGGGTTGCGGGACTCCGCCTCGCCGTGACGCAGACCCATGATGTGATTGTCCTCGACATTATGCTGCCGGGTATGGATGGGCTGGATCTTTGTCGGAAACTGCGCTCGGAGGCAAAGTTTCACACGCCGGTTCTCCTGTTGACGGCAAAGGATACGCTTGACGACAAGCTCGACGGGTTTGATGCGGGCGCCGATGACTATGTGGTCAAGCCGTTCGCCCTCAAGGAGCTTGAGGCGCGCTTGAAGGCGCTTGCGCGGCGGACAAAACACGAACGTTCAGGGGTTCTTGACTGCGGCAGTCTGCGTGTTGATACAGGCCAGCGACTCGTTACGAAGAACGGTGGGGTCGTCACGCTGAATCGGAGCTGTTACCGTATTCTTGTCGAACTGATGAGCCGAATGCCCGACGTGGTCAGGCGTGAGGATCTCGAACACCGGTTGTGGGGCGACATGCGCCCGGGTAGTGACGCGCTGCGCAGTCATGTCTACGCGCTGCGAAGAGCGCTGGGTGAATCGGGCGAGGGCTCGTTGATCGAGACGGTTCACGGGGTGGGGTTCCGGATGAGGAACGCTCCGTGAAAAGCGGCCAGACCATTCGCCGCCGGATCGTGGTCACCTTCTCTGCGTACCTGTCGGTTCTGCTCCTAATGTACTCTTTGGCCCTCGTTGGGATGGTCATGGTGGCGCAGGACATGGTTTTCAACCGTCAACTCGCCCAGGAAACCGAAAACGTGCGTGCTTACCTTGAAGCGTACGGACGTCTTCCCGATTATCTGCCGATACATATGACCGTGTACCGCCGGTTCGAGGAGATCCCTCTTCCGGTGCGGCGGCACCTTGACGAAGAGAAATGGGGGATCTATGAAATCAATGCCCCGGGCATGGAGTACCATGTTTCGGCGGTCCGGCTATCCTCGGCGGGGGAGAGGCTTTACGTACTCTTCAATGTCGAAGAGCTTGAGTTGACCGACCGTGATGAACTTACGGTCAGACTGGTTCTCGTCGCGATCGGAGTGGTCTTGCTTTTGATCGGACGTCTCCTCGCCGATAAGGTGGCCAATCACATTCTCAAGCCTCTATCGGTATTGGCGCAACGCGTTCAGAGCATGCCCTTGGGCCCGAAGATGTTGCCGGCAAGTCATGATGAAACTTCCGATGAAGTGCATGTGCTGGCGGGGGCGATTG
This sequence comes from Kiritimatiellia bacterium, assembly GCA_035327665.1. Lineage (GTDB taxonomy): Bacteria > Verrucomicrobiota > Kiritimatiellia > CAIVKH01 > CAIVKH01 > DAOLCW01. The sequence goes on from DAOLCW010000056.1 coordinate 12,546, forward strand.
ACGATCTCCGGGCGAGGGTGGTGGCGTTTACGAAACGCGAGCGTGAGTTCACCTCCCACGCCAGCCACGAACTGCGGACGCCGACGACGGTGATCAAAGGCGCGGTTGAGCTCCTGAAGGAGCGGGGGGCGGACCACGATGCCCAACTGCGGGAACCTTTGGCGCGAATCGAGCGTGCGGTTGCCGACATGAAGGGGTTGATCGAGATGTTTTTGCTCCTGGCCAGGCAGGAGCAAGTTGAGAAGGAGGTGGCCTCGTGCGATCTTGCCGATCTTGTCGAGGGCATTGTTGCCGACCATCGCGATCTGCTGGGCGACAAGCCGGTGGAGGTCCGCATCGAGACCGGACAGGCAGGTAAGATCGAAGCGCCGCCCGGGCTGGTTTCGATTGCCTTGGCCAATCTCGTGCGGAATGCCTTCCAGTATACGGCTGCCGGCGAGGTCGTCATCACGGTGTTGCCTTGCGCGGTCTCGATCGTAGATACCGGCCCCGGGATCACAGCCTCGGAATGGGATTCCGGGATCGGGCTGAAGATCGTAACGCGCCTGTGTGAACGCATGGGGTGGCACTATACCCTCTCCAAGACTGACGCGGGCGGGACCCGCGCGGAACTGGTGTTCGGGCGAGAAGCCTAACCCAGATTTTCTCCGTAACCGGGGGGCGGTTGCGGGGGGGGAGGGGGGGCGGTGGGAGGACGCAACCGCGTTCTCACGAACGCGGATACGCGTAGCGTGGCCCTGTAGTCGGGAACGACTTGTTCCGCCGTAGCGAGCGTAGGCGGATGGCCCCGGCAGGAGGGTGGGCGCGATACGGGGTCGGAACATGGTCTCGCGCAGGTTCGCCGCCCCCACCGTGGGCGGCTACAACGTAGGGGTGCTGGCCGCGTGTTGTAGCCGGGGACGGCTTGTCCCGCCGTAGCGAGCGTAGGCGGACGGCCCAGGCAGGAGCATAGACGCGATGCGGGAACTTAACCGGCGTACTTAACCGATGGCCGTGGATAGGAACCCCGGTTTCACGGAGTTTCCGCCAGGCGCGGATGCTCCGGCCAAAGCACCTCTCGGGTTATAGGCTTGCTAAATAGAGATGGCGGTTCTAATCTGCGTGTCATGATCCCTCGAATGGCCCTCTCTTTGGTTAAGCAACTGGCCCGGCAGTTTCCGGCCGTGTTGATTCTTGGTCCCCGCCAGTGCGGCAAAACCACACTGGCGACCGGTTTTATTGACGCCTCCTACTTCGACCTGGAAAAGCCCTCGGATTACGCCGTTTTCGCGGGCGACCCGGAACTGGCATTTTCCCGGCTGGAGGGTAGTTTGATTCTGGATGAGGCGCAGGAACTACCTGCTCTTTTTCGCGTCTTACGTTCGGTCATCGATGCGGATCGTAAACGGGCTGGTAGCTTTTACCTGTTGGGCTCGGTCAATCCAAGTTTGGTCCGGCAGGTGTCGGAAAGTCTGGCCGGACGAGTCGGCATGATGGAATTGACACCGTTTCTTTATCCGGAAGTGATCGATCAGATCCCGAGCCTGGATGATTACTGGTTGCGGGGTGGTTACCCCGAGGCCTGCCTGGAGGCGGATACCGACCGGCGCATCCGGTGGATGGAGCAATATGTTCAGGCTTTGGTACAACGTGATCTGGCGGGGTACGGACTCAAGACCTCTTCGCAGGAGATGCGGCGCTTTCTCGGCATGCTGGCCCATGTGCATGGCGGCCTGCTGAATGCCTCTGAACTCGGGCGTTCCCTGGGGGTGAGCTACCATACCATCGGTGGCCACCTTGATCTTTTGGAGGGGCACTTCCTGATCCGGCGCCTGCAGCCCTGGCATACCAATCCGGGCAAGCGGCTGATCAAGACGCCCAAGCTGTATGTCCGGGATAGCGGTGTCTTGCATTACCTGCTCGGTATTCGAACCGCGCGCGATCTTCTCCAGTCGCCGAAGCGGGGCGCGAGCTGGGAGGGGTTGATGGTGGAGCACATCCTCGCGCTGGAACGGCTGGCGCATACCGGAAGTCAGTTCTGGTTTTACCGCACCCGGGCCGGCGCGGAGATTGACCTGATCGTGGAGCGCGGCGAAGAGCGCATCGGCTATGAGTTCAAATGCGCATTAACCGTGTCCCGCGGAGATGCCTCCGGGCTCAAGGCGGGATTGGCCGATGGGGTCATCACGCGCGGGTTCGTCGTCTATCCCGGTACACGCAGCTATCCCTTGACGGAGTACATTGATGCACTACCGGCAAGCGCCTTGCTTGCGGGAACGAAGCGGGTCGGTTACGAGTAGCCGAGTAAGCGTGGCGATGAAGTGTAAATGCGTACTCTTAACCGCTACACTTCATCGGATACACTTACCCGGCTTCCTTAACCGATTGCCGTGGATGGTGAACCCGGTCTCGCGGAGCTCGCCCCTCCAGAGGGGTGATGTGATCAGGCCTTAACGCGGGGAAACCCGGCGTCGGCGGGCGGTGGCGGCGAGCAGGGAAGGCACCGACTAGCGCCAAGGCCGCCGTGGTCGGCTCGGGGACGATGGTCCAGGTGCCGGAATCGACGTAGCCAGCGACGCCTCCATCATTGTATGCGATGGTTAATCTTCCGCTATTATAGGTTGCATCTTGCGCCGTATAGGTGGTGCCACCCGTTGTCGTATACTGAATGACGGTTCCGAATCCATTCATGACAAGAATGTGATTCAGGTGCTCTCCGAATTCGTCTTGCCAATCCCTCGTCGTCACCAGGTAAAGGGGTTGGTTGTTGATGAGGAGGTAATCGAGTCCGGTCGGCGTCCCAGACGTCGCGGGATCGAATGCAACCGTAGTTGGACTGCCGAAGGAACTGGCGCCGAGATCATAGGACCCTAAGGTCAACTGCGTTCCATCCCATTGTCCGTAGCCCAGGGTGTCAATCCCCGCCGCATACCCGATCCCGAACGTCGTCCCGCCGAGGGAGAGGGTTGGCAAACTCAGGTTGAGTGATCCGTCCGTGTTGACTCCATACGTATTTCCCAAGGTATCCAATTGCAACATCGAGAGCTGATCATACGAAGCGGCATCCCGCGCGGTGGAGGGGTTGGCGAAACCATCAACCCATTGATCATTTCCGCTAAAGTTTTGAGGTAGCGTTGCCCATCCAGAAGACCCCGTCAGCAAATAATCGCTCCCCGCGGCGGCGATGCCGACGACGGGTGCGGAGACGCTTCCTTGCTGGTCGGGGGTAAAGGGGATGAAGCTGGCGGGGGCGGAGACGGCGGCGGCGAGGCCGAGGAGGGCGGGGGCGAGCATTTGTAAGGAACGATGGCGTGGGTGTCGGTTCATGGCGTGTTTTCCTTTGATCCGAAGTGTGGAAGCGCGGTCTGAATGGTGACACATGACCGCTTCATGGCGGCAACGGCTTTTCGGGCGTCCTCTTTGTCGGCGTTTTCTCCCGGATACCGAAACTGAACGGCATATTGAGTTAGCAATTGCAGGTCTTGTCGCATCGCCTCCCACAATGGATAGGGTGCCAGACAAAGATCGAGCAAGGTTTCGAGGTCGTGTACCTTGGGGAAATGAATGGCCCGGTGAACCAATGCCGCTTTCAGATACTTTTCGACACACTGTTGGGCGTGGAAACAGGCGGAATCATAATTGGGGCGTTTCCGGGCTCGCCACTCACGGTTCGCGCTGGCTGCGTCGCCCTCGGCCTTGGCGATCCATTCGTCAAGAGGCGCGTTCATAAAGGGTATGCCCTTCGTTGATGATCGAGGAGATAAAGGGATCACCCTGATCCTGTCGCCGTTGGGTCTCCTGTGGCGACCGGACTATGAGGTCGAGGGGGAAACGCCTTCGCACCTCCCGGCGAATCGCCAAGGCCTGCTCGGAAGGTTTGCCCACATGATTCATTACGACCAGGATGTCCACATCGGAATTCTCATCGGGTTGACCTCGCGCGTAGGAACCGAAAAGTACAATCTTTTCAGGATCAAACTTATGGGCTACGGCCTTGGCAAAAGAAACGATATCTTGCTGGTCAACCATGCGCCTATGTTGTCCCGGCTTCATGAGCAAGTCAACAAGATGACAAGATGATGAAGATGACAAGATGACAACGGGGGACGGTCGGGGATGCTTGGCCCCGGCAGGAGGGTGGGCGCGATGCGGCGGGGCGTGATTCGGGAATGAAGCGGGTCGGTTAAGACCAGGGTAGCCGAGTAAGCGTGGGGTTTACGTGATAGATAACGAGGAAGGGGGAAGGGATTTAACCGCAGAAGGCGCAGAAAACGCAGAAAGGGGGAGGGAGGTGGGAGGAGGGATGAGGGGTGAAAGCTGCTGCCTTCGCAGGGCCTACGGCGTGCCATGGAGGGAGGGGGAGGGAGGAGGAGGGGAACCGCAGAAGGCGCGGAAAACGCAGAAGGGTTGTGGGCAAGGGGAGGAGGGTTCAGGGGTTCAGGAGGGAGAGGGCGTGAGCCGTGTTGCGCCGACGAGGGCCAAGGCCGGATTGAGACGGTTCAGAGATCGGGGTGTTGGTGTACGGCCGATGCCCGGCGATTTCTGCTCGTATTTGTAGACCTACTGTACAACGCGAAAGGTTTGAAGTTGCGGGGGGTCAGGGCTGGAGGCCGAGGCGGCGGGCGGCCATGGCGCGGATGTCTTCGAGGGGAGGGAGACCGGTGCGCTCGCGAAGGGCTTGCTGGTGGAGTCGGGGGGTCATGTAACGGGTCCACAGGTTGCGGGCGAGGCGGTCGAAGCCGGCGGCGCGTTCGGGGTCGCCAGCGGTTTCCCAGAAGAGGCTCTGGACAAGGGCGCCTTCAACGGCGGCGAGGGCTTCGTAGTCGTCGAGGGAATCGAGCTGGCCGGCGAAGGACTGGTAGACGAATTGCTCCATGGTGAGGCCGGTGGTGAGGTCGGGACGGAACTGGGCGAGGAGGTCGAACATGCGCTGGGCGTCGCGCTGGCGATTGTAGGTGTAGAAGATGTAGGCGGCGTCGATGAGGAAGTTGACGTAGGCGGAGCGGAAGGCGTCGAGGTCGGGGTGGTCGTGGATGGAGCTTTGGTAGGCGTCGAGGACGTAGGGAAGGACGGCGAGGTTGGGGGCGAGGGTGAGGAGGTTTTGGTTGGGGTCGAGGATGGCGTTTCCACGGCGGAAGGTGTCCTGGAGGGATTGGTGGATCATGCGGTCGGCGGCGATGCGGTCGAAGGGTTGGCGGGCGAGGTCGCGGCTGAGGGTGGCCCAGTAGATGGCGTGGGCCTGGGGGAGGCGCCAGTCGAGGAGGCCGTGGCGCTGATGGATGGCGCGGATGAGGTCGGGGCGGAGGTGGTAGGTTTCGAGGGTGTGGTGGCGCCGGACGAATTCGAGGAGGCGGGTGGAGGCGGGGGAGCGGTTGAGGAGGGTTTGGGCGGGATGGTCGGGGGGGAGGTCGAGGAGGCGAAGGCTCCAGGGGGAAATGCCTTCGCGTTCGAGGGAGGCGACGAGGTCGCGGACGCCGGTTTCTTCGAGGAGCTCGGGGCGGGTGGGGGGCAGGGTGAGCCAGAGGTCGAGGTTGGGGCGGGGGCCGCCGAAGAGGGTTTGGATTTCACGGGACCAGCGGGATTTGTAGTGCATGTGGGCGTCGTCGAAGGTGCCGCCGATTTTGTGCTGGAAGAGCCATCCGAGTTCGAAGAGGAGGCGGGGTTCGCCGGGGTTGTAGCGGAGGCCGTGGTCGCGGAGGAGGGTGACGCCGTGACGGACCCAGCGCCAGCGGTCTTCGGGGGTGGCGAACATGACGCTGATGTTGTAGGCGAGGTTCCAGGCCTGGTAGGCCCAGACTTCGGTGAAGCGGGGTTCGAGCTTGGTGATCCAGTCGGCGAGCTGGACGAGTTCGAAGTATTTGCCTTCGGCCTGGAGGCGTCCGGCGCGGATCCAGAGGAGGTCGGCGAGGATGCCGCGGAAGCCGCCGAGGGCGACGGTGGTGAAGGCGACGAGGGGGGGGGCGTTTTCGAGGGGGTCGGTGGCCTGGACGATGCGGTGGTGGACGCGTTGGTCGAGGAGGCGGAGGTTGACGCGCCCGGCGGCGAGGAGGAGGGCGAAGGCGAGGAGGGTGTAGAGGATGACGGGGGCGCGGGTCATGTGGAGGGGAGGGCGATTTCGCGGCGGTTGAGGACGGCGGTGGAAAGGAGGGCGAGGGCGCCGGAGTAGAGGAGAACTTTGGTGAGGAGGGTGGTGGCGGTGGTGGTCCAGGGGATGAGGTAGCCGGTGGCGAGGGGAGCGAGGGGGGAGGTCATGAGGAGGGGGTGGAGGGTGAGGGGGATGATTTTGTAGACGAGGGAGGCCAGGAAGTGGAGGAGGGTGGGGGCGGCTTCGCCGGTGAAGGGGAGGGGGAGTTGGGTTTGGGCCATGGCTTCGATGTA
>DAOLCW010000057.1:0-18039 GCA_035327665.1 Kiritimatiellia bacterium
GCAGCACCTTCATGGTCGAAATGCAGGAAACCGCCAACATCCTCAACAACGCCACCCCCCGCAGCCTCATCGTCCTCGACGAAATCGGCCGCGGCACCAGCACCTTCGACGGCATCAGCATCGCCTGGGCCGTCGCCGAATACCTCCACAACGAACCCGCCGTCAAAGCCAAAACCCTCTTCGCCACCCACTACCACGAACTCACCGACCTTGCCCTCACCCTCAAAGGCGTCAAAAACTACAACGTCCTCGTCCGCGAAAGCGGCGACCACATCGCCTTCCTCCGAAAAATCGAACCCGGTCCCGCCGCCAAAAGCTTCGGCATCCAGGTCGCCCGCCTCGCCGGGCTACCCCAGGACGTCATCTCCCGCGCCCACGAAATCCTCGGAAACCTTGAAGAAGGCGAATTCGAAGAACCCGGCAAACCCACCCTCGCCCGCTCCCGCAACAAACGCGGACCCTCCTCTCAAGACCGCCAACTCTCCCTCTTCGACGTCTAACCCTCGAGTCAGTCAGCAAATGTTTCGGCAATGCGAGAGGGCATGGCCATCAGGTTTTAAGACCCATGTCCTCCAGCACCCGATCCGCAAAAACCGGAAGACGTTTGCTAAATTGTTTGAGTGTTTCCTGAATGCTTTCGCCCTTGTCTTGCGACATCAAGGTGAGTTTCCCGGTGACCACCGAGCGGTTCAACCAATACAAATCAATCAAGAAATCCTGAGGATGCTGGACCTGTATGTTCCATGGCTTGGTCACATGTTCGGGATTAAAGTGTTTCATGTTGAAGGTGACGATGGTTTCCACTTTGTCATGTACCGCTGCCGCTAGAACATGACGATCATCCTCCTCATTTGTCATCGACGAGATCAAATGCTCATAGCCACTGATCATGGCTTCAGGAAACGAAAAAGTGACTTGCTGTCGCCAATAATCGGCGAGGTCTTCTGGAAATGGAGGCTTCAACTTGTTTATCTGGGTTCTCTTGACCTCGTCCATAATGCATGACGTCCACTTGGGCAAATAGAGTCGAGGATGCTCGGCAAGCCGGAACAACAAATCGCTCAAACGCGGAGGCGCCAAGACACACGCATCAAGGATGACGGGAAAGTCAGCCTGCATCCTCGTCGTCCTCATCCGCGTCATAGATCCCGGCTTCGCCAAGCTTCTTGTTCAAGTCATCAAGGCGGCGGCGGCGGACGTTTCGGCGTTCGTTGTCATAGGCGACCAGATCCTTGAAGGCAATCCGTCGATGCGTGCCCACATTGAAATGAGCAAGTTCACCCTTCTCCAGCAAGGTCACCAAATGCTGACGCGACATACCAAGGAAATCGGCGGCGGCTTGCGTGGTAAACGCTTCATCTTCCGGCATCAGAAAGATCGACCGTCCCTCCCGCATGAACATGACAATTCGAAGCAGAATGTTAAAAACTTCCGGCGGTAACTCCGTGCGCATGCCGTATTGATTCACCAGCGCTGGATGGACCGGTTCATTGAGCGCCTTGATCAGTTGATCAAGTGATGCACGGTCAACACCCGAGGATTCGATGCGAATTTTTTCGTCTGTCTTCATGGAGTTACTATCCTGCATAGCGCACCCGAAATCAACGCCATAAACACCACATTCGCTATATTCGCCAAACGGTTCGACCTACACCCGAAACACCTTCATCACCTCATCACCCAGATGGTTGATGACCTTAACTGCGATGCGACCGGATTGGGGTTTGTCAAAAGGCCTTGAGGTATCGCTGTTTAGCGTGGCCCAGGCCTCGGGGTTGATTTCGGCTTTCAGGGTGGTTTTAAGCGATCTGTAGGGGTCGTTCTGGCCGAGGAAGTAGGCGTGACGATTGAAACGGAAATGTTGTGAACCTCCCCCCCCTCACCCCCCGCAACTTTCTCCTTAAACCCCGCCGCCCTTTGGGGTAACCTCTTCCCCAGCGGCAGGAAACGCCCGGCAATCCGCCCCGCACGCCGTCCGGAGTTCGTGATGACAGCACCCAAATCCCCCTCCTCCACCCCCTCGGAACTCGAAGCACGCATCAAAGCCCTGCACACCCGCCTCTTCCTCCCCGATAGCGTCTGCCAGCCCTCGGTTGCCCCCCACTTCCGTCACTTCGACCTCTCCTTCGCCCGCTCCCTCCTCTCCATCGAGGACAGCTTCGTCGAATCCCGGCGCATCTTCGACGACGTCCTCCTCAAATCCTCCGATGGCCGCACCCTTTGCCACGCCGCCCGACTCGATCTCCTCGAACGCCTATCCCAAGCCACCACCGAAATCGACCACCCCGGACCTTTCGGCATCCACGAAACCCTCTACCCCGTCCGCGTCCGGGGCCACCTCATCCACGCCATCAGCTCCGGTCCCTACCGGACCCACCCCTTCTCCGACAACGACCTCACCGAAATCGCTTTTCTCGGCGGCGTCCCCCTCGAACGCGCTCGCGAAGCTGCCGCCTCCCTTCCCATCCTCTCCGGTTCCGCCCTCGACGCTTGCAAACAAACCCTCGCCGCCGCCCGCGACCTCGCCACCCACGCCATCACCGAACATCTCCGCGCCGCAAAACTCAACGCCCAAGCCCTCCAATCCGAACGCCTCAACTCCCTCGGTTCCCTCGCCGAAGGCATGGCCCATCACTTCAATAACCTCCTCTCCATCATCCTCGGCTACGCCTCCCTCCTCCTCGACCGTGAATCCACCCCCGAATCCTCCACCCAGGCCCTTCGCAGCATCGCCGAAGCCGCCCAACGCGGACGCCGCTTCACCGAGGAAGTCCTCAACATCTCCTCCCTCGTCGGCGAAGAAGACGAACAATGGATCTCCCTCCACGAACGCATCCATGCCGTCCTTTCCCTCCTCCGCCCCCGCATCGGACGCGACATCGACATCTCCCTCCACCTCGACGCCCCCTGCGACACCGTCATCGCCCCCTCCGGAGCCATCCATCAAATCATCTTCAACCTCATCAACGGCGCCCTCGACGCCATGCCCTATGGCGGCCAACTCATCGTCCGCACCGAAACCCTTCCCCCCGCCCATGGCGAACCCGAAAGCCTCCGCCTCACCCTCACCGACTCCGGTGAAGCCCTCCGCCACGGCCAGCCCGCCATCTCCCCCGCCCGGCGAACCCTTCTTGAACAAGATCTCGGCCCCAAACTCGCCAGCGTCCTCGGCATCGTCGCCCGCCTCGATGGCTCCCTCAAAGTCACCGGAAGCGCCGCCGTTGGCTCCGTCGTCGATATCACCCTCCCCCTCTCCCGCGAAAAGCCCGACCTCCATGCCGTCCGCGAACGAAGAAAACACCTCGCCCCCAGCCGCATCTGGATCGCCGACGACGACCCCACCGTCCGCGAAATGTGCCGCCATGTCCTCGAAGAAAGCGGCCATCAGGTCCACGAAGTCGACTCCGGTGCCGCCGCCCGCTCCCAAATCGAAACCAACACCGACTCCCCCCCCGAACTCCTCATCTACGACTTCAACATGCCCGACCTCTCCGGCTCCGAATTCATCTCCTGGCTTCGTCAAGATACCCACCGCAAAACCCCCATCCTCTTCATCAGCGGACTTCCCCCCGAACACCCCGGCATCAAGGCCGCCCTCAAATTCCGCAAAACCTTCCACCTTAACAAACCTTTCACCCTTCGGGAAATGGCCGATCAAGTCACCGTTGCCCTCGGCGAGACCCTCATCGGAGAATGAACAACCCCTCCACCCCCGGTGCCCTCCTCCACCTCCCCGGCATCGGACCCCGAAAACTCCTCACCCTCCACCAGCGGGGCCTCCTCGACTGGTTTCAACTCCGCGCCTCCCACCCCCCGCAACTTCCCGGACTTCCCCCCGATCCCTTCCTCCACGCCCTCGAACAATCCATCCACGCCTTCACCCAACACAACCTTCACCACCTCGTCCAAACCCTCAAACCCCAGGACCACTGGCGCATCCTCCACGACTTCGGCCACGAAGCCACCTACCTCGATATCGAAACCACCGGCGACGACCTTGACCCCTCCATCACCGTCGTCGCCTGCCTCCACCGGGGCACCCTTCACACCTTCGTCCAAAACGAAAACCTCGACGATCTCCTCGACCTCCTCGACGACATCCGCCTCCTCGTCACCTTCAACGGCACCGGCTTCGACCTCCCCGCCATCGAAGATCACTTCCGCATCCCCCCGCTTCATCTCCCTCACCTCGATCTGCGCTGGATCTGTTACCATCACCGCCTCCGCGGCGGCCTCAAAGCCATCGAGAAAAACCTCGGCATTACCCGGCCCTCCGACCTTACCGGCACCGACGGCGCCGAAGCCGTCTGGTTATGGCGGCAGTGGACCACCACCCGCAACCCCGCCTCCCGCCTCAAACTCATCCGTTACTGCTCCGCCGATGTCATCACCCTCCACCTTCTCCGCCACCAACTCCTCGCCACCCACAACATCGTTCTCCCCGAAACCGATCCCCAAACCTTGTGGGATCAACTCCCCTCCCTCCCCGAAACCCCGCTCCCTCCCCACCTCTCCAACCTCTCCCCCTCCCTCTCCCGCGAACAGCGCTACCGTTCCCTCCTCCGCTCCTAAAACCTCGCCTCCATACCACGCTAAACATACTCCCGGATGCCTCCCGAAAAGAAATTCCACGAGACCGGAAGCTGCCGATAAAACCATCCTGCCCCCAGAGGCGCGGGCTTCCTGCCCGCGACCACCCCCCTCTCAAAGACACATAAAAAAGCGCCGGCCCCCAAAGGGAGCCGGCGCAGACGCTACGGACGCCGGGCAGGTGGCATCCGGTAGCAAGACGTCATTACCGTATGAGCGACGGAGGCACCAAAACGTTGTCGATCACATGAATGATCCCGTTCGACGCCGCAACATCCACCGCAATGATCTGTGAATTGTTAACGAAAGCCCCCGCATCCGTGACCCGCACCCGGGCAAACTCAAACGCTGCCATCAACAGAAAACGGGAACTGGTGACACTCGCCGCATCGCGCGACCCCAACGTCACATGATAAAGCAGCACTTTCTGCAAAACATTGCGCGGCAACAAACGCACATTCTGTGGGGTGATTCCCAACGCCGCAAACGCCGCATCCGTTGGGGCAAACACCGTAATCGCGGGCAGATTCGCCACAATCGGAACCAACCCCGTCGCCTGCAACGCAGCGATCAGGGTGGAAAACTCGCCCGTGTCCGCATTAACCTGCAAAGCAACCTCGACAATATTCAGGGCTTCCGCGCTTCGGGGTGCGGCAAACATCGATACAGCAAATAGACCGGCAACAACTGCTAACGACACACGTTTCATATCACGTCTCCTATGGTTTGTTTCTTCTTTCCTTGGTGGGCGGGGCGACGCGGGCCCTGTCGTTTTCCAACCCTGTTGTGCGGTCAACCTACAATCAAAACTCCACTTGTCAAAACGCCGCACGAAAAAAATCGACGCATCAGAAAAATCGGTCAAAATCGACCACACCCCCGTTGAACCGCCGTCACCCCCAACCTAGATTAAGCCCATGAAAAAAATCACCAAAGCCTATCTCTTGTGGTTCGACCAATACGACCCGGCCATCGCCGGATGGATGGAGCGCAATGGAATCCGGCTCCTTCGGTGGTCCCTCGGCATCATCTTCCTCTGGTATGGCGCCCTCAAAACTGTCGACATGAGCCCCGCCCAGGATCTTGTCGTCAACACCGTCTACTGGGTTGACCCCGCATGGTTCGTTCCCTTCCTCGGCTACTGGGAAATGCTCATCGGCATCGGCCTGCTCATCCGGCCCTTCATGCGCATCGCCATCGCCCTCCTTGCCCTTCAGATGCCCGGCACCTTCCTACCCCTGATCGTCCTCCCTGAGGTCGTCTTCACCTCCATCCCCTTCGGTCTCACCCTCGAAGGACAATACATCGTCAAGAACCTTGTCCTCATCAGCGCCGCCATCGTCGTCGGTGGAACCGTCCGCTACCCCGAAAAACCCAACCGAAAGTTGTAACGAAAACTCAACGTTCAGAAATTCTTACTCTTACCCTTAATCCAAATCCCCCACGTCCCTGAACCCCCGAACTCCTTAATCCCGATCCCTCCCCCTCAGCTTACATCCCTCATCCCTCCTCTTCCCCTTCCCATCCGTGTCCATCCGTGTCCATCTGTGGTTAAATAATCCCCCTTCCCTGAACCCTGACCCCTCCCCCCTCAGCTTTCAGCTTTCATCCCTCATCCCTCATCCCTCCCCCATCACCTTCTCCCAAATCTCCTCCGGCGTTTCCGCGTAACAAAAAAGGTCCAGATCCTTGGGGCTAATCATCCCTTCCTCGGCCAATGCGGGAAGGTTCACAATCCGGTCCCAGAACGTTTTTCCCACCAGCACCACCGGAACCGGAGGCGACTTATAGGTCTGAATCAGCGTCAGCGTCTCAAACAATTCGTCCAGTGTCCCAAACCCTCCCGGAAACGCAACCAGCCCCTTCGCCCGCATCAGAAAATGCATCTTCCGAATGGCGAAGTAACGGAAATTGAAACACAACTCCGGTGTCACATAGGGATTGGGGGCCTGTTCGAACGGCAGCACAATGTTCAACCCGATGCTCTTTCCGCCAACATCATGCGCCCCCCGGTTCCCCGCCTCCATGATTCCCGGCCCACCCCCCGTCACCACCACATAATTGCAATGCCCCCCAACCTGGCACCGCGACGACACCATCCGGCTGAACTCCCGGGCCACCCCATAATAATGTGAATGCTCCAACCGCTTTTCCGCACGTTTGACTTCCGCCGCCAGCTCGGCGTCCCCCGGATTCGCCGCCCACGCCCTGCGGGCCGCGTCCACATCCGCCTCCGCCACATCCGGCGGCAGCGTGCGGGCGCTTCCGAACACCACAATCGTCGACTCAACCCCCTGCTCCACCTGCGCCAACTCCGGTTTTAGCAATTCCAACTGAAGCCGTACCGCTCGCAGCTCCTCGCGGTTCAACAACTCAATATCCTCATAAGCCAACCGGTAGGCCGGCGCCGCCACCAACTCATCCTGCAACCGTTTCTGCTCCCCCGTTTCTTGTCTCGCTTCGCTCATCTTGCCTCTCCTTTCAGGGTTCAACGAGTCCCTTGATGCACCACCACCTGGGTGAACGGAATCGTCCAACCCTGCTCATTGCACACGCCCACCAACAACCCCGGAATCGCCAGACGCACATCCCGCGCCCTCCCCGCCGCCTCCCCCGCCACATCCACCGTCACCAAATACTCCAGGGCCGATGCCCCCGCTTCGCACAAATCCACCTGTACCCCCCGCACCATATCCTCGCCCACCAGCTCCCCCACACCCTTCTCCACCACCGCCCGCAGCGCCGCCGGAATCGCCCCCGTGCTCTCCGCCTGATGCCGATAGTCCACCCCAAACCGCGTTTCCACCCGGAAATTCTTCGACAGATTCTTCGGACCCAACCCCATAAAATCGTTCGTCGGATAAATTGCCCTCGCCCCCCCCAACAGCTCCAACTGCACCGCGCTCGGCGTCTGGCTGATCACCCGGCCCGTAACCCCATCCGAAAGCTCCACCCAGTCCCCCTCTCCCGTCGGAAACCACTCCTCTTTCGCCCCGCACGGGCGCGACGTCATCCCCACCAAATACTTCACCGGCATCTGCCGGATCCCCCCATCCAGCAACGGATTCTCCAAACGCGCCGAAAAACCCAGCGAGGCCACCCGGTACGCCGTCCCGTCAAAAATCAACCGCTCCCCCTCCCGCACCGCGCCAATATTCAACATCAACTTGATCGTCTCGACCTGTTGAGGAAGCGTATGCACCCCCGCCCAGACCACCGCAATCAACAAGATGATGATAATCCCCAGCAGGAACCAATCCCCCATCAAGTTGAACACCAGCATCATCGCGAGAATCCCCCCCAACACACTGAAAATGTGGAAAAGCAACGTCGTCAACCGCGACCCGAAACTTTTTGCCCCCTTCCGCCGCTTCGCCTTTCGCACCACCACATCCGCCAACCGAAACCCGAAAAACACCACCAGAAAGGCCGACACCCCCAGCAGCAAATTCATCCCCCGCGTACGGAAAAAGTGCCGGATGTAATTCGTCGACTGGTCCAGCACCGACTCCCGCGCCGCCAACCGTGTCTGCAACTGGATATCCAGCGCGGTGTATTCATGGTCCGCCTGCTCGAACGTCCGCGTCCACATCGCCAGCCGGTTGGTCAACCGCCCTTGCAACTCCGGCGAAACCTCCTCGCTCGTCAGCCGCTCCAGATTCTCCACCGCCCGCCGGGCCAAGTCCCGCCGCTTCCGAACCTCCTCCAACTGCGTCCGGAGCTGCCCGATTTGACGCGTCTCCGCCGTCGCGCTTTCCAGTTCCGCCATGATCGGCTGCAACAACCGCCCCAACTGCTCCTGCCAATCAAACGGGCGCTCCTCGTCCTGAACAAATGGACGCAAATCGATATCCGCCGCAAACCCGTCAAACTGACGCCGCCGTTCCTCAAGTTCCGCCCGAAGCTCCCGGATCTTCTTCTGATAATCCTCCCGCTCCCCGTCATCCAATGCCCCCGCCAACGCCCCCTGAAGCTCCCCCAGCTCCACCTCCTTCGACTGCAACGCCCGCTGCATCGCCTCCAACGATTGCAACGTGCTCGCCGCCCCCTCTCCCGTCATCGGCAATCCCACATCCAAGCCTCTCGCGACTCCAAAGGGAAACATCACCAGACACACGACAAGACAAACCTGAACGTAAACAAAAGAGGTCTTCATGCCGGCACTATGCCTTACCCCCACCCTGCATGCCAAGACTTGCCCGAAAACCATGCGGAACATGGTGGCGGGGGGGAGATTTGAACTCCCGACCAAGGGCTTATGAGTCCCCTGCTCTACCACTGAGCTACCCCGCCGCAAAAGGTGGGTAAACCTAGAAAACTCACCCCCGCCTTGTCAACCTGTTCCGTCGCCTTTCGCTTGACTTCCCCCTGCCCCGTGCGAAGGTTTAACCGCTTAATATCAAGTAGTCGTCCAACTCACGAAAGGAATCAAACCATGAAACGCATCCTTGCCTCCTTCTCCGCCCTCCTCCTTACTTCCGCCGTCGCCTCCGCCGTCATGCTCGGCCAAGGCACCCAAGCCCTCCGGCTCAGCGGCTTCTTCGATCCCGACACCGTCGCCGGAACCCGCTTCGACCTCGAAGTCGGCTACGGATACTTCGTTGTCGACTACCTCGAAATCGGCGGTTCCGTCGGAATCTACACCGACTCCATCGTCGATACCTACATCCTCCGCGGGTACACCGAGTACAACTTCGACACCGCAACCCCCATCGTCCCCTTTGCCGGCCTCGCTCTCAGCCTTTACAATAGCGACGTCAAATTCGCCGATACCAAGGAAAGCTCCTCCGCAGCCGCCATCAAGCTCTACGGTGGATCCAAGTATTTCATGACCCAAAACCTCGCCATCACCGGAACCGCCGGGTTTGAAGTCGCCACCGATGACGTCTTCCCGCAAAAACGCAGCGTCAGCAACACCGACTTCCGCATCGAACTCGGATTGCGCTACTACTTCTAAACGCCCTCATGGACCCGGCCACCCGAGCGGGCCGGGTCCGTTTCCGTTCATGAACCCCCTCTTCGTCCTCATCACCGGCTGCACCCGGGGCTGTGGTCGCGCCCTCGTCGACTGGTTCATCCAGCAAGGTCACATCGTCGCCGGATGCGGAAGAAACCCCGAACACATCCACGCCCTTGCGAAAACCTATCCCCCTCCCCACCACTTCGCCGCCATCGATGTCACCGACGATCCCGCCGTGGGAGCATGGATTCAAACCCTCCTCCGCGACCACCACGCTCCCGACCTCGTTCTCAACAACGCCGCCCTCATCAACCACCCCACCCCCCTTTGGGATGTGCCTCCCTCCGGGTTTTCAAACCTCATCGATGTAAACATCAAGGGCGTTTTCCACATCATCCGTCATGCTCTTCCCCCCATGATCGAACGAGCAAGCGGAGTCATCGTCAACTTCAGCTCCGGTTGGGGCCGTTCCGTCGATCCCGGCGTCGCCCCTTACTGCACCACCAAATGGGCCATTGAGGGCCTTAGCCAAGCCCTCGCCGAAGATCTTCCGAACGGCCTCGCCTCCGTCGCCCTCAGCCCCGGCATCATCAACACCGACATGCTTCAAACCTGTTGGGGCGACGGCGCCGAACGCTTCCCCTCCCCCGAGACCTGGGCTAAAACCGCCGGCCCCTTTCTCGTGCAGCTCGGCCCCCGCCACAATGGCCAGTCCCTCTCCATCCCCACCCCGGGTTAGTGAAACCGCATCGCATGTTCCGACCACGATAAATGATCGGTACCCGCCAGGGTCAATCGCCACACACCATCCGCCCCCTGTTCAAATCGGTTCACCCCGCACATCGCGCAACATATCCCGTCCGCCGATCCCCCCAAAAGCGCCTTCGCCGTCTGCCCCACCGCCGCACCGTGACTGATCAGCACCGCGCATCCCCACGCGTCCTTTTCCACCTCCCGCACCATCCTCAAACAGCGCGGCCCCGTATCCGCATCCTCGTCCTCTTCAGGATAGTCCGGCTCAACCTTCGGCACATAACGCAAATCAATCCCCGGATACTCCTTCACCAAAACCACCGGGTCCACATAGGTCGGTCGATCCGGAAACCACGCCGACTTCAGCGTCTCGGTCAAACCATGCTCCACCCGGATGGCACATCCCAGCCGTTTCGCCAATTCCCCCGCCGTTTGCACCGTCCGTAAAAAGGGCGAGGTGTAAATCACCTCCACCCCCTCCTTCGCAAGAAACGCTGCCGTCTCCCGCGCTTGCTGAACTCCCTGTGCCGCCAACGGCGGATCATGCGGACGGCTCGCCCGTTCCCGCCATCCTGCATCCACAAAATCCTCGCGCATCCCGTGCCGGATCAACCACAACACCCGGCCCCCGTTACCATTCCCCGCCATCATCCCGGGACCATCGCCCGAACCACGATCCGGTTACCGTCCACCCGGATCACCTTCACCACCGTGCCTTTTTCCACGTACCCCGACTCCGAAACCACATCCACCCGCTTACCCTCCAGCATCGCCATCCCCGCCGGGCGCAAATCCGTATGCGCCGAACCCTCCACCCCCATCAACGCCTGGCTCGATTCATCCATCGACTTGAACGACACCCCATCCTCCTGAAGGGTGAACATCCTCCCCAACTTCGTCTTCGGGCAATACTTGATCCATAGCGCAACCAGAATCAGCGTCCCCACGATAATCCCCAGTGCGCTCAACATCCCCCCGGCCGCTCCGAACACCCCAAACCCCACCGCCATCGCGATCAGCAGAGCCACCACCCCGATCAGCCCCAAAATTCCGCCCGGCAGGAAAAACTCGAACCCGATGAGCAGCAACCCGCCCACGATCAACAGAATGTAGGTTTGAAGATCTCCGCTCATGATTCCACCGCCTCCACCTGTTCCACCACAATCCGGTTCCCATGAACCTCCACCACCTTCACCAACGCCCCCGCATCCACAAACTCACCCCGTGTCACCACATCCAAACGGTTCTCGCCAATCCATGCCGCTCCCCCCGGCCGCAACGCCGTCAACGTCTTCCCCTCCTCACCCACCAGCTCCGGCTTCTCCTCCGCCGACGCATACCCCGCATCCTTCCGCGTCTCCGCCTCCAATACCAGCCAACTCATCCTCTTCGCCTTCGGAAGGTAGCGACCCGCCACCAGCATCCCCGCCCCCGTCATCAACATCGACAACCCCAACCGCCGCGCCGACGCCCCCAAATACTCAAACGCCGGCACCCAATTGTTGTCCGGCATCGTCGGCGTCATCGCCGACAACAGGCTGTACAACACCAGCAACACCCCGGCCAGCCCCAGCACCCCAAACCCCGGAAACAAAAACAACTCCGCGATGATTAAACCGATTCCCACAATAAAAATCAGCACATCCTCATACCCCGACAACCCCGCGATGTGATGCCCCATAAAAAACAGCGCCAGACAAATCACCCCCACCAGCGCCCCCCAGCCAATCCCCGGCGTCTGAAACTCGATCCACAGCGCCAGCATCCCCAGCGTCAACAACAACGGGGCGATCATCGCAATAAACCGAGCCACGCTCTCCAGCCCCGTGATCTCGATCCGCATCGTCAACCCCGGATCCATCCCGATCTTCCGCAACATCGTGTCCAAATCCGGAAGCGTCCCCTCCGACAACAACGGACGAAGCTCCCCATTGATTTCAAACACCCGCTCCGCCTCCTTGTGCGTCATGGTCAGGATCTGCCCCTCCTGACTGATCACCTCGTCCCCGATCTTGAACTCCACCGACCTCCGAACCATCGCCGACGCCATCGTCTCGTCTCGCCCCTTCCGCTGAGCAATCCCCCGGATCAAACTGTCCACATACGACTCCACCTTCTCCCGCTCCGCATCCCCCAGCGACTGCATCCCCCCCTGCGGCGAAGCGATCACCGGCATCGCATCCCCGATCTTGCTTCCCGGCGCCATATAGATGAAATCCGTCGCCATCGCGATAATCGCTCCCGCCGAGATCGCATTATGCTCCACAAACGTATACGTCGGCACCGGTGACCGCTCCAGCAGCAACACGATTTGCTCCGTCGTGTCCACCCGGCCTCCCGGTGTATCCATCTCGATCACAATCACATCCGCCCCCGCCGAACGGGCCTCCCGCATCCCCCGCCGGATGATATGCAGCAACGCCGGCTCAATCATCCCCTTGATCGGAATCACATACGCCCGACCCATTCCATTCGTCACCGCCCGGAACTCCGCCTCCCCCGAAACATCCAAGGGACCCAATTCAAAATCCAATTCAGACAACTCATCTTCCTCATCGTTGATGGCGCGAACATCCTCCTCCACATCCTCAGCGGCTTCGACCTCAACCTCCCCGGCAACCTCCTCCGCCACCTCGTCCAATCCCTCCGCACGGAACATCACCCCCACTCCCAAAAGAAGGACCAGCATAAATAAAAAAGGATTGCGAATTGGCATTTTGCTCATGGTGAGGTTCATTATAGCCCCAACCCCACGGAAAAGCCAATCGACAACCTCCCATGACCACCACCCCCTCACCCCCCGCAACTTGGACAGGCAAAACCGCCCTCGTTACCGGAGCCGCCATACGCATCGGTGCCGCCATCGCCCGCACCCTCGCCGCCCGCGGCATCCACCTCGTCCTTCATTATCGAAGTTCGCAAACTGAAGCCGAAGCCCTCGCCGCCGAACTCGCCGCCACCGGCATCCGCGCCACCCCCATCCAAGGCCACCTCGACTCCGAAACCGGATGCCAGGACCTCTTCACCCGCGCCACCCAAGCCGCCGGCCCCCTCGACCTCCTCGTCAACAACGCCTCCGCCTTCAACAAACATCCCCTCTCCGCCATCACCCAATCCGCCCTCCTCGGCGAATTCTGGCCCAACCTCTTCGCCCCCGTCCTCCTCACCCGCCACTTCGCCGCCCAGCATCGCCCCGGCGTCATCGTAAACCTCCTCGACCGACGCGTCGAATCCAACGACCCCACCTGCATCCCCTACCTCCTCAGCAAAAAAGGCCTCGCCGACTTCACCCGCGCCTCCGCCCTCGCCCTCGCCCCCCGCATTCGCGTCTATGGCGTCGCCCCCGGACCCATCCTCCCCCCCCCCGGAGAAAGCCCCAACTACCTCAAAGAACGCGCCGGACGTGTCCCCCTCGACTACTACCCCACCCCCCACGACATCGCCCATGCCGTCTCCTCCTGCCTCGACTTCCCCGGCACCACCGGGCAAACTATCTACGTCGACGGCGGACAACACCTCCTCGGCAACGGCGTGGCCTGAACCCCGAAAGGATCCTCATGACAACCCCCACCGACCGCATCTTCGTCCGCGACCTTCTCCTCCGCTGCATCATCGGCATCTACCCCGATGAGCGCATCAACCGTCAGGACGTCATCGTCAATCTCATGCTCGAAGGCCCCTTCTCCAAAGCCGCCCAAACCGACGATATCTCCGACACCGCCAACTACAAAACCATCACCAAAAAAATCATCGCCCTCGTCGAAAACAGCGAATTTTATCTCGTCGAAACCCTCGCCGAAAAAATCGCCCTCGTTTGCCTTGAAGACCCCCAGGTCCACCGCGCCACCGTCACCCTCGACAAACCCGGCGCCCTCCGCTTCGCCCGTAGTGTAGCCGTAGAAATCACCCGCGAAAAATAACCGCTCGCGCCTCCATCCAAACACCACCTTCTGGAGTGCGGAATCCTGCTGCCCCGTTGTTGCGCGACCATAGAGGTCATCTTCTTTTTGGAGTGCGGCAGCTTGATGCCGCTTTCACCATCGCTTCTCGAAGCGAAGGCGACATCCCTCACCCCTCCTCTTCCCTGAACCTCTGCCCCCCCTCAGCTTTCAGCCTTCAGCCCTCACCCCTCCTCTCCCCCCCCTCATCCCTCCAACAAAACTCTCGCATGCTCCTTCGCCGTCTTCGGCGTCTCCTTCCCCCCCAGCATCCGGGCGATCTCCTCCACCCGTTCCTCCTTCTCCAGCCGCCGGATCGTCGACAGCGTCCGGTCCCCCCGAATCCCCTTCTCCACCGCAAAATGCGTTCCCCCGCATGCCGCCACCTGCGGCAAATGCGTAATACAAACCACCTGATGGCTTTCCCCCAGCCCCCGCAGCTTCCGCCCGATCGCGTGCCCCATCTCCCCCCCCACATTCGCATCCACCTCATCGAACACCAGCAATGGAATCCGGTCATGCCCCGCCAGCACCACCTTCGTCGCCAGCATCACCCGCGAAATCTCCCCGCTCGACGCAATCTCCCGCAACGGCTTCATCGCCTCCCCCAGATTCGGCGCAAACCCGAACCGCGCCTCATCCAATCCCGACGCCCGCGGCTCCGCCGCCGCCACCACCTCAATCGAAAACGACCCGTGCCCGAACCCCAGCTCCTTCAGCTCCTCCGTCACCGCCTTCCCCAGCCCCTTCGCCGCCTTTAGCCGCTTCGCCCGCAGCGCTTCCCCCGCCTTCACCAACTTGACCTCAAGCCCCTCCAGCTCCTTCCGCAACTCCGCCTCCCGCTCCCCCCGCGACGCCAACCGCTCCAGCCGTTCCTTCGCCGTCGCCAGCGTCTCCAACACCCCCTCCACACTCCCCCCGTACTTCCGCTTCAACTTCTGATACCCCGTCAATCGCTCATCCAGCCACTCCAACCGCCCCGGGCTCGCCTCGATCGACTCCATCCGCGCCGACACCTCCGCCGACACCTCCTGCACCTGCGCCGCCACCCCCCGCAACATCTCCTGCCACCCCTTGGCCTCCGGCAGCAAATCCCCCACACTCTCCAACAACCGCTGCGCCACCGCCAACCGGTCGAACGCCGAATCCTCCCCTTCCGAAAGCAACTGCGCCACCCCTCCTCCCGCCTCCAGCAGCCGTGCCGCATGCGCGATCGTCCGGTGCTCCTGCGCCACCTCCTCCTCGTCCTCCACGCTCGGCTTCAGTTCCTCAATCTCCCGGATTCGGTGCCCCAGCACATCCATCACCGTCTCCACATCCTCCCCCCCCTCGCTCAACCCCTCCAGCTCATCCCCGATCTCCTGCATCCGCCCGTACACCACCCCGTACGCCTCCACCTCCTTCTCCGTATGCCCATACGAATCCAGCAGCGCCAACTGCGCCGAAGGCTGAAACAGCGACTGATGGTCATGCGGACCATGCATATCCAAAAGCACATCCCCCAGCCGCTTCAACAGCGGCAACGTCGCCGGGGAATCATTCACCGCCTGCGCGTTCGTTCCATTCGACCGGATCACCCGCCGCAGAATCAACTGCCCCTCCGCGCACCGGTCCAACCCCGCCTCCTCCAACACCGCATCCACCCCCGGAGTCCCCGACACATCAAACACCGCCTCCACCGTCGCCTGCTCCGCCCCCGACCGGATCATCTTCCGGTCCGCACGTTCCCCCAGCAGCAAACTCAACGCCCCCATGAAAATCGACTTCCCCGCCCCCGTCTCCCCCGTAATCACATTCAACCCCCGGCGAAACACCACCTCCATCGACTCCGCCAACGCCAAATTCTTCACTCGAAGTTGCTGCAACATGACAAACCTTTAGAATTCACCGCCATCGCCTCCATCCCTCTCGACCACTCTAGCCACCCCCAAAAAAACGGGGCGCGGGCTTCCAGCCCGCGATCCAGGGCGCAAACCGCCCCCAGAGCCTTCGCGCCCGAACCACCGCAAGACCTCCCCCCTACCGCATCCACGCCGACAACGTCGACGCCAACTCCGCCACCGGCAACCGCTCCTGCTTCATCGAATCCCGGTGCCGCACCGTCACCGTCTGATCCTCCAGCGTCTGAAAATCCACCGTAATTCCGAACGGCGTCCCGATCTCATCCTGCCGGCGATACCTCCGCCCGATCGCTCCCGTCTGATCGTAGAACGTCGGCCAGTAGCCTCGCAGCTCCCGGTAGATCTCCTGAGCCTTGCCCACCAGTTCCGGTTTGTTCTTCAGCAGCGGGAACACCGCCGCCTTCACCGGGGCCAGCTTCGGCAGCAGCCGCAACACCGTCCGCACCTCATACCCCTCCGGAACCGGCTGCCCCGGCTCCGCATCCCGCGGCGCTCCCTTGCTCTCATCCGTCGGCACCCATTCCTCCGCATACGCCTCACACAACACCACCAGCACCGCCCGCGTCAACCCCGACGCCGGCTCAATCACATTCGGCACAAACCGTTCATTCTTCTCCGCATCGAAATACTCGAGCTTCTGACCCGAATGCTCCTGATGCTGCGACAAATCGAAACAACCCCGGTGGGCAATCCCCTCCAGCTCCCCAAAGTCCGGCGCGGTGAACGGATACAAATATTCCACATCCACGCACGCCCGTGAATAATGCGCCAACTCATCCTCCCCGTGGTCCCGGAACCGAAGGTGATCCTCCCGGATCCCCAGTCCCTTCCACCATTCCATCCGTTGCTCCTTCCAGTACTCATACCACATCAGCGCCTCATCCGGATGGCAAAACCACTCCATCTCCATCTGCTCGAACTCCCGCGACCGGAAAATAAAGTTGCGGGGGGTCACCTCGTTCCGGAACGCCTTCCCCACCTGCGCGATCCCGAAAGGAACCTTCACCCGCATCGTGTCCACGATGTTCTTGAAATTCAGGAAAATCCCCTGCGCCGTCTCCGGTCGCAAAAACGCCTTCGCCTCCTCGTCCCGGATCGCCCCCACATACGTCTCGAACATCAAATTGAACGACCTCGGCTCCGTCAGATCGCAAAGGTCATGTTCCCCCGGCCGCTTGCTCGGCTTCTTCGGGCAATCATACTCCCCGATCTGGTCCGCCCGGAACCGCGCCTTGCACGCCCGGCAGTCCACCATCGGATCGTTGAACCCCGCCACATGTCCCGACGCCACCCACACCTTCGGATTCTGCACAATCGCCGAATCCAATCCCACAATCTGCACCGGCTCCCCGCCCGGACCCATCGGCGTACACTCCACCATATGCCGCCACCAATCATTCCGGATATTGTTCTTCAACTGAATCCCCAGTGGCCCGTAATCCCAAAACCCGTTGAACCCCCCGTAGATCTCCGACGCCTGAAACACAAACCCCCGCCGCTTGCAAAGCGCCGCCACATTCTCCATAAATTGCTTGCCGTGTGATTTGCTCATAATGCCACGCATCGTGGCCAACCTCCGCCTCCCGGTCAAGGCGTCAATCTCACCCCCTCCCCTCCCAATCCTAATCGTAATCGCACCCCCGCCGATCCCGCCCTCAGGACGTTCGACATTTCCCCTCTCCCTCCACTAAACTATCCGAACCGTGAACAAGTCCTTATTCTGACCTCCAACCTCTCTCTTCATTTCATCCTTCACCATTCCTCCTTCTCCCCCTCCACCCTCAGCCTTCAGCTTTCCACCCTCACCCCTTCCCATCCCCCCTTCTCCCATCCTTCCCTCAGCTTTCAGCTTTCCACCCTCACCCCTTCCCATCCCCCCTTCTCCCCCCCCCCCCCC
>DAOLCW010000058.1:0-17690 GCA_035327665.1 Kiritimatiellia bacterium
TATTGAGCGAGGTGGCGGTATCGCAGATGCTTGTTGCATGAATGAGTCATCTGCACTTCCCCTTCGGCGTCGACGGGGGCGAGATCAAGTCGACGCGCTGATTGCATGCTATCGCCAAAGCGGATTGAGCGTGGCCGAGTTTTGCCGTCAGGAACAGGTCGCCGCTTCATCCTTGTACAAGTGGCTGCGGGAAGACCGGACTCGCGGCAACGGCGCGGAGGTGGTTGAGATTCCCTGGCCAGATGCATCCGGGCAATGGACACTTTGCTGGCCGGATGGACGGCGCCTGTTGATTCCGTACGATTCGCCAAGCGCTCCGCTTGGCTCGCTTCTGCGTGTATTGGACGCTCCGGCATGATTCATCCGGGGCCAGCGTCCAGGGTGTTCATCGTGTGCGGGGCAACGGACATGCGCAAGGGCTATGATGGACTTTGCGCGTTGGTCGAGCATGCGCTGGATCAATCCCCGCAAAGCGGTCGCTTGTTTGTCTTCTGCAACCGGCCGCGAACCCGCTTGAAGGTTTTGTTCTGGGATGGCTCGGGGTTGTGGGTTTGTTCCAAGCGACTGGAAAAGGGGCGGTTCTTCTGGCCGGATTCTCCGGAGCTTGCGGTGCGTTTACGAGCGGAGGAATGGATGATGCTCGCGGGTGGAATCGACCTGAAAAACACCCGCGCGCGTCGTTGGTATCGAACCTAATCTATATATAAGAAAACGTTGAACAAGATGAACGCAGGTTTGTCTGTACGTCCGACATGATCGCAACTCCGGACAAACCGCAGCAAACCAAGATCCCCACGCTGGAAGAAGCGTTGCGCATGATTCAGGGCATGGAGCAGGAGAACCGATTGCTGCGCGAAGAACTCCGGTTGTTGAAGCATCATCTCTTTGGCCGCAAGCGGGAGCGGGGGCCGGAGAATCATCCCGAGTTGTTCGCGGTTGAACCGACCCCTCCACCAGAGCCGCTGCCGGTGAAAATCGAGGCGCATACGCGCCGGAACAAGCGCAAGCATCCCGGTCGGCGCCCCTTTCCCGATCACCTGCCCCGCGAGGTGGTGGAGATTCCACTGCCGGAATCCGAGCGGGCCTGCGGACAGTGCGGCGAAACCAAAGAAAAGATCGGCGTGGAAATCACCCAGGAGCTTGAGGTGGTTCCGGCCAAGCTGTTTGTCCGCGAGTACCACCGGGAAAAATGCGCCTGCCGCAAATGCCTCGGGGAGGTCACCACAGCCCCGGCGCCCAGCCGCCCGATTGAAAAGGGCATGGCAGGTCCCGGCCTGCTTGCCCAAGTGATCGTGGACAAGTATTGCGATCATGTTCCGCTGTATCGCCAGGAGAAACGATTTGCCCGCGAAGGCATTTTCCTGACTCGCAAGACCCTGTGCGGATGGTTGGGCCAGATGCATTCTCCGCTGGCTTTGATCGTCAGAGTGATGCGGGACGACTTGACCGCCGGCGGATACCTTCAGGTTGACGAGGTTCCGGTGAGCGTGCAGGACCCTCGCTACCCCGGGAAAAACCGAACCGCACATTTATGGACCTACTCCCGGCCCGGGGGTCCGGTCATCTTCGACTTTCAAATGAGCCGGTCCCGCGCCGGACCGGCGAAGTTCCTTGAATTCTATCGCGGCATCCTCCAGCACGACGGATATGACGTGTACCTTTGCTTGTCCGGCGATCTTGTTCATGTGGCCTGCATGGCCCACATCCGACGCAAGTTCTGGGAGGTGGCCAAGGCTGGAGACCGTCGGGCCGAACCGGTGGTCCGGGCCATCAATCGCCTCTACAAGATCGAACGTGAAGCCAGGGAGAAGCAGCTCGATGCCGAAGCTCGTCACGCGCTGCGCGCGCGCAAATCCGCGAGGCGAATGGACCTTCTCAAGCGGCGTATCGAAAAGATCATGGTTCAGGTCCTGCCCAGGAGCGCCTTGGGCAAAGCCTGCGCCTACGCCCTCGGTCAATGGCCTGCGATGATGCACTATCTCGACGACGGGCGGATCGAAATCGACAACAATCTCTGCGAAAATACGGTTCGGCCCATCACCCTGGGCCGCAAGAACTGGCTGCATATCGGCCGCGACCATGCCGGGCCGTGGATGGCGACCTACGCCTCGCTTGCTGAAACCTGCCGCCGCCTCGGGATCAATCCCTACGACTACTTTCGCGATGTCATCACCCGGATCGCCGATCATCCGATCAATCGCATTGCCGAACTCACTCCCGCCAACTGGAAAGCGGCGCGAGAACAGACGGCTGATCAACAGTCCTGATCTCCCAAACCACGACGTCCATGCCTCCCGTCAATAGGGGGTTGGTCGGACGCTTACTCTTCATCAGCGTACTGGCATATCACCTGCTCTGCTGGATCGGCCATAAGCTCGAACTCGCCGGGGACCGGCGCGACTGGAAAACCATTCGCCGCCTGCTCACCACCCATAGCCTGGTCACCACCCGGCTGCCCCTGAAGGATGGCCGGGTGATCTACATGCGAAAGCCCAGTCGGCCCGACGCCGACCAGGAACAGGTTTACCGGAAGCTGGGCATTGACTGGCGGGCAGCGTTCCCGCCGGTCAGAACAGAGGTCGTTCCGTAACGACTTTGTAGTGCCTTTTGGAAAAAGAACCCGTTTTTAAAAGGAAATTCGGGGGTCATAAGAAACTTGGGCTAGGCTGTTCCGGGGCCATGCCCTCGATGACCAACCACCAGATTTTCTGCCTTACGCCGCATGCGTGGTCCAAAGCACAGAAACGACACATCTCGAAAGCTGCTAAACACTACCTCGCCACGCCTTGGATCCGGTCCTATGAAGGGGGTGCTCTACGTGACGCTTACATCTGTAAAAAAACTAATGTAAAGATAAGAAGAGGAGCGCATACCTGACAATTGCCATACTTGGGCTAGCAGGATGGTCTCTCAATCACCATACCCAGATTATTCATCCACCGAGCGGGAAGATGATCCGATAAATCCACGAATGCTTTGATTAAGTCATCAGAATACTCGGCCATCTGGGCATTGGAGACGGTTTTGATCATGAAGCCGCGCTCTAATATGATCTTATAGCCCGCCTCCATCACATGGTTGCGTAGCATTGTCAAATCATATACCCTTTGATGCCCCACGAGATGATCTCGCTCGGAAAGATCATACACGGAGTCAAGATACCTCATGATCACACCAATTTGGCGGTGATAAGATTCCGCATTGGGCACAACAATGATTACCCGTCCGCCCGGTTTCAACCAATAATGCATCTGTTTCAATACTTTTACAGGGTCATCCACATGTTCGAGAATGTGCGTGGCGATGACTGTGTCGTATAACACCATTGAGGGCGGGGTAAATTCCTCAAACAAGCTGTCATAGCAGGTGATTTTATCACCAAACCTTATCTTCAAAGCAGCCAGAAGTTTTTGTGAGCCGTCCACCACCGCGCTGTGTCCGAATTTTTCTACCAGTGCGGTTGTCCACACGCCGTCACCGCAACCCATTTCCAGAACCTTGGGGCCGACAACCCAGGGCATGAGCTTATCCCTATCCAAAAGTTGGCATAGGGCATCTACCCGTTGAGCGGGATCCGGATTCAGATGGATATTAGCAATAACGTCGAGTCGTTTACGATACGATTGTTCTTGATTCATGATTGTTGCTTCTTTTACTTTACGGCAGGATCACCAAACGGGTAAAGGCGGTCAGTAATGACTGTCCATCCCACTCTTCAGAAAACGCCAATGCCTGACCCGGCCGTACAATGCGATCCAAAGCGCCTGAAGGCAGGACTTGCAGCATTTCTAGCAGCGCGGCCTCCTCAAACCCTTCTGCGATTAACGTTTGATCTTTCGGAGTTAACCTTTTGGCGAGATCCCTTAGCGTGGGCAACATGAGTTGGGGGAAAAAGCCGCCTCCACAGGCAAGTTCCCGCAAAATATCCGTCAGGTCGGTGACGGTAAATGCATATGGCGCGATTAGTTTGGTGGCTGGAAGCGACGCCGTCTGTTCGTGCGCGGCAAGGGCGTAAGCAGTATTAAGCGAGGTCAAGCCGTGCGCTAGAGGTAGATCCCCCATTTTTTTTTCAACATAAGGGGAAAAAAAAGACCAAAAAGTCGTTTTCGCTTTCTCGGATGCGCTTTTCCTACCCACCCAAACCAATAAACGGGGAGAGGAACATGCCAACTGATCAAACCAAAAGGCATCACGATAAAATAACTCCACCAATTGCATCCACTGAGAATCCGAATATTTGCACAATGCTTCCGAGTTAAAGGCCGCCATGGAAAAGCGATCTGGAAACACAAGCTCGGTGGCCCGCGGGGACAGAGGTAAGGAGCGAAGGGCGGCGACCGAAGCATCACCTCCCCAAAGTACCCTCATCTGACAGAGATTCACAAGGTTTTGCGTCGTGGCTTCCAGAGGAGGATAGCGCACGATAAGCACACGTCGGGCAATGTCTTTGTGGTCCGATTTTTCCAACAACCGATTTAATAAACCGAGTAAAAACTCGATTTGCGGGCCCGTCCGACCTGATAAGCGAACAATATTTTTATTGCCCGCGAGGAGAGCCAAAAACCAAGAATAAACGAAAATGCTGTCCACATTCGCCGGGGCAAAGTGAAGGACATTTCCGCGGCTTGTAGTATGAGATCGAGGTGGTTGTCGTTGAAGAAAGGTTCGCTTCAGCGTTTGAATTTGTACCGGTCGCATCCAGTGGGCCAGTGCCAATAGTTCCGGATAGCTTCGTGCTTCCGGGTGGGTAAGAAGCGTGGTCGAAAAATCTGAGATAAAACCCAGTGATTCAGGAGAAAACACGGGTAGCGAGGGTCGCTTTGCAAGTGCGGTTATCGATTCTTCGTCATTTGTGGTTAGCCTTTGAGGACATACAATTTCCATTTAGCGCCCCTCCCCAACCTGGATTGGAATGTGGGTGTCGCTGCAACCACGCAAGGGAACCGCGTTCACCCGCCCGAGCACTTGGAAATAACGTCCCGGCAGACCACAGGGGCAGTTGTCTTCGCCCAAAATCTTCCCTCGGTCTTCCGTCAGTAAACTATGCCCCGGATAGCTTTTGGGCAGTACGCTAAATACCTGAATAAGCCCCTCTTCGCCTATGGCGCATGGTTCAAGGTTACGTTCATTTCGAACCATTATTTCCGCATAAGCGGGTGCATGAAGATGGCCGGCAGAACATTCAATAAAAATGGATCCGACCTGTTCAATCATTCCGTAATAATTACGAACCTCAATCCGTCCCAATTGCTCTTGCATAGAGATGCGGAAGTGCTCCGGATGGACCGACTGGTCCTGCAATTTCTTCCAGCCGCCGCCGTGAAGCAAAAAACTATCATCCGGCAAATTCAATTTAAGGTCTTTTTCATGAAGCGGTTTGTAGAAATATTGCCAAACCATGAACGTGAAGCCCATTAGCAACAGGGGGGAACCGTCATGTTGTCGAATAAAATTTTCTACAACCTCGGTCTGAAGTTGATAGTTTTCATCCAGCGCGTAACAATGGTCTCGTCCAAAGGTGGAAAAGCCCAGTACTCCGGCAGCCCGTGCCGATGAACGAAGAGGCTCCTTGGTAATCGCCGGGGTATCCAAAATCAACATGGGGCGACGTTTCTTGCCCCAAAAATGTTGGCCGATTTTGGCCAGTGCTTGAACCTGCTTCAACGCGGTATCCTGATCGAGAAAAATCTGTGATGGTGCATCACCGCCGGTACCGCTTGAGCGCATAATCCTTACAACAGCATCGTCGGGTACTGAAACGAGTTTCAGAATCTTGAAAAGCTGAACGGGCAGAAAAGGCAAGTCGGCAATCAGGGAGGCACGCTGGCAATTCAAACGATTGAGAATTGACCGGTAGGCGGGACAATGGTCTTGATGATGGCGAGTTAATGCCGCCATCTCGTCGAGAAAAAGTGCGTTTTTTTCCCTTTGTATTAGTGAAAATGGGGGGTAACTTTGCAAGCTCATTAGCTATAGATATCTCGTAAAAGAATATAATCCACTTTACCGTTGATATTATTTGGTAAGGTATCCACCACATGCGAGATCAACAAATGCAAAGGTAAGCGCCAGCTCCGAGCGAACTCGGGCAGTCGGTCGTTTAGTTGTTGATGAGAAGTGGCAAAATGAAGTGTTCCGTCATTTTCCCACAATGCCACCGGACTAATACCGGCCCTTTCGATTTCCTTTTCCAATTCATCCAAGTTTAGTCGATACCCGACCACTTTGGCCAATCTGGTCAATCGGCCGGTAATCCAAAAAAAGCCGTCGTTGTCCTGCCGGGCAAGATCACCAGTTCGTAAAACACCGTTGAGTTCATTAGGTCTGGCAAGATCCGCGCGTGATTGGGCGTAGCCCATCATGACATTAGCTCCTTCATAAATAAGTTCATTACTCTCTATGTCGATCGATAATTTGCCGCCAGGGATCGCGATACCAATGCTGCCGGCCTTTTCCGGCATTCTTTCGGGAGGTACATAGGCAATGCGTGGTGCAGCTTCAGTTTGTCCGTACATGGCAAAAAAACGCCAACCTTTTCTCTGCGCCATTGTAACAAAATGCACTAGCAATGGTTGCGGCATCCGTCCGCCGGCCTGAGTAAGTGTTTTTAGATCGGGAAGGTCCATATCCTCCAGCTTCAAGCGTTGTAACGTCTGATACAAAAACGGAACCCCAGCAATGGAGGTGACTCGTTTGGATTTCATGATATTCCAGAAGTCCGGACTCGTAATGCCGGAATCTGTCATAACCAAGGCCGCACCTGCCGCCAAATGACTATTAACAACGGACAGTCCATAACTGTAAGGCATAGACAAACTGGTAACGGGACGCTCCTGAGCTGTCAGGCCTAAATAATTGGCGATCTGCTGGGCATTCACGGCCAAATTAGTAAAAGACAACCGAACCATTTTTGAACTGCCTGTACTGCCCGATGTCGAGAGCAGCAGCGCCAGATCTTGATTGATCTCATCGGTATCGTCGAAAAACGGCGTCTTGGCCAAGCTCCATGATTGATGCAGAAAAGGCGTCACATCCAGCGCGGATACTGCCGCGATATTGCTTGCGGGGGCAATAATCCATGTCGGTTGATAGGCCTGCAAAAGGGGGGTGAGTTGCGCCTCAGACAAATTGTCCGGGAGCAAACAAACCGCATGCCCGGACCGTAGCGCGGCCAGATAGCCCGCCACCGCAGGCCATTGATTGCGGCACAGGATGAATCCCAGGGTTTTTTTTCGAGGCGCAGTTGGGCTGATTAAGGAGCTTATAGATTGGCAGGCGTGACGCAAATCCTTGTAGCATATAGTCACATCAAGCGAAGTATCGATTAACGCGGGAGACGCATCCCGCACAGCTGGATTACTTTCAAAATGCCAAAACTCAGTCATTCGCTCACGTTTAAATCAGCATGCCGCCGTCGACACCAATCACCTGACCCGTTACATAACTCGATAGATCAGAGACCAAAAACGTCACTACCCTTGCCACATCGCGCGGCGTGCCAAGGCGCTGCATGGCAATCGATTTCAGACGATCTGCATGGGTTGTGGGAGGCAGGTGCCTGATCATGTCTGTGTCAATGTACCCTGGAGCCACGGCGTTGACCCGGATTTGCCGACTGGCCAGCTCTTTGGCGGCCGCCATCGTTGCGCCAATCACCCCGGCTTTGCTGGCGGCGTAAATGGCTTGTCCAGCGTTGCCAACCCGGCCGATAATCGAGCTAATATTAACAATCGTGCCGCCTTCCGGCTGAGTAATGAGGCGAGCAGCCAGTTGCATGTGATTGATGACCGCCTTTAAATTTACATTTAGAACCTGATCCATCTGTATTTCAGAAATCATGCCCAAAACAGCATCATTTAAAACGCCCGCGTTGTTTATCAACCCGTCCAATCTACCATACTCCGAGCGAATTTGCTGGGCTGCCATTTTCACCGCACTGAAATCAGTTACATCATAGACCAGTTTTAGGCAGGAGGTATGATTGGGGAGGCTTCGCTGTAATTGGACCAAAGCCTCCTCCCGCCGGCCAGCAATCACCAGCAAGCCACCCTGCTCTGAAACCTCCCGGGCGATCGCGGCGCCAATTCCTCGGGAGGCTCCGGTGATCCAAACCACTTTATCCGTTAACAACATCAAACATCGATCCCGTACTTTCGAAGAATCTCATAAGCCTTAGCCACTGAACTTAAGTTAATCACATCGTCTGTTTCCATCATGATGTTGAAGGCCTGATCCAATCGTGCGACAAGCGCCATGTGGGCCACGGAGTCCCACTCGGGGCGACTGTTATAGGCAAGTTCATCCTGTATATCCGCCAACGGAATATTCAAGCATCCGGAAAAGATCTCTCGGACTTTATGCTGTTGCGTCATATTCTTTTTCCCCAATGATTAATGATGGATTCCAATTCCTCGCTTCTAAGCTGGTCGGCCCTGCAGCTGAAATCCTTGTATCGCTCGCCCCGAAGCATGCGTTCGCCATCGGGTACAAACCCCATCCGTTTGTTCATGGACTCCGTTCGAGCGGCGTCCTGTTTAAAGCAGGCGATCACTTTTTCCAGCATAAACACATCAAGGGCAAGGCGGCAGATTAAATAGTCAGACTCCAGTGCATAGGGAGCTTGCAATGCGGCGGGTTGCCAAATTACTTGCCGACCCTTTTCCCCGTGACTTCCCTTTGTCAAATCTATATCGTATAAAGCATTTCCACCAACAATCTCGCGCTGACGGTTTAGGATCACCCAGTTGATGTCATCTTCTTTGGGTAAGTAGATCTCGTGGTACCAGGCAAGATGACTTTCCACGGTCGCCTCCTCTTTTTGAGTCATGTAATAGCGGGCATGCACTTGATTACGAATCCGCACCACCGGCTCTGCATCTTCTGGCTGCATCGGTCGCATGACCATACACTTCCCGACAATTTCCTGCTTCCTGTATTGCTGCACAAGCGCTTTGCGATCTACAGAAGCTGACTGGGTTATAAATACACGTTCCATGATCTACTATTTCATCTATGATCGAGATGTTTCAAGCTGTTGCTGGTAAAAGCGTGTAATTGATTTGCGGCAGAAATGAGCGTTTCATACAAGAACAAGGTGTATTCTTTCACAATCAGCCTCCGTATACGATGGAAATTTTGCGGCCGTCCTCGGCAAGTGACCGGCTAGCTGCTTCGAGGATGTCCACGACCTCAGCGGCCTGTTGGGGATAGCCCTTGTTGAGCGGGCGGTCTAGGTTTTGACAAGCCTCCACGAAATAGCGGGCCTGGCGGTTGAGGGGTTCCTGGGAGGGGATGCGGGGGACGAGGATGTCGCCCTCCTTGGTGAGGAGCTGGAACTCGCCGAAGGTGTCGTAAACGGGGTCGCGAACGACGGACCGGTCGTGGATGAGGACGGGGCCGGGGTTGCCGAATTCGTCCCAGGTGATCATTTTCTTTTCGCCGACGATGGTGATTTCCCGGATTTTCTTGGGGTCGAGCCAGCTCACGTGGATGTGGCCGAGGATGCCGCTGGGGTATTTCAGGGTGAGAAAGACGATATCTTCCACGGGTTCACGAAGGTAGCTGCCGCCGGTGGCGGCGACCCATTCGGGGCGATCACCGAGGATGTGGTTGAAGATGTAAAGGTCGTGGGAGGCGAGATCCCAGGCGGCATTGACGTCTTTGCGGAAGGGGCCGAGGTTGGCCCGGACGGCTTTGATGTAGTAGAGGGGACCCGCGGTATGATTTTTCACGGCCTCGGCAAGGTATTCGATGCCGGGGTTGAACAGGAAGATGTGGCCGGTCATGAGAAGGCGCTGTTTCTCGGCGGCGAGGGCGGCGAGGCGCCAGGCGTCGGCAGCGCGATGGGTAATGGGTTTTTCGCAAAGGACATGTTTGCCCGCGCGCAGGGCGGCTTCGACGATTGCGGTATGGGTTTCAGTGGGGGTGCAGACGACGACGGCGTCGATGTCGGATCGGGCAAAGGCGTGTTGGACATCGTCCGTGGTTTCGATGCCGTAGGTGGCGGCCACGCGCTTGCGGTTGGCTTCTTCAATGTCGACACCAAGGACAACTTCCGCGTTGGGGAGGGAGGAAAAATTGCGGACGTGGTTGGGGCCCCATCGGCCAAGACCTAGAACTGCCAGATTTATCTTCATGATACTCTACTCGAAACACTTCCGGAGGTGGATTAAAGCGCGCCTTTTCCGGTTAAAAGGACGAAAATCGTGCGGACGAGAATACGGGCGTCGAGAGACAATGACCAGTTCATAATGTAGAAAATATCCATCAAGATGGTGTTTTCGTGGGAAACGGCGGAGCGGCCGAAGACCTGCCAGAATCCGGTGATTCCTGGCCGCATGGTGTGCCGGACATGCTGCCATGGTTTAAACAGTTCCACTTCGTAGACGGGGAGGGGGCGGGGACCGACGAGGGACATGTCGCCTCGCACGACATTGATCAATTGGGGGAGTTCATCGAGGCTGGATTTTCGGAGGAACTGGCCGAAGGGGGTAATCTGTGCGGTGTCGGTAGCCTTGAGAAGGTTGGGGGCTCCGGTATTGGCTTTGAAGTAGTCATGATCCCCTTCGATGATCCTGCGCACCGCCTCTTTGTGATGATCTTCGGTGTTGGAGCGCATGGTCCGAAACTTCATGACATTGAAGATGCGGCCATCCTTTCCAACCCGGTTTTGGTGAAAAAAAACGGGTCCGGGAGAGTCGAGCTTGATCCGGATGGCAAGGATGGCGAAGAGGGGGGAGAGGAGAACAAGGGCGATGGAGGCGAGGATCCGGTCGGCGATGCGTTTGATCCAGCCCTCAAATCGGTAGAGTGGGCTGATGTTCACGAAGAGGTAATCGTATTCCGCCTCGGGGAGGAGGGGGACCCGTTCCTTGACCGCGCCGAATTGATCGACGGCGATTCGCAGCCGGGTATCGTGGCCAGAAAGGGCTTTAAGGATGTCTACCATCGCATTCCAGTCGGCGGGCTGGAGCCGGATAAATACTTCGGAAATGCGATGTGTTTCGAGCAATGAGGGTAGGGCCTCGACTTTCCCCAGATAGCGGGGGGCGTCATCATCAGGTTGTCCGGGTTGGTCGGAAATGTATCCCAGAACGTGTTGGGTGGTGTCGGACTCGCGGACGATGATGTCGCGAACGCGGATGGCCTCCGTGGCGGTGCCGATGCATAGCACGCAGCTCGGTTTACGTTCGTAGAGGCGCGAGCGTTTGACGAGGGAGGGGACGACGATAAACCGGCCGGTGAACATGAGGAGCCAACCGATCACAAAAAACAGGGTCATGGTGATCCGGTGTTCGGCGAACAATTGCATGCGGAGAAAAAAGATCAGGGCGAGAAAGAAGGCAAAAAAGAACAGCCATGATTTGGAGAGAAGCTCCAGGTGTTCGATGGTCCGGCGCATGGCGAGCGAGCGGTAGAGGTAGTTGGCCCGGAAGTAGGCGACGAGGGTGGGTATGAGGGCGAGGAGGAAAATGGCATGACGGATGTTCGGAGTGTAAACGCCGCCGCGCCAACTGAAGAAGTAGTTACGGAGGGTGAAGGAGAGGTAAAAGGCGAGGGCAATGGCGATGGCATCGGATACCGCCAGCATGACCTTGTGGGCGGTATTGGCATCGAGGCCTTTATTTTTTTTCAGCTCGGTGATCATTCGGGAATCCGGACGGATTCGACCGCGAGAAGCGGGAACATATTTGCGGTGAAGTGTTGGATTTCTCCAAGGTGGGCATCGGAGGTCAGATCCCGGTTGCCGGAAACCGAGATGTAGGCCCAGCGATGGGTTTGACCACGGAAGATTTGGTCGTAGGCCATCCAGAACATCCGAACCCAGTGGGAGTGGGTTTCATGACGGGGGGAGACAAACCAGTAGGCATAATAGGTGCCGAACTCCCGCCATGTTCCGTCGGGATTTCGGACTTGGTTCAACATGTCGAGGACGGTGACGCGGAGGGTAGGCCGCCCGGTGATTTCAATGGGCAAGGTGCGGGTCCGGACGATTTCGCGGCCCGGTCCAACGAGGCAAATTTGCGGCCGGTGGATGCTGGTGCGGCTGGATCCGCTGAGCACGATGGAGCCAACGACAGGAGAGTGGCCGGGTCTGCGGTAGAGTTTTTTGTGGATTCGGGTGTCCGAGGGAAGAAGGGCCCATTCGGACCGGGAGCCCTGGGATAAGACCTCCCCGCATTCCGGGCATCGATTGCCGGGAAGCGCTTCGGAGCGCAAGAAAACCTCCTGCGGATGAGGGGTTAGGCAATAGAAGATTTCGTCGCCGTGCCACCGTTCGACCTGATCGGGCAATTGGAGGGTCACCCCTGCGAGGCCGGTGTGTTCGATCTCGGTGAAGTTGGCGAGGGCAAAGGTCCCTACCGCCAAGACCGCGACGAGGCTGAGGTGAGCGGATAACGAGGGAGGGAGCTTCATGTTGGCTTCCTACCGGGGGGGATTTTGGCCAAGCCCACATGAAGCAGAACCATAAAGGTGGCAGTGAGCCCGATGACCAGCAGGGTGGAATGGTTTTTGTAAAGGGAGAGAGTGGACTCCGGAGAAAGCGCGGTTTGTGCCAGGGCGAGTACAACAAAGCGGAACGCATTGCCGAGAATCATGAGTAGGGGGAGGAGAATGAGCATCACGCCCTTTTTCCACCAAACAATTCGAAGGAAGGAAAGGGCAATCATGGTGAGCGCGGTCAGGGAGAGAAGAATGCCGAGGCCGCTGGCCGGGTCGGATCCGTCGAGGCGCAGAGGGGGGTCACCACCCAGGACAAGGAGTGAGCCTGCCCGGATGGCCTCGATCCCTAATCCGTTGAGAAGGAGGTGGGCGATCTGCACGGCGAGGATGCGCATGGGGAAGGTGATTGCATCGAGGAAATTCAAGGGTACGCAAAAGACGAGGAGTCCGACGGGAAACATGAGCCGCTTGGCGGTTTGCCATCCGTAGAGGAAGAGGGGAATGCTCCAAAGGAGCAGGATTAAGGCGAGCAGGGAAAGCCGGGTTTGTTGAGCGCGGGCTCCCGCCCAGTGGGCCGCGACCGCGAGGGCGACGAGGAGAAGGCCGGGCCACCAGACGCTTTTCGGAAGGGAGGCAATTTCCCGGCGGCGCATGAGGATTAATCCTATCGAGATAAAGGGAATGAACCAGCCAAGCCAATTGGTCGAGCCCCCGAAAATGCGCGCGGATTTCCACAGGACGACCATCCACCGGAACGCGGAGTGGCCAAAATTCTCCACTTCGGTGGTGTTTCCATACCAGTGGAACATCACGTAAATGAGGAAGGCGGCCACACCGAGCAAGCCGGCCTGGAGGATGGTTACCCACCGATCTGGAAGAAACGTTTTCACAGGAAAAGAGGTATGTATAGCAACTTGGTTGGTGTTTGGCGACCCTGATCCTTTTTTGTGGGATCTTTTCCGCGTGGCGAAGTTAATCCGTCCTTACCTCCAAAGCCTTCATTGCCTTGGCAATCGGCGTATTAACCATGCGGGACGACGATAGGTGAAGCCCTGCCAAACCGCCTTGGCGACCAGAGTTAAAGCCGTGAAAGCCTTGCCAGTCATCCGGCGTGGCCAGAGCAGGCCATGTTTGTCGATTACATTCCATCGGTAAAGAATTTGCCGTAACCGGTAGACAAAGGAACGGCTGAAATTGTTGGGGTGTACCCGGTAGGCGGCAACCACCTCGTGACATTGAGCTATCCCGCTGTGGGAGGCGACCCGGGTAATCAAGTCGAGGTCGTACTCGATGGGCAGAGCCGGATCATAATTGCCCACGGCAAGGGCCGCTTCACGCCGGTACAT
Organism: Kiritimatiellia bacterium; assembly: GCA_035327665.1. Taxonomy (GTDB): domain Bacteria; phylum Verrucomicrobiota; class Kiritimatiellia; order CAIVKH01; family CAIVKH01; genus DAOLCW01. The sequence continues at coordinate 13,791 of DAOLCW010000058.1, forward strand.
GACCGCACCATGTTTCAACGGCCCGATGGGATGGATCAGGCAGGCCCGTATGAAGGCCCCGACGCCGTCAAAATCGGGGAAACGCTGGTGGCCATAGATGGCACCAGCCGGGTCCATGAGATCGATGTCGCCATAAGCCAACCCCGCCCCGGTTTTGCACAAAAGTTCCCACCTCACCCGCACACTGCCCTTCGTCAGGCGATCATCATGATCGAGGATGGCCACCGCATCCCCCCGGGCCAGCTTCATCCCGGTGATCAAGGCATGCGGCAGTCCCTTAAAAGCTTGGCGGTGATAGATCAATCGGGGATCGTCGAAAGCCTTCAGCCTATCCGATAGGGGCGGATCCGAACCGTCATCAACCACCAATACCTCGAGGTCACTCCAGTCCTGGTCCAGCGCGCTTTGTACTGCTTCGAAAAGGTAGTCAGGCCGTGTATTGTAGGCCGTGATCAGCACGGTGACCGTCGGTCGGGGTGCGGCGGATGTAGATGGTTCAGGCTGGACCATGTTCCTTCAACGCGGATAAAATCCGCCCCGCAACCAGGGACCAATGATGCCGCTTCTCCATGACATCTGCCCATGCCGCGATGGTTTCGGCCGAGGTGTTCAGAGCCTTTTCCATGGCGTCGGCGAAGGAGGCATAATCATCGTTCCTGAAGGGACAGCCGACATCGCCCATCACTTCCCCGGTAACCGGAATCAAGGAATACACCGGGGCGGTGCCGGCCAGAATCGCCTCGACTGGCGGCATGCCAAAACCTTCGTGCTCGGTGAAGTGGACCAAGGCCTGGGATTCCGCCATGAGCTCGAGGTGTCGAGCCGGTGACACCTTGCCGACGTAATTCCATCCCGGTGCATCGGGCGCGCGTATGCGGGCAGGCAGGGTTCCCGCGCACACGATACGTCCGTCATAGCCGGATGCCTTGTGCCATCGGGCAACAAAATTCAAGGCGAGGTCAGTCCGTTTGTGTGGAGAACTGCGCACGTCCACCAGAATCTGCTTGCTGCGTGGACGCGTTGGCCAGCGATGATCAAAGCCGTACCCGGCCACAATGACCGGCGGACAGGATATCCGGTGGCGCTCAGCCCAACCCGCGATTTCGCGGCGGCTGAAATCGGTGTTGGTGAAAACCAGGCGTGCATGCTTCAAGGTTTGCCGGTGGGTCCATATATAGTAAAGGTGGCGAGCGATAGGCACCGTGCCGGGGTAGCGCTCCCGGTAAATGACCGAGGTCATGTCATGCAAATATACAGCCAGGGAAACCGGGCACCCGCGCACAAAAGATCCGAACCCTTTGGGCAGGAAAAGCCATGGATTACCGACGCGTGATGCCGCACGGTAACAGCCCCACTGATCCCATGTCAAGCGCCCCCGGGTATGGGCCACCGGCGAGCCATAGGAAAGAACTTCGATTTTTGCATCGGGATGTGCTTCCGGCGGAATAGACGGGTTGGTCAGCACGGTCATGTGCTCCAACGCCGGGTGGCGGGTCAACGCCCTCATTAAGCCTACGGAAATGTTGTAAATGCCGATGGATGCGGCCGAGGCAAGGTTTTGATCTGCAATGGAGTAGGTGAGGCGCATGGAGCGGCAGGACTAGGCAAAAAGATGTGGATTCTGCGCGATCCAGCCATAGAGTTTGTCGATACCTTCGGCGAAACGGGTGCGGGGCCGCCAGCTCAATAGTCGCTCGGCTTTACTGATGTCACTGCAATAAATGCGCTGATCGCCGGGTCGCCAAGGCCCAAAGGCACAGTCGATGCGGCGTCCAGCCAAGCGCTCGAGGTGGGGCTGAAATTCCGTCCATACCGAAAGCGTATTTTCCGGGCCTCCGCCAATGTTAAACACCTCGCCGCGCGCGACGTCGATGCGCGAGGCGGCCGCTTCGTAGGCCTCAATCAAATCTTCAACCCACAAAACATCCCGAACCTGCTTGCCGTCCCCATAAATATGGATATTTCGTCCAAAAACGGCGGCGATGCAAAAGTGGGCGATCCAGCCCTGGTCTTCCACCCCGAATTGGCGTAGGCCGTAAATACAGGATTGGCGCATGACCACGGTGTTCAGGCCGTAAATGCGGGCGTAATCGCGCACATACTGATCGCCCGCGCCCTTGGAGCAGCCGTAGGGCGAGTGAAAATCCAAGGGCTGCTCTTCCGGAATGCCCCGCGGCAGGCGGCGGTAAGCATAACGATTGTTTTTCAGGACCATTTCGGACTCTGCCATTTCTCCATAGACCTTGTTGGTGGAGCTGTAAATAACCACCGCACCCGGAGCTTTGGCACGGGTGGCTTCCAGCACATTAAAGGTGCCCAGGGCATTGATTTCAAAATCTTCCCGGGGACGAATAACCGAGGTGGTTACCGCCACTTGGCCGGCCAGATGGTAAACCCGGTCGGCATCGGAGGGCAGGGCCTCCAGCAAGGCGGCATCGTCGCGGATGTCGCCGTGGATACAGGTGAGCGAACCGCCGATATCGCCTTGAAGCCAACGCAGATTGGAAGGGGTTCCTTGGCGGGACAAGTTGTCGAACACCACGACTTGGTCCCCGCGTTGCAGGTGATGCCGCGCCAGGTTGCAGCCAATAAACCCGGCGCCGCCGGTAATAAAAACATTCATGGGAAAATTTCGTTCATGATGTGGGCCAGCGATGGTTGGTTTGGTTAATAGTGAATACGGTGCGCTTTTGGGGCGAAGCACCGGTGTAGACGGCGTAGGTCATACCCCGATCTGAGCCGTATCCTCCCTGCAAGAGTTTAAGGGTTAAGCGGGCGGCATTGAGCGGCAGGGCCGCCGCCCGCACCCACCCGGGCATGGTGCGGCGAAAATCCAGCAGTTCTTGAAGCGCCTTAGCCCCACCACCCAGATTTTCGCCCGTTAGCGTAAAGGTGGAGTAGTACTGTGGATCATGGACAGCCCGGTGTCCGGCCCGGAGAATGCTCACCACGAAATCCACATCGCCCACCGCCCTCCATGCGGTGTTGAAGCGAAACCCCTCTTCCAGGATACGTCGGCGAAAAAACATGGTGCAGGAAAGCACGTACAATTGACTGACCCCGATCAATGGCCAGTGCGGCGGATACCCGCGCCGGGACGCCGCATAGCTGCCGTCGGGCTTAATCAGCAGTGCGTTGCCGAACACCAGGTCCACGTCCGGGCGTTCGGCGAAGAGTTTTTCCACCCGGGCCAGGGTGCCGGGTAAATACTGCTCGTCGCCGTTGAGGTAGGATATGATGGACCCCTGACAGATCTCCAAGCCTTTATTGATGGCATCGTACATGCCTCGATCCGGTTCGCTCTGCCAATAGCCGGGGGGATGGTTCGCTTCCAGCCAGACCACCGAACCATCGGTGGAGCCACCATCCATCACCCAGTGTTCCACCGAGCCGGAAATCCCTTGCTGGTCGGCCACCGAACGCAGGCACAACGGGAGATAACCCACCCCGTTAAAGTTGGGGGTGACTACCGAAAACAAGGGTTTTTCCGTATTCGTCATAGAAAACAAGGCTCAGAATTTCAGCTAAAAGCTTTTAACAGCTACCACAGTCCTTCCGGAATGATCAATTATTTATATCCCCGTGCTCACCATCACCCATGCTGTTGAAGGCCTTCTATAAGGCGTTGGCCGATCACCGCCCAGTTATGGCGTTGCCGCAGGTCATCCGCCCACCCCGTGATGGTTTCCGGCGTAGTTTCCAGCGCCTGATCCACACTGAAGCGGAAGGACTCTTCTGCGTCGTTGCGGAAAGGCCAGCCTGTCTTGCCCATGACTTCCTCCGTTACCGGGATCAACGAATACACCGGCGGCGTACCGGCCATAATGGACTCGACCGGTGGCAAACCGTAACCTTCGTGTTCGGTAAAGTGAATGAGGGCGCGGGATTCGGCCAGGAGAT
>DAOLCW010000059.1:0-17551 GCA_035327665.1 Kiritimatiellia bacterium
CTGCTATTCTGCGAAACAGGTGAAAGGTTTAGCGTTATGTCTGTTGATGAGTTCAGCAGGAAGTTTTTAAATGATTCCAGCCCGGCCCACCCAAATCAAGTGTCGCGAAGTAGGCTTTATAACGAGACGAGCACCCTAAACTCTGGCGCGCACACAAGGCCTACTTCAAGAGGTGGCAAAAAGCCTGCTACAAGAGTGATGGTTAATCGGTAAGTTGTTGAAGATCAAAGATGATATGCTTGGCAATGATGAGATGGTTGATCAACTGCTCGAAGCAGTTCAAACGATGTGGACAAAAAATGAGGTACGGTCAATAAACTCTGTAGCCAGAATACCATGCCCCTGATCAATATTGGTGGAATACGCTGGAATCCGCATCTTGTTGGCTGGGGTGTGCGTGGACGTCCGCGTAAGGACGTCGTCCCAGGAAAGGACTTGAGCGGTTACTCGCCAAAAAAGGATGGCAAAGGCAAGTTGTCAGACGAGGAACGTACAAAGCGGACAATATCCTTCTGGAATTGCCACGCGGTTTACGCGTTATTCGAGCGGGGTCAGTCTATCTACATCGGTGAGGGTAAGCTCGGAGACAGACTCTTTCAGCACTGGAGGACTGATACTTTGGTGGGACGGTGGGATTCCTTCTCATGGGTCTCTCCAGACAGGTATATCTTAGAAGCCGATGGTTCAGCAAAAATCGAGAAGGCTGACGATCACACTGAGCACAAGGCATCCACCAAAGAATGGATTGAGTTGCTCGAGCTGATTGCGATAAGACTCGGATCCCCCGAGGCGAACAGTCAGATGCCAAAGGCCGTCAAGAATATCACGTGGATAAACCAAGCGCCTTCGATCCATGCAGAGGGCGATATCGATGCGAAAGTGGACAAGATTCTCAGTTTCATCGAGGCCCAAAAGAATGGGAAAGGCTAACAAATCGGATGCACACGAACCGCCGCCCCGCGTTTCAGTTTGATTGCACCGGGTTCTTTGGACGTTGGATTTGCAGCCAGCGCCCGTCCCCGGCGGCGGTCGGTGATCCGTGTCTGGACGAGGAATGAATCAAGATGAACCTTGAACCGACAGGCATGCGTGTGGTACGTTCCCACCTATGATTTCGACTGCAAAACAGACCGTTCGCTTCATCGACCTTTTCTGCGGAATAGGCGGTTTCCGCTATGCAATCGAGGGGGTTGCGGAGAAGATTGGAGCTTCTGCGGAATGTGTCTTGTCCAGTGATATTGATCCAGACTGCCAGAAAGCCTACGCGGCCAATTTCGGCGAAGCCCCGGCAGGCGACATCCACGCCATTGATGCAAACTCAATTCCGGATCACGACATTCTGCTCGCTGGCTTTCCGTGCCAGCCGTTCAGCATTATCGGACATCGCAAAGGGTTTGAAGATGCAAGAGGCACCCTGTTTTTTGAGATAGCCAGAATCATTGAGGCGAAAAAGCCACATGCCTTTGTTCTGGAAAACGTAAAACTTCTGGCGGGCCACAACGGAGGGAAGACTCTCGCGCGCATTCTGGAAGTCTTGCGCAATCTCGGATACCAGGTTGATCGGAGGATTTTCAACGCCTTGGATTTCGGTCTTCCTCAGAAACGGGAACGCATCTTTATCGTTGGCTTCAAGCAACCAAACGCATTTGAATGGCCAAAGGGCGGCATTCCCATGAAGCCTCTACGAGACGTTCTTGAGAAAAGGGTTCCCAAAGATTATTACGCGTCTGACTACATACGGAAGCGCCGACTTGCTAAACATCCACCGACCAAGGAACCGACGATTTGGCACGAGAACAAAGCCGGACATATCAGCGCGTATCCTTACTCATGCGCCTTGCGAGCTGGAGCATCGTACAACTATCTACTGGTAAATGGCGAGAGACGACTTACTCCACGCGAAATGTTACGACTACAGGGATTCCCTGAAACTTTCAAAATCGTTTGTAACTACAGTCAAACACGAAAGCAGACAGGCAATAGTTTGCCGGTTCCGGTGGCAGAGGCCGTTTTGCTGAATGTCTTTTTGTCATGCGGCTGGTCAAATGGGCATCGTCCCGATTTCGTATATCCGAGCAAACAATCCTTTGACGGACAAATGATGTTGCTTGAGAAAGGATCACGCTATGGCAAAAAGACCAAGGCTAAGAACGGTCGAAAAATATCGGCCTCCGTATCCGCTAAATAATTTTCCTGCTGGGTTTGCGCTCAACCTCGGAAAGGAGATTGTCTATCTACTTGCATCCCGTGGAACGCCTCGGTTGGAGGGCACTGACTGGGAGGAAATATTCGCAAGACTTATCGGCGCAAAATGGCAGCCCTCCAATGTTGGGCTTGACGACATAATCCTTCAGCAAACGGCATGGGGCGCGAAGACCGTTAAGAACAAGAAGCCGGCTACCGTTTTAAAGGTTCGTTTGATCTCCGGGCGGAATTCGGTCGCGTTTTCATTCGGACAGGAAAAGGTCAAGAACGTCGATCCGAACGATATGGGAGAAAAGGTGCTTTCGATCTACAACGAGCGCGTTGCGGGCGTCCGAAAGAAGTTTCAACATCTTCGCACCGTTGTATTAGTCAAATCCGATGATCTTCTTGAGTTGTCGGCGTTTGAGTTCGATACGGTCATGTACGACTCGAAAGCCTACTGGTGGCAGTGGAACGACAATGACAATCTTGAAGGTTACGACAAGGACGGGGATTGCCATGTGTTCACATGGCAACCGCATGGGTCGCAATTCACGATAATTGAAAACGTTCCCGAACGCCGATTGGCCATTCGGATCAGGAAGCCGCCGCGCCTCGACCGAGACGAAGTGCTTGAAGCCTTGAAATTTGACGAATCATGGATCGAAGTGATTTCGTAGCCCGGTATGGATACCGTCTCGCCATCCGAACGCTCAAAGATCATGGCGAGAGTCAGGTCAAAGGGAAACAAATCCACGGAAACAGTTCTGTTAGCGGCGTTCAAATCTCGGAAGATTACCGGTTGGCGTCGTCAATATCCGATCATTGGAACACCCGACTTCTGTTTCCCAAAGCACAAGCTGGCGGTCTTTATCGACGGATGTTTCTGGCACGGTTGCCCAAAGCACTGCCGAGTTCCTGAAAGTAACCGTGATTACTGGGTGCGGAAGATTTCCCGCAATGCGCAACATGATGCAATTGTCGGTAAAGGTCTCCGAAAAGCGGGGTGGACGGTTATCCGCATTTGGGAACATGATATTAGCGGGGCCGGATTGATAAGGAAAATGAACCAGATCAAGAAGATCGTCCAACAAACGCCTGCACCACTACGGCTCGCCCGTGGCGGGCGAGCCGAGGGTGAGCCGTAACGTTCGGCACAAGGAGAAATCAATGAGAATGACGATACTGCTACTCGGATCACTTCTTCTCGCTGGCTGCACGTCCACCAGCAGTACTGTGTATGACGACGCCCGGACAACCCCAAAGCCTGTGGGCTACCAGGTGCAGCTTCTTGACGCGAGCAACATTTCCCGTCCCTACCGAACCATCGGGATTGCCGAGGCAAACGCCGGACGATTGCGGCCACATTCTGAAACGATACGCAAACTCAAGGATGAGGCGCGCCGGATGGGCGGTGACGCAATCATCAACGTCCAGCGCGGCGGTGGCGCCGGAATGATCATGCCGGCAGGCAACATGTATGTCTACGGCAACGCCAGGGAGATATGGTCGGCGACGGTTATTGTGTGGACGGACTGACGGACGCTGCGGAGAAGTCAGATGCCTATCAAACGCAAGAGCTACATACGGCTGCAATCCTGGCCCCCTGATCACGCTGCCCATGCGTACAAGAAGGGATTCTACATTGAGGCAATGCAAGTCCTGCATGCGTTCATCGAGCACGAAGCAAAAGGATTTCTTCTCATGGTGGGCTGCGCCCACTTCAAGGCACGATTTGTGAAGACGCGGCACACCTTGGACAATCTTGACTACAAGCACATCATCGCCGCACTCCACGCCATCGGAAAGTTGACCTCGACCGAGGCAAGAGACCTCCTCGAGATCAACACAATGAGAAACACTCTTATTCACCGAACCTTCTCGGAACCCGGTAAAGACTTTCGCCTCGGCGTCGTGAAGGAGGAATATGACCGTGCTTTCCGAAAAGCCATGAAGTGGGCCTAGTAAATGTATGAACGAAGCTCGCAGGAAAGCGAATGAGGTGCCGAACAAGCCGTCGCACCATACCGTTGACCGCCGCGCGGACGCGGCGCTCAACGGCTGGTGAACGGCGGCGTTACGGGTTCCGGGGCGGGAGGTGGGTGCGGAGGGCGTTGTACCATTGATCCATACCTTGGCCGGTTTTGGCGGAGCAGGGGATGATTTGGGCCTGGGGGGCGGCGGATTTAAGGTTGGCGAGGGCGGTGGGTTCGTGGTAGCCGGCGGCGTGGGCGAGGTCGATTTTGTTGATGAGGACGATGTCGGCGCGCTGGAACATGGAGGGGTATTTGAGGGGTTTGTCTTCGCCTTCGGTGACGGACATGACGACGACTTTGAGGCGTTCGCCGAGGTCGAAGGAGGCGGGGCAGACGAGGTTGCCGACGTTTTCGATGAAGAGGATGTGGAGGGAGGGGAGATCGAGGTGGTCGAAGGCGTGCTGGACGGCGTGGGCGTCGAGGTGGCAGGCGGTTCCGGTCATGATCTGGTGGGCGGGGGCGCCGGTTTTGCGGAGGCGGGCGGCGTCGTTTTCGGTGGCGAGGTCGCCGACGATGACGGCGATGCGGAGTTCGGGCATGAGGTCGGCGAGGGTGCGTTCGAGGAGGGCGGTTTTTCCGGAGCCGGGGGAGGACATGAGGTTGGCGGCGAGGATGTGGTGGGCCTTGAGGATGCCGCGGTTCTGCTCGGCGAAGCGGTCGTTTTGGGCGAGGAGGGACTGGGCGAGGTTGACGACGCGGGATCCGGATGGATCGGGGTGGAGGTGGTGGGGCCCGTGATCGTGGTCATGGTGGTGACCGTGGTGGTGATGGTGGGGTCCGGTGGGTTGTGAACATCCGCAGGTGGCGCACATGGTTCAGGTTATCTCCATATCGATGATGTCGAGTTCGCGTCCGGTCCGTAGATCGGAGCTGGACTGGTTGCAGGTGGGACATTGATAAAAGCCGGGGGAGCATGGAAAGTCGAGTCTGCAATGGGGGCAGTGGCAGGTGACGGGGATGGATTGGATGTGGAGGGTGGCGCCGTGGGCGAGGGTGTCCTGGGCGAGGGCTTCAAAGGCGAAGGTGAGGGATTCGGGGACGATGCCGGCGAGGTGGCCGATGCGGAGGCGGACGGTGACGACGCGGGTGGCGCCGTGGGTTTCGGCGGCGTGGAGGACGGCTTTGAGAAGGCCTTCGGCTACTCCGAATTCATGCATGGGGGTGGGTGCGATCCTTGGTGGTTTGTGTTGATACCTGGAGTCTTCGGCCCGTCTTCGCCCCTTGGGGTTTTGCCTCGGCAAGGCGATGTTGTTGGGTGGTATCGTTCGCTTCAAGAAGCGAAGGACAAAGCGGGATCCAGATCCCGCACTCCATACGGCGGCGTTGCTGATTCGGGAGTGGCGAGATCACGGGAAGACTCCACTGAGAAGAGGGGGGAGCTGGTCGAGGCGGGTGATGACGGCGTGGGGTTGTAGATCGCGGCATCGGGGGTCGTTTTCGCGGAGGCGGAGGGAGCGTTGGTCGCCGGCGAAGAGAACGGTTTGGCATCCGGCGGTGTGAGCGGTCCACACGTCGTTGAGCATGTCGTTGCCGAGGTAGAGGACTTGCGCGGGGTGGATGCGGTGGTCGCGGAGGAGGGCGTCGAGGACGATTTGAAAGAGGCGGGGGGAAGGTTTGGCGACGCGATGGCGATAGGACCAGGCGCAGTAGTCGGGGTTGATTCCGAGCTGCTCGATGGGAGATCCGGCGTAGGCGGTGAACAACAGAGGGGTGTAGAATTGGGCGTTGGAGACGATGCCGAGGGGAAGACCGGTTTCGTGCAGGGAGGTGAGCATGGGGATGAGGCCGGGCATGGGGGCGACGGGGTTGACCCGGCATTCGTATTCGAGGGCGGCGATGCTGAGAAGGTGATCGCGGGGGAGGTCGTTGGCGGGGGGGAGTTGAGGATGGAGAGTAAGGAATTCGGCCCAGATTTCCCGGATGTCGACTTCGGGGGTGTCGATGCCGCGGGCGCGGGAGCGGGCATGATCGTCGTGAATGCAGGCCCGCCATGAGGTGAGGAGGGAGGCGGCCCGAGCCGGAGGTACCTGAATGCCGATGGAATGAAGGGCTTGGGCAAAGGCGAGGGCGGCATCGGGTTTTCGGGCGATGCCGAGTTCACCGGCTCCGGAGGCGAGCAAGGTTCCGTAGACATCGAAAAGGACGGCGCGGATGCCGGGGAGGGGGACAAGCCGGGAGGGGTGGGTGGTGGGAATGGGCGGAACGTCGCTGCGGTGGCGATGAAGGATGTTGAGGAGGGTGGTTTCGAGGTCGGGCATCGGTTCAGGTCCGAAGGAGGTGAAGTTTTTCGGGATCGAGGAATTGTTGATGGAGGGGTTCGCCGGACTGGGGGGGAGCTGGCCGGGTGGTGGTGGGGCGGGTGAGGAGGTCTTGGTAGATGTCGAGTAGTCGTTTCCGGTAGGCGGGGAAGCCGCACTCGCGAAGGATGACGTCACGATTGCGGCAGAGGATCTCGCGGGTCACGGGAGGAGCATCGAGAGGATGAGGATGCAAGGCTTTGGCCCGTGCGGGATCGGTGGCGAGGGAACGGAGAAGGAGGATCTGGCGGGCTTCGTCGAGACGTCCGACATCGATGTGGTCTTCCTGGATCATGGAGTCGAGCGCGCGCTGGAGGGCATGGGGAGGGAGGGGGAGGCAATAGCTTTGATAGAGGGTATCGAGGGCGGTGGAGAGGGTGTTGCGGAGGGAGGGGAGATCGATCCAGGCGAGGGGGACGAGAAACTTGGTGTATAGGGAGGAAAGGTCGAGGCCGGCGTGGGTCAAGTCGCGGGTGATTTCGGGGAGGTTGCGCCCGAGAAGGGGCTTGCCCTGAATCCAGGGTTCGGCGAAGGCGAGGCCGTAGCCTTCGGCGATGCTGGTGGTGGCGAGGGCGGTGGACCGGGCGATGAGGTCGGGATAGGGGGTGTTGATGCCGGCCTCGAATTCGACGGGCAGGTTAAGGTCGGCGGCGAGTTGCTTGTAGTGCCGGTAGGGTTCGGCGTCGGAGGGGGAGGTGGGAGCGAGGGTGATTTGGAAGGTGAAGCGCTCCGGCCGGGAGGCGGCCCAGAGGAGGAATTCGCCAATATTTTTTCTGCGGATGGCCCGGGTGGGGTAGGTGATGATGGCGTGGGTGGGGGGGGAGACCGAGGCGGCGGCGGGGAGGGGGGCGACAGGGTTGGGGAGAAGGCGGATGTGGTCAGCGGGGATCCCGGAGCGGGCGAGCATGGAGGCGTCGCGGGAGGTGAGGGCGGCGTAGAGCACGTGGGGGGCGCAGGGGTAAAGCCGGGTCCGGAGGAGGTGGGTGTCCTGGTTCGCGAAGCTCTGAAGGAGGAGGGAGTAGTTGCGGGCCCGGAAGTCTTCGGCGAAGTCGTGGAGTTGGAGAAGCAAGGGGTGGCCTTGAGCGGCGAGCCATTCGACGAGGGCGGGGAGAGCGAGGTTTTTCCCGAGGCTGTGGTTGTGGATGTGCCAGAGGTCGGGCGGGCCGCCGAGGCATTCTATGGAGCGATCGAGGAGTTGCCGGTAAAGGTGTTCGGGGTCGGTGGAGCTTCCATAGGCGAGTTCGGGGATGCAGGCGGTGGGAGGAAAGGTGGAGGGAAGGTTTTCGGGGATGCTCCCGGCGAAGACGGCGACGCGAACGGGGTCGTGGGCAAGGGAGAGCGCGGCGGATTCGATGACGCGGGTGACTCCGCCGGGGAGAAGGTGGTAGTGGAGAACGGCGACCCGCATCCTGATTAATCCAGCCCCATTTTTTTCCGGTAGGCAGGGATTTCGATCATCGGAGGCCGCTCTTCTTCGCGAATGTCGAATTGGATTTGCTCGTAGCGGGTGTCGCGGGCCTGGAACTGGCGGAGAATCATGCTGAGTTCGGGGAGGTCGCGGACCATTTCGAGCGAGCGCAGGCGGGAGAGAAAAGCGCGCAGAATGCCGAAGGCCATCTTGCCGAGATCGGCGGTGGGCTGGTTGCGATGGATGCGCTGGTCGAGGTCGGTTTGGGCGAAGGCGCTGAGTCCGAACTTGTCGTAGACGTCGATGAGGTGGGAGGTCTCGACGCCGTAGCCGATGGGGAAGGGGATTTTTTCGAGGACCTCGCGGCGGACCGCGTACTCTCCGGAGAGGGGCTGGATGATGGCGGTGAGTTCGGGGAAGAAGAGGGAGAAGAGGGGGCGGATGAGGATTTCGGTGACCCGCCCGCCGCCGGAGGGCCGGACCCCCTCGGAGAAGATGAGGGGGCGGTCGTAGAAGGCTTTCACGTAATGAATCTCTTCGCGGAGGATGAGGGGGGCGACGAGGCCGTAAACGAAGCGGGGATGAATGTTTTTAATGTCGGCATCGACGTACACGATGATGTCGCCTTTGAGTTGATGGATGGCTTTCCAGAGGTTTTCGCCCTTGCCGCGTTTGGCCCCGACTTCGGGCAGGATGTCGGAGGCGAGGTAGACATCGGCGCCGAACTCGGCGGCGACGTCGCGGGTGTTGTCGGTGGAGCCGGAGTCGATGACGGCGATTTCGTCGACGAGGGGAATGCGGTCGCGGAGTTCGGATTTGAGGACGACTACTTCCTTGCCGATGGTGGCTTCTTCGTTGAGGGTGGGGATGCATACGGAAAGGGTCAGGCCTTTGCGCTGCTTTTCCTCGACGAGGGCTCGGAGGTCGGAGAACTGGGAGTGGTGAAAGGTGTTGGTTTCAAGCCAACCGTTGATCGTGGTTCCGATGCGCTTGAGGTCGGCGGGCTTGTTGGAGCTGGGTTGGCGATGGGTGCGGGACAATTTCATGGTGCGAGGCCTCCATCGACGGCGGCGATAAGCCCGAGGAGCTGGGCAATGCCCTGGAACATGGGGGTGATCTCCAGGGTTTCCTGGCGGTCGGACAAGCTTTCGCCATGGGTGAGTCCGAGGGTTACCGAGGGGATGTTTTGGTCGATCAGGGCGGAGGTTTCCGAGGTGCTGGGCATGATGCGAGGCGGAATGCCGAGTTGAGTGAGGATGTCCCGGCTGCGCCGGACGAGGGGATGGTTGATTTGAATGCCTCCGGGGGCGCGGCGGGCAAAAATGTCGAGGGCGATTTCCGCGCCCGACTTGGATTCGGTTTCGGCGACGATATCGGCGATGTCTTCGCTGATTTGCTGGACCTGGTTGGGATCTTCGCTGCGGATTTCGAATTTGAGGACGGCTTTGCGGGCGATGCGGTCGTAGGTGGTGCCGGCTTCAAGGGAGCCGAGGACGATGTTGGTGGCGGGTTGGCGGGGAAGGGGGATGGCTGCGATCTGGCTGATGATTTTATTGATGGTCATTACGGCGCCAGCGGCTCCGTAGCGGGTCCAGTCGTATTCGGGGGGGACTTTGCAGGTGATGTCGCCGCGGAGCATGCCGAGCGAGGTGTAGCTGAGGCGTCCGAGAGGGGCGCCTTTGAGGCAGATGCCGAGGTGGATGGGGTTGCGGGCGTGCTGGAGGAAGTAGCGGATGCCCTCGAGGTTTCCGCGTCCGGCGCTGCGGGCGGCGGCGAGGAGGATAAGGTTGGAGCGGAGTTTGAGGCCAAGGCGGTCGAGAAGGATGGGGAGGGTGGCGAGGACGCTGATGCCGAGGCTGTCGCTGATGCCGCATCCGGAGATTTTATCGGGGGAAACGGAGATGGCGTGGTCGAAATCGTTATCGTGGATGGAGTCGGCGCTGGCGGCGAGAAGGATGTTTTGGTCGCCGGTGGATCCGGCGATGATGCCGATGCCGTTGCCGACATTGTCGACCGAGCAATTCTCGACCCCGGATTCAATGAGGCGGTGGACGAATTCGTTGACGCGGTGAGCCTCCTGGAAGGTGGGTGAGGGGATTTCGCCAATCATGACGAGGTTGCCAAGGGTGATTTCCCGGGATTCGCGGGCACAATTGAGGAACTCGTCGAGGGAGGGGTGAGGGGAGGGAGAGGGGCTGGATTCCGGGGGGGCGTTTGGAGACGCCGCCTTGACGTGATTGAACTCTTGCATGGGAGAAGCATGGCATAAAATGAACATTGAGGGAAGCCGGGAGGGTGGAGGTTTCCAAGTCCTTCTTGATTGCGGGGTGCGTATTCCATTACTGTGCGGGGTTACGAGAACTTCCTTACCTCTTGCGGAGATTGATGATGGCGAAAGAATTGGCATTTGTTTTGATCAACCCGGCCACACTGGCCAAGGAGCGGACAGGGGCGCTGATCAGTCGCCTGATGACCCGGACCTGTCTGGATTTGGTGGGGGCGCGGATGTTCGGGCCGGGACCGGATTTGACCAAAGGGTTTTCGGAGTTGCTGGGGGGCTTGCCGGGAGAGGAGTCGGGGTTGCTGGCGGAGTACGTGCAGGCGCATTACGGTCCGTCGGGGGGGAAGGTTCAGCGGGTGTTGCTGCTGTTGCTGGAGGGGGAGGATGCGGTGGCGAAGGTGGCCGAGGCGGTGGGGGGGCTGCCGGGCGATGGGGCGACGCTTCGGGATTCTTTCGGGGAATGGGTGAAGGATGGATCGGGGGCGACGGTGTATTTCGAGCCGGCGGTGATCGCGGCGCGGAACGCGGCGGAGGCGTCGGCGATACTGAACCTGTGGGCGGATCATTCGGCGACCGATGGAGGGATCCTCGAACAGGCGGTGGATCTGGAGTTGGGAGCGGAGGCTCAGACGTCGCTGGTGATGATCAAGCCGGATAATTTCCGGTTCCCGGGATTGCGTCCGGGGATGATTCTGGATTTGTTTACCGGCACGGGGTTGAAGCTGATCGGGGCGAAGATTCACCACATGAGCGTGGCGGAAGGGGAGGAGTTTTACGGTCCGGTGCGGGATGTGCTCCGGGAGAAACTGGTGGAGCCGTGCGGAGCGCGGTCGGTATCGGCGCTCGCTAAGGAGTTCGGGTTCGAGCTTCCGGCGGAGGCGGCGGCGGGCTTGGGCAAGGTGATGGGGCCGCTGTTCGGGGATGAACAGTTTTTCGAACTGGTGAAGTTCATGACGGGATCGCGTCCGGATGCGGTCGCCACAGGTGAGAAAAGCAAGCCGGGCACAGCAACGTGTCTGGTTTTGATTTATCACGGAGCGCGGGCGATCGAGAAGATCCGCAAGGCGCTGGGTCCGACGAATCCGGCGAACGCGACGGCAGGAACGGTTCGCAAGGAGTTTGGGACGGATATCATGATCAATGCGGCCCATGCCTCGGACGCGCCGGAAAGTGTGGTCCGGGAGATGGGAATCGTTCATCCGGAGGCGGACGCGGTGTCCGCGTTGATCCGGCAAGCCTACCCCCGTTGAGGAAAAGGAACTACCATGTTTGAAGCTGTTGTTCCGGCGCCGCCGGATTCGATTTTGGGCCTGACCGAGGCATTTAACCGCGATTCGTCCCCGGAGAAGATCAATCTGGGGGTGGGGGTGTACAAGGACGAGGAGGGGCGGACACCGATCCTTGCGGTGGTGAAAGAGGCGGAGAAGCGGGTGCTGGCGAAGGCGGCGACGAAGTCGTACATGCCGATCGGCGGGTCGCCGGGGTACCGTAAAGCGGTGCAAGAGCTTTTGTTTGGAGCGGATCATCCGCTGCTGGCGGCGGGCCGGGTTCGGACGTTGCATACCCCGGGGGGCACAGGGGGACTGAGGGTGGGGGCGGATGTGTTGCGGAAGGTGCAGCCGAAGGCAAAGGTGTGGGTGAGCAATCCGACGTGGGCGAACCACAAGGGGATCTTTTTGGCGGCGGGGTTCACGGTGGAGGAGTATGCGTATTATGACGCGGCTTCGAAGGGGCTGGACTTCACGAACATGATCGAGGCGCTGCGGATGGTTCCGGCGGGGGATGTGGTGCTGCTGCACGTGTGCTGCCATAACCCGAGCGGGGTGGATTTGACCCTCGACCAATGGCGGGAGGTGGCGGAGGTTGCGGGGGGTCAGGGCTGGCTGCCGTTTTTGGATTTTGCGTATCAAGGGTTCGGCGGGGGACTTGAAGCGGACCGGGAAGGGTTGCTGGAAATGGTGAAGGTATGCAAGGAGTGCATCGTGGCGAGTTCGTTCTCCAAGAATTTCGGGTTGTATCAGGACCGGACGGGGGCGGTGACGTTTGTGGCGGGCACGGCGGAAGCGGCGGAGGCGGTAGGAAGCCAGGCGGAAGCGGCGGCCCGGGTGAATTATTCCAACCCGCCCGCGCACGGCGGATTGATCGTGGAGGAAATCCTCGGGGATGCGGGGCTGGCCAAGGCATGGCGGGAGGAATTGGACGGGATGCGGGACCGGATTGCCATGGTGCGTTCCCAGTTGGTGGACGCCCTGACCTCGCGCGGGGTCAGCGGGGATTTGTCGTTTCTCGGCGCGCAGCGGGGAATGTTCTCGTTCAGCGGGTTGACCGATGAGCAGGTCGTGAAGCTGCGGGATACGTACAGTATCTACATCGTGAAGGGCGGCCGGATCAATGTGGCGGGGATCACCCCCCGCAACGTGGACCGGTTGGCGGATGCGATGGCGGATGTGATGGGCTGACCGGCATGGAAGCAGGAATTGTTGGATTGCCAAATGTCGGGAAGAGCACGCTCTTCAATGCGTTAACGTTGTCGCAGGGGGCGGAGGCGAACAATTATCCGTTCTGCACGATCGAGCCGAATGTGGGAGTGGTGCCGGTGCCGGATCCGAACCTCGCGGTGATCAACCGCTACATCACGACCCAGAAGGTGATTCCTTCGGCGTTGAAGCTGGTGGACATTGCCGGGCTGGTGCGGGGGGCAAGCGAAGGGGAGGGGTTGGGGAATAAATTTCTCTCCCACATCCGGGAGGTGGATGCGATTCTTCAGGTGGTACGTTGTTTTGAGGACGAGAACATCACGCATGTGGACGGGGAACTCGATCCGATCCGGGACATCACGACGATCGAGACGGAGCTGATGCTGGCCGACTTGCAACTGGTGGAAAACGCGCTGGGCAAGGCGGTGAAGTCGGCGCGGTCGGGGGACAAGGAAGCGAAGTTGCGGGTGTCGGTGTTGGAGATTTGCCAGAGGTATCTGAATGAGGGGCGGCCTTTGCGTTATCATACGTGGGAGAATCCGGACGAAAAGAAGATCGTGGACGGTTACGGGCTGATGACGGCGAAGGACATTCTGTACATCGCGAATGTGGCGGAGGACGATTTGGAGGGGGAAAGCCCGCTGGTCGAGCGGGTTCGGGCGTATGCGGCGGAGAGCGGGGGCCGGGTGGTTCCGGTATGCGCGAAGATCGAATCGGAACTGGCGGAGCTGGAGGAAAGCGACCGGGCGGAGATGTTGGCTTCGCTGGGGATGGAGGAGCCGGCGCTGGCGGTGGTGGCGCGGGGAGCGTATGAATTGCTGGGGCTGCAAAGTTATTACACAGCGGGTCCGAAGGAAATCCGGGCGTGGCCGATTCGCAAGGGGTCCACGGCGCCACAGGCGGCAGGGGTGATTCACTCGGATTTTGAGCGGGGGTTCATCCGGGTGGAGGTGTACCAGGTGAAGGATCTGGTTGAGCATGGCACGGAGGCGGCAATCAAGGCGGCGGGCAAGTTGAGGATCGAAGGCAAGAGCTACATCATGCAGGAAAACGATGTATGTCATTTCCTGTTTAATGTGTAGGGGGGTGAGGTCGGGTTGCCGTGTGGTCACCCTTCGCTTCGAGAAACGAAGGCTGGCGTTTGGCCTTTTGATCTGCGGTCGCGGATCTTTTGGAGTGCGGCGGCTTGACGCCGCTTTTCTTTAGTTGTCGATTGGGGAAATTACTGAATCTGCCGCTTCAGAGCCAAATTCCACCCTTCGCTTCGAGAAGCGAAGGACAAAGCGGCATCAAGCTGCCGCACTCCAAATGGGCATAGAAAAGGAATCGGTGGTTGACCCCCCGCAAGTTGGGGCCTAGGATGGTGGCAGTTCTTTGTCAGCAGAACAGGAATGAGATAAACGGAAGTCCGTGAGAATCGGACGCGGTCGCGCCGCTGTAATGCCGCGCTTCCTGCCTTTCGGGGCGGGAGCAACCGAGTCGTCAATGAGCCACTTTTCGCGAGAGCGATTGGGAAGGCGACGGGTCGGGCGGAAAGCCAGAAGACGTATTTCATTTCTCCTCGAACAAGCACTATCGCGGGCAGGAAATAGGGCTGGTCGGACCGGGAGTTGTCTCTTTGTCCGTATTCCTTTTCGCGATGGAAATGACATCACGCCTCCGCGAAAGAGGCAGAAAAGGAAAGATAAGATGAAACGATTCGTGCCGATGGCATGGATGCTCGCCGTGGCGCTCAACGCGTCCCCCGCAACCGCAGGATTTCTTCCCGCGCGCGGCTCTTCGACGGAAACTCTGGCTTCGACGGAAGGAACGTTTACCCTGATCGAAGGTCTTCATCTGGATGGCGGCTTTTTGTATTACGGGCAAGGGAGGTCGATCCAACGGCTCAACCTCGGCTCGCTCGCCGCGGCGACGGCGGGATCGCTGCCTGTGAATGCCAGTATCGGGGGGATTGCCGTTGCGTCGGGGAGGTTGGTGGCGGGTTTTGGAACGAGTTTCAATTTCCCCTTCCCGAGTCGCATCGGTTTTATTGATGGAGGTGGCAGTTTTGTAGATCAAGCGGGGACGGATGGTCTTTATGATATGGCGGTCGATCCGGTGTCGGGGGCGTTGTATGTGGTGATCAACCCGGGTGCGGCGGGAACGCAGATCAGCCGGTACGATCCGGTGGCGGGGAGTTTTCAGCCGGTGATTGCGATTGGCGGTTTTTCGGGCGGCATTGCGTTCGATGCTTCGGGCCATTTGTTTGTGGCGGAGCAATTTCCCGCCCGGGTATTGCGTTTTTCGCCGGCTGCGCTGGCCGGGGGAGGGCTGACGGCGGCGGATGGCGCGGTGGTGGTGGAGGCCCAGGTTAGTTACATGACGTTCGATACCCGGGGCCGTCTCTACACGGTGCGGGGGTTTGGCAATGAACTTGTGGTCACCGATCCGGCGACCGGCGAGGATCTTCGGACTGCGGCGATTGACGAGGCGACGGGCTTCGGGATCGGCAAGATTGTTTGGGACCCCTTGGTGAATTCGCTGTATGTGGCGTATGCCGATTTCGGCCAATTTTTCAGCCGCTTGATCGAGTTGGTGGCGCCGGCGGTGAGGAACGATTTTGATCGCGACGGCTGGAGCGACCTTGCGGTGTATCGTCCCTTCACGGGGGAATGGGCGATTCAACATACCGAAGCGTCGTTCTCCCTGTTCCGGTTTAATCGTCGCGGTGGTGTGCCGGTGGCGGGGGACTTTGACGGGGATTCGTTCGCGGATCCGGCGGTTTACCATGGGCGATCGGGAACGTGGCGCATTCATCTCAGTTCGACGGGGGAGGAGGTTGAGCGTCAATGGGGGTGGAAGGAGGCTCAGCCGGTACCGGGGGACTATGACGGGGACGGGATCACCGATCTCGCGGTGTATCATCCGGGGAGTGGGAACTGGTTTATTCTGTTGAGTTCGAATGGCGAGTTGCGTCGGGTGAACTGGGGATGGAGCGCAGCGGTGCCGGTGCCTGCGGATTATGACGGGGACGGGATCACCGATCTCGCGGTGTATCATCCTGCGGCGGGCGATTGGTATATTTTGCGGAGCTCGGATGGTCAGTTGGTTCGTCAGAATTGGGGATGGCGGGAGGCTCAACCGGTGCCTGCGGATTACGACGGGGACGGTCGGGCGGACATCGCGGTGTATCATCCCCGCTCGGCGACCTGGTACGTTTTGCCCAGCGGAGGAGGTGCGCCGGAGGCGTTTGTGTTTGGTCCCCGGTTGGGGATTCCAGTGGTTGCCGATTACGATGGCGATGGCCGGGCGAATGCGGCGGTGTATGAGCGCCGGACGGGTCGCTGGTCGATCCGGAGCGGACGTCTCGGCGACATCCAGCACGCATTTGGAACCCGTCAGGATGTTCCGGTGCGATGACGTTGCGGAGGGTCATTTGGGTCGTGGCAGCGGGATGGCTGGGGTTCGGCCTTCCCGCTGTCGCAACGGGTCCGTTTGGCGGGAATGACTCGGGGATTCCGGGGACGTCGACGGTGTTCCGGGGGTGGATTTCAAATGTTGAGGGGTGGGTGCAGCCGGTTGCGGGGAGCGGCGGGTATTCCCGGAATTCCAACGGCGACTTCGGTTCGGGTCCGGAGGTGGTGATTGGTTTTCCCGGCGGGTTCGATCTCGATGAACAGGATATGCCTTTCCATGTGTTTTCGCTGGGGAACGGAGGACGGCTTACCGTGTCGTTCGAAGGCGGGATCGCGAACCGTCCGGGTCCTGACTTTGCGGTGTTCGAGAACGGGTTTACCGATTGGACCCGTCCGGGGGATGTGGAATACACGTTTGCTGAATTGGCGTTCGTGGAAGTGGGGACGACGACGAATGCGTGGGCGAGGTTTCCCTCGACGTATTTGGGGACGAATCAGGTTGGCCTTTTCGGTTCGCTGGATGTGACGCTGGTCGATGGATTGGCGGGGAAGCATCGACTGGAATACGGAACTCCATTCGACCTTTCGGTTCTTGTGGATCATCCCAATGTTGTCAATGGGTCGGTGGATTTGAATTTTATTCGTTATGTCCGTCTGATCGATGTGATTGGGAATGGTTCGACCACCGACTCGTCCGGTCGCCCGATTTACGATCCGTTTAACCATGCGTCGCCGTCGACGACGGCGTTGACCGACGGCTTTGACTTGCGGGGGGTGGGGGTGATTCATTTTGCGGGGCTTGAGCTTGAACTTGCGGGGGGTCAGCCTCACCTCCGGTGGTTTGCGGAGGCGGGCCGGAGCTATCGCATGTTGCGGGGGGTGAATGGCGTGCTCACGTGGTTTGGCGAGGAGATCGCGGGGGAGGATGGGTGGGTGAGTCATCCTGATCCGGAACCGGTGGCGGCGGCGTTGTATTATCTTGAGGTGTTGCCATGACGGTGTGGTTTCCAAACCTTGGAAAACCCGGTTGCCGCGGTTTCCAAACCTTGGAAAAAAAACGGCGGATTTTTCCAAGGTTTGGAAATGAAAAGGGGGTCGGTTTCCAAGGTTTGGAAACGGGGGGGGGCGGGTTTACGATGGTTGAGTTGTTGGTGGTGGTGGCGGTGGTTGGGTTGCTTGCGGGGTTGCTGGCTCCGGCGGCTTTGAACCACCGGCATGCGGGGCAGGGGGTGACGTGCAAGAACAACTTGCGGCAGTTGGTGGCGGCGAACCACGGGTATGCGGGGGACCACGGGGGGTTTGTGGCGGCGGCGGCGGATATCCAAACCCGGAATCTTCAGCGATGGCACGGGGTTCGGGCGGTGCGGTCGGCGCCGTTTACTGCGGAGGGGGGGCCGCTTTCGGGGTATCTGGGGGGGGATGGGCGGATTCGGTGGTGTCCGTTGTTTCGCCCGGAGGATGGGGGGTTTGAGG
>DAOLCW010000060.1:0-16972 GCA_035327665.1 Kiritimatiellia bacterium
TTTCCAAACCTTGGAAAACCACCCTCCCCGCGTTTCCAAACCTTGGAAAACTCCCACCCAAAAACGTCGCCGATCGGACAACAAAGCGGCCCCCCCCATCCCCAATTTCCAAGGTTTGGAAACCAAAACCCCCTCCATTTCCAAGGTTTGGAAACCGTCCAACGCTTTCCCGTCATACCAATCGTCATGATCGCCGGGCCTCGGGCTCGATTTTCACGTCGATGAACGTGACGATTATTTTACTCGGCAACGCCCGGCTGTTCAACCGTCCCTCTCACCCGGACCGCACCCACCGCCTCGCCAAGCATCGATCCGAGAAACAGTCGCCCCTCGATTCGCCTGACCTGACCAGCATTCGTCATCCTTCCGGTCACGTGTTCACGCCCGTAACTTGGTTGTTCGGGAAGCTGTACATCCAGGCTAGCCACCTCTCGTCCCTCCACATCCAATCCAGTCAACCTCACCATCCGCGGCGCGTTTCCTTGGGGGAAGACCCCCAGCCGCCCCATGAACAATCCCACCCCAACCTCAACATCTTCTTCCGCCCGTTTCGCAGTAAGCCGCAAAAACGGAGGCTGCAAAAGGGGCTGCGGCAGCCATTCGCCCGCCTTCAATTCCATCAGCTCCGGCTGACCTGCGAGAAACAGCGTCACCGATTCCCGACCCCGAACCAATCGGATCTCCACCTCCACCCCCAGCCCACCCCGTCCTTCATCCGGAAGCGTAAACGTGGCATCCGAATCCACCCGAACCGACTCATACCTCGACCGAAACCCGATTCGCCGGAACGCCAGTCTCGGCTCCACCCCTCCACTGCGCGAATACCTCCGCAAAACCTCGGCATTGCCCGTTTGCACATCCAACACGTGCACCTGCTGGGCGAGGCCCTCACCATCCGGGTCCCGCAACGACACCACCGCCACCTGATCCCGGTCCGGCCCGTACTGCACCACCCAACCCTTCAGCATCGCCCCTTCCGTCCAGCCCGGCAACGACGTCGCCCCCACGCCGCGCGGAGCCCTGAACGCCCATACCGGAAGCTCCACCTCCACCTCGTCCACCTCCGGTGCCGGGATCGCCTCAACCGACCACTCTCGGAATCGTTCATCCGAATCTCCCGCGAAAGCCGGCACGTTCTGACCGGCGAGAATCGCCGCAAAATGGGCACGAAAATGTCCGTCCATCCGGTAACGGTCCGCCATCGAAATCATCGTCCATGGAATCACCCGTGACACCCCCTCCACCGACAGCTCCACCCCATCCTCCCCCGTCCGCACCCACTCGCCCCGCACCACAGCACCATTCACCAGCACCAGCTCCAGCGAGCCAATCGCCGCAACCGCAAATCCCAGAAAAGCTACCAACAACGCCACACCCGTTTTCATGACCCCAGTGTAGGCCCCAACGCCCGCCCCGGCAATCCTCCAAAACACCACAGAAAAGGCTTTGCCCCCTCCCCGCCAATCCGTATCCTCTGCCCCTTCATGAACAAGCCGAACTTACACCTGATTAATCAGGTCAAACCCATGGATCAGGCCGAACGCGAGCGCCTCACCGGCCACCGCGGATGCGTGATCTGGATGACCGGACTCTCCGGCTCCGGAAAATCCACCCTCGCCCGCGCCCTCGAACAACACCTCGTCCAGCAGGGCCGTAATGCTTATGTGCTCGACGGCGACGAAATCCGCACCGGACTCAACCGCGACCTTACCTTCTCGCTCAAGGACCGAGAGGAAAACATCCGTCGCATTGCCGAAGTCAGCGCCATCCTTTGCCGCAGTGGCGTCCTCTGCATCACCTCATTCATCTCCCCCCTCCGCGCTCATCGCGACATGGCCCGGACCATCGTCGGGGATTCACGATTCCACGAAATCTTCGTCGATGCCCCCCTTGCCATTTGCGAACAACGCGACCCCAAAGGCCTCTACCGAAAGGCCCGCTCGGGCGAAATCCCCGAATTCACCGGGATCGATTCCATGTACGAAGCTCCCCTCGCTCCCGCCCTGCGCCTCGACACCGCCCACAGCGCCAAAGACCAGTGCGTTGAGCAGCTCAACGCCTACCTTAAAGACCACCAACTCGTTTAGACCGACGAACGCTCACGGTACAGGTTGGGGTCTACACACCCCACCATCGCCTCGACATGGAGGCCCCCACCCAGAAATTCCGAAACCCGTTCCGCCTCCACTTGCGGCTGGCTTACCAATTCATGGTGGTTCACATAAAGCGTGCGGAACCCGTCATGTTTGGCCAACCAGACCTTCACGTCCTCCAGATGCTTGCTGAACACCCGCTTCAACTCCACCGTGGTCACCGGAGCCCCTTGCCGGCCCAACCGCTCCAGCATCGCGCTTTGCGAAGCCACAACCTCATCCAGGTTGCGCACCATAAACACCACTTGATACTGCAAGTCCGTGGGCAACTCCAAAAGCAGGTGCGAAATAATCTTCACCGCTTTGCCCTCCGCCTCCCCCAGCCACGAGTCGTCACGCTTCAACTGCTTCACCTTCTCAAACTCAAGGTAACCCTTCGGATTGTTCGCATCTGCCGGACGATGGGCATCGGCGAGGATCGGAACCCCGCCCACACTCAACATTTGCATCATCAACGACGTCCCCGAACGGGGCAGACCAGAAACCACGGTAATCATATCAATCGTCTCCTCATCACAAGACTATAAGCCACCCCTCACCCAAGGGCAAGCATCGCCGAACTCAAACAAAACTGAGCGCCTACCTGCGTGCAGTTGAAGCGGGAGAGCAGGAAACGTCGTTGAACCTTTCAACAGCCTTGCGTATTCGGGACGAACGGGGACTCGATGTACTCTTGACCCATGACGACCAACTCGCCACCGCCGCCATGTCCACGGGCTTCGTCGTTTATGGCGTTTGTTGGCAGCTACGATCCTCGTGCAAAAGCGCGCGAGCAAGCTGAAGTCCGCTCAAATAAGCGCCCTCGACCCGACCATCACGGAGGCCATCCCCGCACAAGCCGATCCCTCGTTCCGCGTCCAGATGGAACCGTTCGTTACGGATTCGGGCCGGACGGGCGAACCGCCATCGGTGTGCGGCAAGATGCACCGGCGATACCCGAGCGGTGCCCAGAAGGTCATGCCACCGATGAAGGAGGAGTTCGGCAATCCCCTCGCCGGATGATTCAAGGTGTGACGCCGACCATTCCAGAGTGGCGTGCAGCACCCAGGCCTCGCCTTCGCAACCACCCGGCTTTGACCGCTGATTGGCCGACCACACCAGCACATCGTCATCGAATTCAACCGCGTCAAAGGGAAGATTCAACCGCTCGCCAAAACCAGCCATGACCGCCCAACAGGGATTCATGTCCACCCGGCCAATCGAAGCAACCTCCCGAAACGTATCCCCCGCGAAAAGAGCGGCAACCTGAGGTGGCGGCACGGCAACGAGAACCTTCGAAAACGCTCCCAAATCCTGATCAGCCGCATGCAGCCTCCATGATCCCGGACCACCCGTAATGGAGGTAATCGCCACTCCCGAATGCACCGGCAAAGCTTCCGCTACCCTTGCCGCGAACGTGCCCATCCCCCCCACACCGACCCAGCGGGCTTCATCGCAATCCACCGGCTTGCGCGGGCCTCCCGGACTCAACCGCACAAACCGCCCCGGCCATGCCGCGATCCATCCTTTCGCTTCCCATGACGCCACGACCCGCACGAATTCAGAATCCCCAGCGGTGAAATACGGACATCCGTGATCGAAGAAAAACCCCGGATGAACCCGGGTCGAAACCCGACCGCCCGGACGTCTTCCCTTGTCGAAGACCTGAACCCGAACCCCGGATCGACAAAGTTCGGTCGCGGCAGCGAGACCAGCCATGCCGGCCCCGATAACCGCCACCGTTCCAGTCATGATCCAGACTCGTCAGCCCCCCGGAGAAGCGGAAGGATATCCTGATCGTGGTTCCGCACATTCACCCCCCGCAAGATGTGGGCCACATTTCCCTCGGGATTGATCAGGAAGGTCGTCCGCGAAGTAATCATCCCTCCGAGGGCAAGCACCCCCATCGCCCGGGAAAGCTCCCGGTCATTGTCCGCCAGCAATTCGAAGGGCAAATTGTGCTCCTCCTTGAACCGCTGCTGGGTCCGCAGGTTATCCACACTCGCGCCGAGAATGACCGCACCTGCCTCGACAATCGCCTGATGCTCATCCCGCAGTGAACAGGCTTGCGCGGTACAACCGGGAGTGAATGCCTTGGGGTAAAAAAACAAAACCACCCATTGGCCCCGGTAGTCGGCGAGGGAAATATCACGACCCGCCGTGGACGGGATGGCGAGGTCGGGTGCCGGCTGTCCGACCTCGATCGCCGATCCGGTGGCCGCCAAACCCGTAAACAATCCAATCATCGAAAACAGCTTTTTCATCATCATTTCCTCTCACAAAGTAGACGTTTCAGCTCACATCGAGCCCCGTCGCCGCAAGCGTAATGATCCGTGGATCAACACAACAAAATCCCACACCTTGGGGAGATTTCAAGCTGCATCAACCAATCGAACGGTTCAGGGAAAGGATCGGCAGAAGAATTGCCAGGGCCACCAGCAAAACAAACACACCCACCATCACGATCAGGGCCGGCTCGATCCACGCCAACATCCGGTCAATTCGCCGGCGGGCATCCTCCTGACAACGGCGAGCGGCCCGGGCAAGCATGTCGGCAAGGTTCCCTCCCGCCTCCCCGGCCCGAATCCAGGCAGCAAGGTGGCGCTGAAACGGAGGGATGTGACTCAACGCCTCGCCGATACTTGCCCCCTGACGAACCGATGTCGCCGCGTCCCTTGCCTCCTGATCCAACCATGCCGACCCCGTCGCCGCGCCCGCATGGGTCATCGCCTCCAGCGCCTGCGTCCCGCTCGAAAGTAAAAGGGCAAAGGTATCGGCAAACCGGTAGGCATAAACCGAGCTCGCCGCCCCGGCAACAATCGAACGAGTCATCACCCACCGCTCCACGCCGGCTCGCAACGCCGAATCGCCTCGCCAGCGCCGAAGCATCATCCATCCCCCCGCCGGAATCGCCAGTGCCACCAGCAGAACCATCCACGGCACCACTCCGCTCATCCCAAGGAAAATCCGGGTAAGCAGGGGCAACTCCATTCCGGCATCCGCAAACAAATCCCCAAAGCGCGGAAGCAGCACACCGAACACCGCCAGGGCGATCAAGGTCGCCAACCCAACCAAAAACGCCGGATAGGCCAACGCAGCCGAGACATGTCGCCGGACCCGCTGCTGCTCCTCGAGGGATTCGGCAAGGGCATGGAGGGACCGCGGAAGACTTCCTGATCGCTCCCCCGTTTGCAGCATCGTCCTCTCCACCGGATGCAAACCTCCGACCCCGCGGTCGAAGCCATCGGCCAACCCCGAACCCTCCCGAACGGCGTCCCGCACCCCGGCCAACACCAGCGAGCGAGCAGGCTGGCCCTGTGCTTCAATCATGATATCCAGGGCTTGGCTCAACGGCAGTCCCGCCTCAATCAACGAGCCCAGCTCACGGTACATCTCCGCCCTCGACTCTACCGTCACCCCGCTTCCTCGCCACGCCAGCCCCCATCGTCCTTTCGAGGCCCCCATCGCCGCCGAAATCGACTCCGCGAACACCCCGCGGCCCGCCAGCTTTTCCCGCGCCTCCTTCGGGTTCCCTGCCTCGATCAGCCCGCGCGCAGCCTTGCCCCCTGCATCGTAGCCCCGATAGGCATAGGTTTTCATGGCGCGATCCGGGCGGGACGGCCACCGAGAATGCGAGTCACCTCATCAGGACTCGTCCGGCCCTCGCGTACCTTCATCACCGCATCCGACCACAAGGTCCCCGCCGCATGATTGCCATGGTGGGCATACAACGCCTCTGCTCCCGCTGCCCCTCCGCGAATCAACCCTCCCGCCGCTTCATCCACCCGAAACAATTCATAAATGCCCGTACGGCCCCGGTAACCCTCAAGACACTCCCCACAACCCACCGGAAACCACGCCGATGTGACCGGCTCCCCCGCCCCCGCATCTCGGACCGGCCACGGCTCGGCCAACCGCCGCTCCACCCGGCAGGCCGGACACAACGACCGAACCAGGCGCTGGGCCAATACCGCCCGCACCGCTGAGGCAATCAAAAAGGGCTCAACCCCCATGTCGGCAAGCCGCACCACCGCCGAAACCGCATCGTTCGTATGCAGGGTGGAAAACACCAAATGTCCGGTCAAGGCCGCCCGGATCGCGATGTCCGCGGTTTCCCGGTCCCGGATTTCCCCCACCAAAATGATGTCTGGGTCCTGGCGCAGGATATGCCGAAGCCCCCCGGCAAACGTCAGGCCAATCTTCGGTTTCACTTGAATCTGGCCGATATCTTCCAACTGATACTCGATCGGATCCTCGATCGTCATCACATTCACATGGCGGGTGTTCACCTCCCGCAATGCCGCATACAGCGTCGTGGTCTTTCCGCTTCCCGTGGGACCGGTCACCAACACCATTCCACTCGGCTCCCCGAGCAACCCCCGGAAACCCTCCTCCACCGATGCCGGCATCCCCAAGTCGGCCAGAGGCAACAAAAGGTTCTGCTGATTCAGCAACCGCAACACCATGCGCTCCCCTTCCGCCACCGGCACGGTGGAAACCCGGATATCGATCTCTCGTTCCCCCACCCGCACCCGCGCCATTCCGTCCTGAGGCAATCGCTTCTCGGCAATATCCAGCCGGCTCATCACCTTCAAACGCGATATGAGCGCAGATTCCACCTGCTTCGGTGGAGCCGACTGCTCATACAGAAATCCATCCACCCGGAACCGGATGCGAAGATGCTTCTCGAACGGCTCGATGTGAATATCCGAGGCCCCTCGCCGCACCGCCTCCAGAAGCATCAGGTTCACAAACTGGATCACCGGCGCCTGATCCACCCCCCGCAACAAGTCGTCCGACCGCTCGGTCACCGGGGTGGCTTCTCCATCCTTCCGCATCGTCGCGATCAGCGAGTCGCTCGTTTCACGCTTCTGAAAATAACAGTCGTCGATCGCCCGAAGAATCGCCTCCCGGGGAGCCAATCCCACCTCAAGCTCTTCGCCCAGCAGCAAGGCCAGATCGTCCGCCGAATAAATCTCCTCCGGACGCGCCACAACCGCATACACTCCCCCCTCAATCCGAAGCGGCAAGCAGGCATGCTGACGAGCCCAATCCACCGGAAGGTTCCTCACCAAATCCGGATCCAGCCAGCCCCCCTCCACCGCCGGGAAAAACCGCAACTTGATCGATTGCGCCACCGACCGAAGCACATCCGCTTCCCCCGCGAAACCCTGCGCAATCAACCAGTCGTGCAACGGCTCGGAAGAGGCTTCCGCAGCATGCCGCCGAAGCGCCTCCTCGCCTCGCGCCGGGAGCAACGTCCCCCCCCGAACCAGACTGTCTACCACATTCATGATCGAATCAAGGGCTGGCCGACTCCATCGCAGGCAGAGCCACCGGGTCAATCACCACCCCGGTCTTGTCCCGGAGCATGTCCCGTAACTGCTCCGCGTCGTCAAGCCGGGTCACAATGTGCGGGGTCACAAAGATCAACAAATTCGTCCGTTGGGAACGCTGGCTCTTGCTCCGGAACAGCCAGCCAATCAACGGAAGATCTCCCAGCAGCGGCACCTTGGAGACCTCCTCAATCTGATCCTCCCGGATCAATCCGCTGATCACCACGGTGGACCGGTCGGGAATCGTCACCGTCGTGGACACCTCGCGCTTGGCGATGGTCGGCGCAAACTGCGCGTTGGGTGGCCCCTGGTCGATAATCGTCTCGATCGACGGGTTCAACCGCAACTTGACCTCCCGTTGCGGATTCACATGCGGGGTCAGTCGCAGCTTGATCCCCACATCCACCCGCTCGATGTTCTGAATCACGTCCCGGTTGTCCCCAATCCCTTCGATACGCGAGCTGAGAATGGGAATGTTCTCCACCACACTCACCGACGCCTCCGTGTTGTTCTGCGCCCACAACGGGATGTTGGAAAGAATCTTCACATCCCGGTCCTTCGCCAGCGCCCGGAGCAAAATCGGAACCCGGGGGATCACCCCCCCTTCACCATCGTTAAACACGCCCCTCGCCACCCCAACCACCAACCCTTGCGGAGTCGTTCCATCCGAAAGAAACCGCCCCAAGGTGTCGTCCGCCCCCGGACGCGAACGACCCAGCGCGGTGGTATCCCCCGAAACCGGCTGGTCGATCGTGGCCAGCTCAAACCCGAGATCGAACGAATCCCCCGTCGACACTTCCGCAATCAGCACTTCCACCATCACCTGTTCGGGGATCTGGTCCAGCTCATCCACCAGTTGACGGATCAACTCGAAATCCTGCGGCGCCGCATCCACAATCAGAGCATTGTTGGCCGCATTGTGCTCAATGGCAATCCGCCCGCCCCCCGGCTCGCGTGAAGCCGACTTCTCCAATAGCTTGTTCAACGTTCCTGCGGCTTCTTCCGCCAAAAGATACTTCAAAAAAATCGCGTTCAACCGCCCGAAGTCCGCCGGTGTCGGCACATCGATTTCCCGCACGATCCGCTTCACGTCCTGAAGCTGAAGGGTGGACGCCACCACCACGATGCTATTCGCGTGGGGCACCGGCACAATCACCACATCGCTCGGCAGCGACCCCAGACCACCCACCACCCGTTGCACATGCCGCGTCACCTGATCCCCCGAGGTCGTCATCCCTTGCAGCGCAGTGATCAATTGGCGCGCCGTGTCCTCCGCCGATGCATGCTCCAACCGGATGATCTCCGACGTCCGTGACGCCCCCGGCTGATCGAGATCCGCAATGATCCGCTCCAACTGACGCAGCGACTGGGCCGTTTCCGTCAGGATCAAATGGTTGGTTCCCGGAAACGCCGTAATCGCCCCGGTCGCCCCGCCTCGCACCAAAGGTTCCAACAACTTCGCCAGCTCAATCGCATTGACATGCCGGATCGCCATCACCCGGGTAATCAGTCCCTCTCCCTCCAATGGCTCATCCGAAAGCACCACCCGGCCCCCGCTCAGCGCGCGCTCCACCCGCAACGGAAGAATATACGTCCCATCTTCCCGCTCCACCACCGTGAACCCCGTCGACTCCAAAATCGAAACCAGCAGCGAATACGCCTGATCCACCGGAACCTGCTCGGGCGTAACCACACTCACCCGTCCCGTAACCGAGTCATCCAGCACAAACCGGCGACCGGTGACTTCCCCCACCATCTTCACAATCAACCGGATATCCGCCTGATCAAAATTAAAATGCACCGTCGGCGTCGCCGCGGAAACCGAAGCGACCGGACCCGTAAACAGCGCCACAATCAACAGCCAGGTCAACCCGGACATTCCCCTGCATTTACCAGCTTGCCTCATCGCGTAATCCCCCGTTCCGACGTTTGAAGAAACCCGATCAACTGTTCCAGCTCCGCCGACCCCGGCAGATCCGCCCGCATCCGCTCCACCGCTTGCTCCACCGTCAAATTCCGCCGATAAATCAACGTATACGCTTTTTTCAAGGCATCCACCGTTTCCGCCGGAACTCCCGCCCGCTCCAACCCCACCTTGTTGATCGTATACACTTTCAGCGGATGCCCATCCGCCATCATGAACGGTGGCACATCCTTCACCACCTTCGAGCAACCCCCGGTGATCGACAAGCGTCCGATCCGCAGGAATTGATGAATTCCACACAGCCCCCCAATAATCGCCTGGTCTTCGATCACCACATGGCCGGCCAGCGTACCCGCGTTGGCAATAATCACCCGGTCCCCCACCCGGCAATCATGAGCAATATGCGCATAAGCCATGATGTGGCAGTGCGAACCCACCACCGTAAAATCCCCGTCGAACGTTGCCGCATTCACCGTCACATATTCCCGCAACGTTGTATCCGAGCCGATCTTTACCCCCGGTGTGCCTCCCCGGAATTTCAAATCCTGCGTCTGGGCCCCCAGGCTCGCAAATGGAAACACCGTGCAACGCGGCCCCACCTCGGTCAGGCCCTCGATGTGAACGTGCGACTTCAGCACCGTCTCGTCGCCCAGTGTCACCTCCGGACCCACCACGCAATACGGGCCGATGCTCACATCGCGACCGAGCCGGGCCCGGGGATCCACCACCGCCGTGGCATGAATCAACTCCATGAATCAACCTTCCCGGTACGTGAACATCAACTCCGCTTCGGATGCAATCTCCCCGTCCACCGTAATCACGCCCTTCATTCGCGAGACTTTCAGACGCAAACGCAGGAAACTCACTTCGATACGCATTTGATCCCCCGGACGCACCGCACGGCGAAACTTGGCTTTGTCGATCGCCATGAAATAAGCAATGCGCCCGTGCGCGTTGAACATCTTATTCATCAAAACCCCTGCCGCCTGAGCCATCGCCTCAAGCTGCAACACCCCCGGCATAATCGGATAGTCCGGAAAATGCCCCTGAAGGTACGGCTCGTTCACCGTCACATTCTTGATCGCGACAATCCTCTGGCCGTCTTCTTGCCACTCCAACACCCGGTCCACCAGCAACATCGGATAACGATGGGGCAAAATCCCCTTGATCTGATCAATATTCAACTCCGGCATACATCCGCTCCTTCACGCATCGGCAGGCTGCGATCCTTCACCAGAAGCCATCGCAATCGAATCCATACGTTACTTGCCGGAAAAAGCTTTGACCACAGAAAAAAGCAGGGCCTCGACCGCCTCAAAACCGCGAAGACAAACACGCTAAAAGGTCAAATCAAGCCGAATCGGTTCGTTGCGGCCCACCAAGTCATACGTGACCTTCGCCTGATCCGTCCATGCCTTGATACGCGCGCGTTTGAATACCTCAAAACTGTCATCCCTCACGAAAAAATGTATCTTTTCGTTCTCTTTGTCCATGCGGGCAAGAATCGATCCGAAAAAACCCTGCGAGGTCTCGGTGGCTGGATCGCCCATGTTGTACCCTCCTGATCCCTCAGGATTGGGAAGAATTGCGATCTGGTTCACCATCATGTATCGCAAATCCACAATGTAGTCCCCCACCGTGATGTTGGAATCGCCCAACGCCTGAAGAAAACCGCCGATTTGCCCCGAACGAGTTTGGGCGGCGATTTCCTCCTGCCGCCGTTGCACCGCCGCCGCAATCTGTTCCGGCTGAATTAAAAACAACCGGTCCCCCCGGCACTCAATGTAAATCGACCGGTAATCCCCCGCCAATTGAAGCGGCGTCCGCACCAGCACCTTGGTCTGCGCCGCATCGATCCCCGTGGTGATGATGATCAACATCAACACCCCTTGAAGACAGGTCAGGATGTCGAGGAACGAATCCAACGATACCGAATTTTCACGTTGTCGCTTCGCGGCCATACACTTCTTCTAACCGTGGTTGCCTTCCGTTACTGCTCCGCCACCAGACCGTCCTTGAAAAACACCCTCTGATCCGCATTGAACAATTCAATCCCGATGTCGATGTTTTCCGCCTGAATCGCCCGGACCAGCCGGCGATACACTTCCGCCGCTCCCGGACGAATCAACAGAACAATATACTCTGTGTCCCGCGTCGCCTTGATTTCGTTCATGAAAATCTCCAGCGGATTTCCACGCGTCTCCAACTCGCTCAACGGGACCACTTCTTTCCGGTTGCCACGCTCAAAGTAGATCTCAAACCGGTCGCGATGCACATCAATGTAATTCGCCTCCTTCGCCTCGTTCCCGTCCGCAAAGTCGGAAATCCCCATCACCGAACTGATCGTAATGTTGTCCGGATTCGCCGAAATGATCATGATGTTCGCAATCATCACCGTGATCAACGCGCCCGTGAGCATGATGATCACGCACATGAACGACGAAAAATCCGTCTTGGTTGATTCCTTGCTTTTGCCCATGGCGGGTACCCCCCTTTCCGGGTCAGGAAACCACTTCCTCGGTCAGAGTAATCACTTTCGGCTTGCTCATCCGCGTGCAGAAATCCGACGTCACATTCAAATGGTTTCTCAATTCGTCCATCGTCTTCCGGAACGCATCCGCCGCTGACAACCCGGACAAACTCGCCTCCACCGCCTGCTCGACCTTCAGCAAATCCTGAATCCCTGCTGCAAGCTTCGAGACCTCGGTCATCTTCGCCGCCAACTCCCGCGCGGCTTCCTGCGACTTCGTCATGCTGCCCTCGCTGCATGCAATCAGCTCGCTCGCCACCTTCTTGTATTCACCCGCCACATTCGACACCGAGGATTCCAACCCGCTTAACAGCGCCTGGAATTGCTTGGCCTCCGCGTCCGACAACTGCTTCCGGTGCTCGATCATCACCTCATCCTGCTTCGACAGTTCCGTCACCGCCGACTTCAACGAACCTTCCAGCGTCCCTCCGATCCCGGAAATATTCGACGCAAGCTGGTTGGTAACGTCCCGTAGCGTCGCCTCATAGTTCTTGGACAAATTATTGAACCGCTCCTCGATCGCCGAGGCCGCATTCTCGATCGAACGGGTAAACACTTCGTCATAACGATCCGGGTCCGGGATGTATCGCCGGAAGGCCGCTTCGATCGAATCCTCCAGATTCTCGATGACGATCGGCTGTTGCTCCGGAGACGGCAAGCGGGCCATGAACATGTCGTCGAGGTAATTCTCCATCTCCACAAACAAATTTTCCTCGTTGCGCTGAATGAACGACAGCGGGAACATCAGCAGCACGGTGAGAATCAGCGCCAGCAACGTGGTATCGAACGCCATACCCAGACCCACCGTCACTTGACCAATCGC
The DNA here is from genome assembly GCA_035327665.1 of Kiritimatiellia bacterium. Classification (GTDB taxonomy): domain Bacteria; phylum Verrucomicrobiota; class Kiritimatiellia; order CAIVKH01; family CAIVKH01; genus DAOLCW01. The sequence continues at coordinate 12,746 of DAOLCW010000060.1, forward strand.
TTCTTGAATCGCCGAAATATCCGCCGACTCGCCCATCACCCCGAATCCGCTGACCGCTTGGGCCAGCCCCATCACCGTTCCAATGAACCCGAGAATCGGAATCGCCCAAATCAGCACCCGGCAAAGCGAGTACGACGAGTCCGACGAACTGGTATCCCGGCTCGACTCGTCGCGCGCCCAGTTCGACACACGCCCGACATCCTTCGTGCTCAGCCACAACGCAATCGCCCGGTCAATCCGGTTCAGAATAATGCTGTACCCAAACTCCTCCCGGCGAACCAGACTGTCCCGAAGGTTCTGCAACTGCTCATCATCGCTCATGTCGATATCCAGCGGAATCGGGTTCGATGCCAAAACCTGAAGCTGGCTCTTCACAATCCGGAACTTCAGAAACATCAGCCCCACCACCATGAACGCCATCAACAATTCACCGTACTGGACCACCCCGCGGTCATTGACCAGCGCGTTCAGATAACTCAACCCCCCCATGAACTTGACCCCTTGGGCCAGCCCCACCGAAAGCACCACCGTGCCGACGATCCCTACCGTCAATTGGATAAAAACGTTCGCGTCCGTACTCGGCCGGCCACTTTGGACCGACTCAACTTCCGAGGCAAATTCGACTTCGGCGGCATCGGGATCATTCGACATATGCTTACCTCAACGTTGCCAACCCAAACCGGTTCATCGGTGTCGGGTCATTTTTGTTTGCTTTGGTACGTACGACCTTCGTCAAACCTAGACATAAACACGAACCGCGAACCCACGTCAACCACCGACATCGGCTTTTTCCTGAACCCAACCCGCGATCTACCCCTTCCCCCCCCCCCAGCGACAACAAAACACCCGCAAAACCCTGAACATTCACAGGAATCGACCTTTGACACCCCCACACCTTTGAGGCATAGTCACCCATTCAACCCCAAGAAAGGCACGAATACTTACATGAAAAACTGGATTCCCACTGCTTGGTCCTGCACCACCGGACTCCTGCTGACCTGCGCCGTCGGCTGTGGACAACAAGCCACCTCCACCGATTCCCCCCCTTCCCCGGTCTCCGGAATCACCGCCACCGCGTCTGATGAGGTCGTGGTTACCGTAGCTGGCATTGACATCACCCGCGCCGAAGTCGACCAGGAAGTCCAACAAATGTTGTCCCGCATGGGGGGCCGTATGCCTCCCGAACAAATGATCGCCATTCGTGGCCAAATTGAGGCTCAAACCCTCGACAACCTCATCATCCGCACCCTCCTTACCGCTGAAGCCGAAAAACGTGGCTTCGAGGTCACCGAGGACGATATCGAAGAAACCTTCGCCTCCATCCGCGAAACCCTCCCCATGGGCATGACCCTCGAGCAGGCCCTCACCTCTGAAAACATCTCCATGACGGAATTCCGCGAAAACATGGGACGTGAGTTGAAGATCCGGAAACTCCTCGACGAACACGTTGACGCCATCGCCGAGGCCGACGACGAAGCCATCGAAAACTTCTACCGGGAAAACATCGAACAATTCCAACAACAGGAATCCGTCACCGCCAGCCATATCCTCCTCTCCCTCGACCCCGGAGATGATGACGAAACCCGCACCGCCAAGCGCGCCGAACTTGAGGCGCTGCGCGAAAAAATCATCGCCGGTGAAATCGAATTCGCCGAGGCCGCCGGCCAGCACAGCTCCTGCCCCAGCTCCGCCAATGGCGGCGATCTCGGACAGTTCGGTCGCGGTCAAATGGTCCCCCCCTTCGAACAAGCCGCGTTCAGCCAGGAAATCGGCGAAGTCGGCGATATCGTGGAAACCCAATTCGGCTACCACCTCATCCTCGTCACCAAGCGCAGCGAAGCCGGGGTCACCCCGCTTGAAGACATCGACCGCGAACGGCTCACCGAATACGTGACCATGCGTCAAAAACAAGAAGCCGTCCAAGCCTACATCGAAGAACTGCGCGAAAGCGCCGAAATCGAATACAAATAAGCTGACCAGCTTAAACTCATCGTGTCACCTCCGGACCGGCCCTGCCGGTCCGGAGGTTTTTTTATCCCGGCAGCATGACCGATGACGTTCCGGCCAGAAAAACCCGGCTGATCAACCGCCCACGCCCTCGACCACCTGGGTCGAAACATCAATCCGCCGCACGTGAATGCAATCCACCGGGCACACCTCCCGGCATGCGTCGCACCGGATGCACTCACTCGTATCGATGTAGAGCTGATTGTAGTCCGGCCCGCCCTCTACCTCCCGGTAGCCCGTAATCCGCCCATCTTCCGCCTGGATCAATCCGCTGATTTTCACGATACACTTGTCCAGAGGCTTCACATTCAAGCACTCATGACAGAAAATGCATGCGTCCTTGTCGATTTCGTACACGTAATGACAAAGGTAACAGCGAGAGGCTTCCACCTGGGCCGTCGCCTCATCATACCCGGTCTCATCCGCCGTCATCAGGCTACGACAACAAACCTCCAAACATGGCATCGGCTGGCGGGGAATCTCATTGTTTGCCGCCGGACGACCCGACGACGTGACCGAAACCGACTCGAAGACCTCTCCGATACGGTTGCGGCCCATCAAAATCGCATCCACATGCCACGCGCATTGCTTGCCGTGGGCAATCCCGTCAATGAGCGTCCGCGGACCTGTCGCAAAGTCCCCCGTTTTTGTCACCCCCGGCAAGGTCGTGGCATGACTTCCCGTGGTCGGACCTCCATGTTCCAAAAGCGTCTGGATCACTTTTCCCGTCCACGTCACATCATGGGATTGGCCCGTCCCCAGAAGAACCGACTCGCACGGAACATCGAATTCGCTTCCCGGAACCTCCCTCACGCTACGCCGCCCCGACGCATCCACCTTCCCCGGTTCCGTCCGCCGGAACCTTACCCCCGTGACCTTCCCGTTCTCCCCCAGGATTTCCACCGGACTTGCCAACGGCACGAATCCGATGTCCTCCACCTCCAGCTCCCGCATCTCATGCTCCGCTAAATACATCTCCACCGCTGTCCGCCGATAGTAGATCGCCACCGACTCCGTCGCCAGCCGCTTCGCCGTGCGCGCACAATCCAACGCGGTAAACCCTCCCCCGAGAATCAACACCCGCCGCCCGATCTCCGTGCTTCCCAACTCATTCACCCGGAATAAAAAAGGCAACCCATGCTCCACCCCCTGCAAATCCGCCCCCGGCACCGGAATCATGTTCGGCTGAAGCGCCCCTGCCGCAATAATCACATGATCATGTGACTCAATCAAATCCACCAAGGTTAGATCCTGACCAATCCCTTTTCCCAACTCAAACCGCACGCCCTGCCCCCGAATCTGCTCGATCTCTCGTTCCACCACCTCCCGCGGCAGCCGGAAATGAGGAATTCCCAGCAGCATCAGCCCACCCGGACGGTTGTGTTTCTCATACACCGTCACCTCATGCCCCAGCCGGGCAAGTTCGCGGGCGCTCGTCAACCCCGCAACCCCGCCTCCCACTATCGCCACCTTCTTCCCTGTCGGTTCGCTCAAGTGTGGCAAGATCACCGGATCCTTCTGCTTCCGGAACTCCGCTGCCGATCGCTTACAGAAACAAATCGCTACCGACTCCCCGTTCCCGGCCTTGCCATGCCGGCAAACCGGCTCGCAAGGCCGCGTGCAAACATACCCCAACACCGCCGGAAACACATTCGCCTCAAGATTGATCCGGTAGGCACCGTCAAAATCTCCCGCAGCAATCGCCTCCAGATACGCCGGAACATTGGTCCGAGCCGGACACCCATAACGACATGGCACAGAAGAACGAAGCAAACCCTCTTGAGCCGCTGATATCGTGCCGGTCATGGGGTCTATGTTGACATGCCCCCCACAACCCGGTCAAGCGACATGAACGCAATTGCAAAAAAAATGCCGGACCGCTTTCGCCGTCCGGCATCTCTACATCCATAAAACGTCCCTTAGGACATCTTCGCTTCGCGGTACACCACGTGCTTCCGGGCCTTCGGATCAAATTTCTTGATCTCAAGCTTCTCCCCGCCCGCCTTCTTGTTCTTCGTCGTCACGTAAAAATGCCCCGTGCCCGCCGATGATTTTAATTTGATCAATTCACGCATCGCGCTCTACTCCGCGGTCTGTTCCGTCATTCAGGTGAAAAACAACCGCCGCCCCGAATCGCTTGCGCGATCAGGGCGGCGGATGAAATAAATCCCGGCAACGTGCTACTCTCCCATGGCCAACACCATAGTACCATCGCCGCTG
>DAOLCW010000061.1:0-16671 GCA_035327665.1 Kiritimatiellia bacterium
GGGGGGGGGCGTGTGGGGGGGGGGGGGGGGGGGGGGGGGTTGGAGGTGAAGGTGTACGTATTCTTCTACGAGGGGGACGGGGTCGAGGCCGAGGAGGTCGGCGTACATGCGGATGAAGCCCTTGGCGTAGGCGGGGGCGGGCATGCGGGAGAAGTTGTCGTCCTCCATGTCGGTGAGGTGCTGGATTTTGATGCGGGTGAGGGAGGCGGCTTTGGAGAGGGTGAGTCCCTGCTCTTCGCGGGCTTGCCGGAATTGTTGGCCGAGGGTGTGCATGTCAGGCGGGAGGGGGCTCGTTTTCGGGATGGGGGGGGATTTCATCGTCGAGGTCGATGAGGATTTCGCGGGGGTCGGCGCCGTTGGCGGGGCCGACGATGCCTTTTTCCTCGAGGATGTCCATGATGCGGGCGGCACGAGTGTATCCGATGCGGAGACGGCGTTGCAAGGAGGAGGTGGATGCTCGCTTGGTTTGACGGATGATTTCGATGGCTTGTTCAAGCATGTCGTCGTCCTCTTCCATTTCGGGGATGTCGGGGGACTTGCTTTCGATTTTCTGTTTGATGGCGGATTCGTAGGTGGGCTGTCCTTGTTCCTTGATGTGCTGGACGACGCGGTTCATTTCGGCGTCGGAGGTGAAGGTGCCTTGGGCGCGGATGAGTTTGGCGCTTCCGGGGGGGAGGAAGAGCATGTCGCCTTTTCCGAGGAGTTTGTCGGCGCCGGCGGCGTCGAGGATGGTCCGGCTGTCGACTTTTTGGGCGACCTGGAAGGAGATGCGGGCGGGGAAGTTGGCTTTGATAGTGCCGGTGATGACGTTGACGGAGGGGCGCTGGGTGGCGATGATCATGTGGATACCGACGGCGCGGGAGAGCTGGGCGAGGCGGGCGATGGAGTTTTCGATTTCGGCCTGGGCGGCGAGCATGAGGTCGGCGAGTTCGTCGATGACGATGACGATGTAGGGGACGCGGTCGGGGATGGTGTCGGCGGGGGAGGGGTCGGGCGGGGGGAGTTCGTCTTCGAAGAGGGAGGCTTGCTTGACGATGGGCCGGCTATTGAAGCCTTTGATGTTGCGTACGCCAGCTTTGGCGAAGAGTTTGTAGCGGCGTTCCATTTCGTTGATGGCCCAGCGGAGTCCGTGGCTGACTTTTTTGGGGTCGGTGATGACGGGAACGACGAGGTGGGGGAGGTGGTTGTAGGTGGCGAATTCGACGATTTTGGGGTCGACGAGCATGAGTTTCATTTCGTCGGGGGTTCGGGCCATGAGCAACCCGGTGAGGATGGAGTTCATGCAGACGGTTTTTCCGGAGCCGGTGGAGCCGGCGATGAGGAGGTGGGGCATGTCGGCGAGGTCGGCGATGAGGACGTGGCCACCGACATCTTTTCCGAGGGCGAGGGGGAGGGCGGCTTTTCCGCTTTGCCATCCGGGGCTTTCGACGACTTCGCGGAAGTAGACGGTGGTGGTGGTGGAGTTGGGGAGTTCGATGCCGACGACGCCTTTGCCGGGGATGGGGGCTTGGACGCGGATGCTTTCGGCTTTCATGGCGAGGGCGATGTTGGCGCTGAGTCCGGTGATTTTCTCGACGCGGACGCCGGGGGCGGGAAGAAGCTCGAATCGGGTGACAACGGGGCCGCGTTCGACGTTGGTGACTTCGACGTCAATGCCGAATTCGGAAAGGGTTTCTTTGAGGAGGATGCCCATGTCGTGGAGGTCGCTGACGGGAACGGGGGCTTGCTCGATGGGGAGGGATTCGAGGAGTTCGTAGGAGGGGAGTTTGAAGAGGGAGTCGGGGTTGCCGAAGGAGCCGAGGGGGGGATCGTCGGCGTCGGCAGGGGTGATGAGGGGCTCGGGAGGGGATTTGCGCGGAGGTTTGCGGAGGGGTTCGGAGGGGCGAGGGGGTTCGATGACCGGAGGGGTGGTTTCTTGTTCGTGATCGTCGTCGCGTTGGCGTTTGAAGAGGGAAAGACGTTTTCGGGCAGGGGTCTGGTCGGGCGGTTCGTCGTCGAGGTCGTCGGGTTGGGGGGCGGGTTGGGATTTGCGGGTTTTGCGTGCGGTTTCGGCGTCTTCGCGGGCTTGGGCCTTCATGGCTTTTTCGAGGCGCATGCGGCGTTTGGCGAGTTCTTTTTCTTCTTCTTCGAGCTGGCGGGTGCGGTCGAGGCGGGCGAGGCGCCAGGCGTCGAGGGCTTTCCACGCGGTGGCGGATTTTTCGCGGGCGGCGGCCCAGAGGACCATGGGGTGTACATCGATCATCATGATGATGCTGGTGACGATGAGGGCGAGGGCGATAATGCCGGCGCCGACGGTGCCGACGAGGTTGGCGAGGATGCGTGATCCGAAGGCTTCGCCGAGGAGCCCGCCGCCGGCGGTGAGGTTGAGGCGCAGGATGAGTCCGTCCCATCCGCCGGACTGGAATTCGAAGAGAACGGCGAGGCCGGCGAGGAGGCCGAACATCCATCCGGCCTTGGGCCAGACGCGTCCTTCGCGTTTGAAGATGCAGAGGAGGCCGATGTAGGCCATGCCGGCGGGGAGGAGGTAGGCGGGGATACCAAAGAAGCCGAGGGTGAGGAAGCTGAACCAGGCACCGGTGGGGCCGATGAAGTTGACGGGGGGGCGGTTGGGGGGTTCGTGGAGGGAGGGGATATCCTTCCATTCGTAGGACATGAGGCTGAGCATGCCGAGGATGCATCCTGCGATGAGAAGCATGCCCCCCAGTTCACGCCAACCGGTATGAATCACCTCTTTTTTAACGGCCATTCATGAATGTAAGCATGGCGATGGCCTTTCGCGCAAGCATAGGTTGGTTTGGGGGGTGGGGTGGGTGTGGTGGATGTTATGCGTATACCCTTCGCTTCGAGTAGCGAAGGTGAAAGCGGCATCAAGCGGCCGCACTCCAAATGGCCTTCTTTTTGCTCGTGTGGTGGGGTGAGGGATTCCTTCTCGACAGGGAGGGGGAGGGTGACTAGTCTGATTTCATGCCGAACGGCTTGCACGGATTCTACGTATGATCAAGACGCTGCTAGTTTGTATGGATGGTTCCCCGGGCTCGGGGGTTGCGGGTCAGTATGGGGTGTACCTGGCGAAGGAGTTGAATGCGAGTTTGAGCGCGTTGCATGTGTTGGACACGCGTTTGCTGGAGGGGCCGTTTCTTGCCAATGTGTCGGGGTGGCTGGGAGCGCAGCCGTTTTCGGATGCGCTGGGGAATTTCCGGCGGCTGATGACGGAGAATGGGGAGGCGATGTTGAAGGCGTATGCGGAGGGGGCTGCGGAGCAGGGGGTTTATGTGGAGCGTCGGGTGGTGTGGGGGCATCCGGCGCGGGTGATTCTGGAGGAGTCAGGGCATACGGAGTTGTTGCTGCTGGGGCAGCGGGGGGAGCATGGGGAGGTGGAGCAGGAGCTGATCGGTTCGGTGGTGGAGCGGGTGGCGCGAAGCAGCGCGGAGCCTTGTTTGATTGCGCCGGCGGAATTCCGTCCGATTGGGAAGATTCTGGCCGCGTATGACGGGAGCGCGCATGCGGGGAAGGCGTTGCATGTGGCGATTGAGCTGGCGCTGGCGCTTTCGGCGCCCTTGGTGATTTTAACGGTGGCGGAGGATGGGCGGGAGGAGGCGGTTCATCAGTCGGGGGAGGCGATGCGTTTGGCGCGATCGCATGAATGCGCGGCGGCGCAATTGATTCTGGAAGGCGAGGTTCATGAGGTGATTCTGAATCAGGCGTCGGAACAGGGGTGTGACTTGATTGTGGCGGGGGCGCATGGCCATGGGCGGATCCGGGAATGGATTCTGGGGAGCGCGGCGACTCATTTGTTGCATGAAACGACGCTGCCGCTGATTCTTGCCCGCTAGCCTGGATGATCGATGTCTGAGACGGCGTTTGTGATTTTGATCGGAGTGGGGATGGTGGTGGCGGGATTGGTGTGGGTTCGATTGAGTCTCGGCGCGTCGATCCGGCGGGAAACCCGGGATGCGATTCTGTATCTGGAGCAGCAGTCGGGGACGACATCGTTGCATGCTGCGCAGCAGGCGGAGTCGCTGCGGAGTTCGTGGCAGCAGGTGTCGGGGCAGGTGTTGGCGTCGCTGGACCAGGGGCGGGAGGCGGTGGATAACCGGCTGGGGACGACGAACCGGGTGATCGGGGACATGAATCTTCGGCTGGGGGAGTTGGGTGCGTCGGCGCGGCAGCTCGAGGAAATGGGGAAGAACATTCAGGAGCTTCAGCGGATTCTCGGGTCGCCGAAGTTGCGGGGGAATCTGGGGGAGTGGTTTCTGGGAGATTTGCTGGCGCAGTGGTTTCCTCCGGATCAGTACCAGCTTCAGTACGCCTTCAAGGGGGGCGAGACGGTGGACGCGGTGCTGAGGTTGCAGCAAGGATTGGTGGCGATTGATGCGAAATTTCCGCTGGAGAACCTGCGGAGGTTTCAGGGAGCGGCGGAGGAAACGGCGATGCGGCAGGCGCGGAAGGAGTTCGACCGGGATGTGCGGAAACATGTGGATGCGATTGCCGCGAAGTACATCCGTCCGGATGAGGGGACGTTTCCGTTTGCCCTGATGTATCTTCCGGCGGAAGGGGTGTATTATGAGACGATCGTGCGGGGGGTGGATGGGCAGGGCGGGACGATTCACGATTACGCACTTCAGCGACGGGTGATTCCGGTTTCGCCGGGGAGTTTGTTTGGATACCTGCAGACGGTGCTTCTGGGGTTGCGGGGTCTGCGGATCGAGGAGCATGCCCGGACGTTGTTGAACGGGTTGGACCGGCTTCAAGGGGAGGTGGAGCAGTTCGGGGAAACCTTCCGGGTGGTGGGGTCACACCTCGATAATGCGAGAAAGAAGATCGACGAGGCGGAGCGGGCGTTCGCGAAGGTGGAGGCGCGGTTGGATCAGATCCACGGGCTTCTGGAGACGGGGAGGGAATGATGAATGACGAAGGTCGAACGCGGGGGGCGATGGACAATGGGCGATGGACGATAGGCGAGATGGAGGATTTTTAACGCAAAGGCGCGAAGGATGCGCGAAGATCGCAAAGGGATGAGGGGTGAGGGGTGAAGCCTGAAAGCTGAGGGGGGGAGGGGAAGGGAGTCGATTAGGATTACGCGTACGAGTACGATTGGGAGGGGGGCGGGAGGCGGGTGGCAGGAAGCCTCTCGGCGGTGATGGGTTGACCCCCCGCAAGTTGGTTTCCAAGGTTTGGAAACGCGGGGAGGGTGGTTTTCCAAGGTTTGGAAATGTGGGGGGGGAAGGGTTGCTTAGAGGCTGAGCATGGCGCCGAGGGGGGCGTCGTCGTTGTCGTCCCAAGAGCGGGGTTTGGCGGTGTGGAGGGATTTGATTTTTTTGACGGTCATTTGATTGCCGCGGGCTTTGACGCCTTTGACGAGGGCTTGCTTGAGGTCGAAGATTTGCTGCTTGATGCGGAGGTTTTTGGCGGGGGCGTATTTGACGAAGAGCTGTTCGGGGGTGGTGTCGTCGAAGAGGAGGATTTCGGATTTTTCGGGGGCGCAGGCGTAGTCGCGGTTCATGATGGTGCCGCCGAAGGTGAATTTTTTGAAGTAGGCGATGGATCCGTTGGTGTAGACGAGGGTGATGACGCGGTCGCGGTCGAAGATGGCGGCGTAGAGGAGGTTGTGGTCGACGAAGAGTTTTTCGGGGGGGGGGACGAGCTTGTAGCGTCCGTCGTCCCAGACGAGGATGAGCTTGTCGAGGGAGGAGCATTTGAAGTGTTCTTCGCCATCGACGCCGGTGCCGAAGTAGCCGTTTTCGCGGTCCCAGTGGAGGGTGAGTTCGTTGGCGGTGAGGGCGCGGAGTTCGACGGCCTCAAAGGCGCCGATGCGGGTGCGGCGGGGGAATTGGTCTTTGTAGGTTTTGATGAGGGTCTTGAGGTAGGCGACGGCGTATTTGACGAGCTGGCCGAGGTTCTTTTCGACGATTTCGAGGGCGGCGACGATGTCGTCCATCTCCTTGCGGTTTTTGTTGATGTCAAAGAGGGAGATGCGCTTGATGCGGACTTCGAGGAGCATGTCGATGTCGTCGTCGTTGACATCGCGGCGGAGGAGGTGGCGGAAGCGGTTGACGCCGTCGAGGACGGCCTTGCGGACGGCCTCGAAGGTTTTGCATTGTTCGATGTCTTTGTAGATGCGGTTTTCGACGAAGATCTGGACGAGGGTTTTGCGGTGGAGTTCGTCGAGGAGGCGCTGGCGTTCGAGTTCGAGTTCGCGCTGGAGGAGGTCGACGAGGCGGGTGGTGTTGTAACGGAGGACCTCTTCGACGTTCATCATGACGGGGCGGCGTTCATGGATGACGACGATGTTGCTGTTGAGGGAGGTTTCGCAAAGGGTGAAGGCGTAGAGGGCCTGGATGGTTTTTTCGGCGGATTCGCCGGGGGCGAGGGAGACGTCGATTTCGATGGTTTCGGCGGTGAAGTCGCTGATGGATTTGATTTTTATTTTTTTCCGGCGGGCGGCGTCTTCGATGCTGGCGATGACGGAATCGGTGGTGGTGCCGAAGGGGATTTCACGGATGACGACCTTGTCTTTGCCCTTGGCTTCGATGACGGCGCGGACTTTGACTTTGCCGTTGCCGCGGTCGTAGTCGGTGACGTCCATGAGGCCGCCCTGCTGGAAGTCGGGGAGTACGAGGAAGGGTTTTTTCTGGAGGATGGCGACCTGGGCTTCGAGGAGTTCGATGAAGTTGTGGGGAAGGATGCGGGTGGAGAGTCCGACGGCGATGCCTTCGGCGCCGAGCATGAGGAGGAGGGGGATTTTGGCGGGGAGGGTGACGGGTTCTTTGCTGCGGCCGTCGTAGCTGGGGACGAACTCGCAGAGTTGGTCGTTGAACATCTGGGAGCGGGCGAGTTCGGTGAGGCGGCACTCGATGTAACGGGAGGCGGCGGGGGCGTCGCCGGTGAAGATGTTGCCGAAGTTTCCCTGTCCTTCGATGAGGTAGCGCTTGTTGGCGAGGGTGACGAGGGCGTCGGCGATGGAGGCGTCGCCGTGGGGATGGTACTGCATGCAGTAGCCGACGATGTTGGCGACTTTGATGAATTTGCCGTCGTCGTTTTCGTGGAGGGAAAAGAGGATGCGGCGCTGGACGGGTTTGAGGCCGTCGGCGAGGTCGGGGATGGCGCGGTCTTTGATGACGTAGGAGGCGTAGTTGAGGAAGTTGTCGGCGACGAGGTCGCGGAGGGCTCCGGGCTGCTGGTGGCCGCGTCCTCGGGTTTCGGGGAGGGTGTCGGCGGGAGCGGGGGCCGGGGGCGAGGGTTTGCGGCCGTTTCCGTTGCCCTTGGGGGAGGGGGAGTCGAAGAGGGAAGGTTGTTGGGATTCGTCTTTCATGGTGGATCTAAACGGGGATGGCCACGGCGGGCGGGCACGAAGGTATAGGGTGTTTTGGGGGTGAGCGCAACCTTGGATAAAATGGGCTGGACAATCCTGGCGGGGTGAAGAGAGTTCGGGCATGGACGATTTTTTGAAGACGGTGTTTTTGCCGCTGGCATTGATGACGATCATGTTCGGGATGGGGATGAGCCTGACCCTGAACGATTTCAAGCGGGTGGTGCTGGCTCCGAAGGCGAAGCTGCTGGGGCTGGCGAATCAACTGGTGGTGTTGCCGCTGGTGGCCTTGTTGCTGGTGTGGGGATTCGGATTGCGAGGGGAGCTGGCGGTGGGGTTGATGCTGATCGCGGCATGTCCGGGGGGGCCGACGTCGAATATCATTTCCCACCTATCGCGGGGGGATACGGCGTTGTCGGTGACGTTGACGGCGATCTCGAGCACGGTGACGGTGTTTACGATTCCGCTGATCGTGGGGGCGAGCATGGGGCATTTTCTGGGGGCGGAGGCAGTAATTTCCCTACCCTTTGGGAAGACGGTGATTCAGTTGATGGCGGTGACGATTGTACCGATTTCGCTGGGGATGCTGTTGTTTGCGTTTAAACCGGGGTTGACGAGGCGGCTGACCCGACCGGTGAACGTGGTGTCGGTGGTGTTTCTGGCCCTGGTGATTGTACTGGCGGTGCTGAAGGAGGAGGAGCTGGGGCGGCAATTCCGGGAGGCGGGTCCGGCGGCGGTGACGCTGAATGTGGGGACGATGCTGCTGGGATTTGGGACAGCGACGCTGTTGGGACTGGGGTTGCGGCAGCGGGTGACGATTTCGATCGAGTCGGGGATTCAGAACGGGACGCTGGCCCTGGCGATTGCCCTGGGGTTGCTGGAAAGCCCGCGGATCGCGGTGCCTGCGGTGGTGTACAGCCTGATCATGTTCGGGACGGGGGCGTTTATGATCCTGCGATTTGGGCGGGAGCGGGGCTAATTGAGGGGGTGGGAGGGAGGGCGACCTGGAGGTCGCCCGTTCACGTGTTCGGGGGGGGGCGTTTTCCCTAATAGGGATCGAGCCAGCCGAGGCCGCCAAGTAAAACGTTTGATTAAAAAATTGTTTGGTTTGTGTTAATTTGTCTGTTGATTTAGAGCGGTTCCATGGGTACAGATTGCCCGGTTAATCAAGAAGCGGTACCCCATTTACAGACTAAGAGTTTTCCTTGGTAGTTCATGGTGGAGTTCGGAAATTGTACATTGGGATAATGACTACTGAATGAGGTTGAGTATGGGCAAATCATTGTCGCAGATTTTGGGTTATTTGACTTCATTGTTTCGCCCTGCTTTTTCGATTCAATCCCATAACCGCTTCTTGGGATGGAAGTTTGTTATGTCGGTTACCTTGCTCACCCTAGTTGCTGCAGGATCGACAATCGCTCAGCAGCGGGTGTTCAGTCGTAGTGGAAATGGCGGTAGCCTATGGTGGAATAGCAGCGACAATCCGTGGTTTTACGAGACATGGAATTCAACGGAAAACCGTCCTGATATTTGGCCGGTTGGGACCCGAAATGACGTGTTTATTGGCCACAATAACCAGAACCCCATGAGTGTGAACGGGGCTTTTTTTGCTTTACGCAGCTTAACCATTCAGAGTGGCGTTTCGATAAGCCGAACCTTCAATGCCGCTAGTGGAGGGGGAATCAGTTTAACGTGGGGTTTGACCAATCAATCGACCTCTGCACAGACCTTCAATGTTCCGATTGGGGTAGATTCCTCGACGGTTGATTTCACGGCGGGAAGCGGGGCGCTTACCTTTCAACAGGGCTTTTTCCTTAATGCAAACACCGCTCGTTTTGGGGGTAACAACAACATTACCTTGAGCGGGGTGATGAGTGGTACAGGAGGTGGCTTTGTAAAGAATGGGTCAGGAACCCTGATTCTCTCCGGGAATAATACGTTTACGGGGAGTGCGATCATCAACGCTGGAGTTGTACAGGCGGATCACAACAGTGCGTTTGGAAGTACGGCAGGTGGGGTTACGGTCAACGATGGCGCGGCCATAGATTTAAGCAATGGAGTAAGTGTAGGCAGCGAAGCATTGACCCTAAATGGAGACGGGGGAAGTTCCTCCGGAGCGTTGCGGAGCCGAACAAGCGCAACGGCCTCGTGGGCCGGGGCAATTACTCTCGGTTCGGCCTCGCGTATTCATGCTAGCAGTGGCGGTTTGCTAACTTTGACCGGAGGCATCACCGGCAACCACGATTTGAACTTTGGCGGAACCGGTAATGTCACGGTCAACAGTGTGATTGGCACCTCTTCAGGTACGTTGACGAAGGATGGAAGTGGAGTTCTTACCTTGTCGGGTGTGAATACCTATACAGGAGCAACTGCCATTGATGCCGGAACGCTTCGGTTAGGTGTTGTCAATGCCATTGGCGACAGCTCGCCGGTGACGGTAGCCTCGGGAGCGACCTTTGATTTGAACGGTTTTTCCGACTCCATTCACTCTCTGGCGGGAGCGGGCAATGTCACACTGGGGAGTGCTACGTTGACTGTGCTTAATGGAGGCACCACTCATAGCGGGGTTATCAGCGGGAGTGGCGGGTTGACTAAACAGGGGTCGGGAATGCTGACGCTTACCGGCAACAACACATTCAATGGCTCGCTAACGATCAGTGGTGGAACGGTGAGTTTGGGCAACAACGGAACCTCGGGCACGGTAGCGGGGAACATTGTGAACAATGCCGCGCTCATTGTGAATCGCTCTTCTGCGGTGACTTTGAGTGGGGCAATCAGTGGATCGGGCACAGTGACCAAGCAGGGCAACGGGGCGTTAACCCTGTCCAATGTGAACACCTACAACGGCGCAACCACGATCAGCGCGGGTAGCCTCGTGGTTAGTGGTTCGGCAAACAACTCGGCTTTCACGGTTGATTCCGGGACGATACTGGCCGGCGCCGGTTCGGTTGGGAATGCCACGATCAACGGTACGGTCAGCCCGGGCAATGCGGCAGGCGACCGGGCGACACTGAATGTTGCGACTCTGAATTTGGGGGCGGGCGGCGGTTACACCTTTGATATTTCCAATGTGAGCGGCACACCCGGAACACATTGGGATTTAGTCGCCGCTTCGGGGGCAATCAATGTAAACGGCAGCGGCATCTTTACGATCTTTGTCGCGGGTAATCCGACCGGCTTCAGTGCGACGTCACCCTATAGCTGGGTAATTATGAGTGGCGCTTCGGTGGCGGGTTTCAGCAGTGCCCGTTTTGATGTCAATACAAGCAGCTTCACCCCGAACCTTGCCGGTGGCGAGTTCAGTGTGGCGCAGAGCGGAAACAATATTGTGCTCGAATTCACGCCTCCATCGATTCCTGCCATCAGTGTTCAGGCCGGCACGCTGGCGTTTGGCAACCAGACGGTCAACACGACCTCTAGCGAGCAGAACTATACCGTTTCGGGCATCAATCTAACCGCCAACATCGTGATCACGGCTCCGAGTGGGTATCAGGTTTCCACGACGAGCGGTTCGGGGTTTGGTTCGACGGTGAACCTGGTGCCGTCGGGCGGCACGGTGAACAACACCACGATTTATGTGCGTTTTACCCCGAACAACGTGGCCGCGTTCAATGGGAACATTACCCATACCAGCACCGGCGCGCCCCAGCAGGACAAGGCGGTCACCGGTACCGGAACCGCGCCAGCCAATCCGGGATCCTTTACCGCGACCGCGTCGAGTAGCAGCGCGATCTCATTGGCGTTTACGTTGAATGCCCAGAGCCGTCCGGTGGTGATCGTGCGCAACACGAGTGGCACGTTCACCGCGCCATCCGGTGCGCCTCCGGCGGTTGGCCAGGCCTTTGCGGGCGGCACGGTGGTGTACAATGGCACAACGTCGCCCCAGTCGAATACGGGCTTGGATGGCGGTACGCTGTATTATTTCCGGGCGTTTTCGTACGACAGCACCGGCCATTTTTATTCATCCGGTTCCGACTCCAGTGCGACCACGATACCTGCGCCTCCGGTATTGACGGGGGATTCCTCTCGATCCTTCGGCGGATTTACGGTGAATTGGGATCCCTCGGTGGGGGCAACCAGTTACCGGCTTGATCTTTCCTACAACGAGAACTTTACCGTCATGGTTCCCGGCTTTGATAACCTGACCGTAAACGGGACCTCGCATGCGGTGGTCCTGACCGATGCGAACAACCAGGTGGGACATTACTTCTACCGGGTGCGAGCGGTGAATGCCTCGGGGACGAGCGCCAACTCGGCTACGGAGTCTGCCTTTACCAGCACGGTGGATGGGCGAAATCGCAATGGTGGATCTCCTTATTTCACCCCGAGTACGCTTTACGTCGGGGACAATGCAACATTTGGGGTCAACACATGGGCGCAAATCGGGGGCAATTTCGCACGCTGGCGGGTGGTGATTCACACTCATCCCGACATCGGGACCGGCGGCACCGCGGGTGATTGGACAACCTTCCAAAGCACAGAAGACAAGCAGAACGTTTCCCCGCGTTTCCCCACCGCAGGCACCTGGTACTGGGGGATGCAGATCGACTATGGCGCACCCCATGGGATGAACTTTTGGATGGTGCGTGACCAGGCCGCGTGGGGCAATTTGGCGTATCGCGGCACCAATGCCAACCTGACGGTGACGGTGCTGGCGTTGCAGCCGCCGACCGGAGTGGGTGTCACCACGGTGAGTCCGAGCCAGCTTGATCTCAATTGGACCAAGTGGAATAACCGGAACATCATGATCGTTCGCCGAACCGGTTCCCCGGTGGATTGGACGCCGACGCAAGGGACCACGTATACCGATGGTCAGGATGTCGGGAACGGGCACACGGTGGTTCGGGCCTCAACTTCGGCTACGGTCCGGAATGATACCGGGCTGAGCGCGGGGACGACCTATCATTACGCACTGTTTTCGGAAAACTTCAGTCATTACTCCGCGGAAGCAACGGCTAGCGGGACTACCGATCCCCTGGCTTCTCCTCCGGCACCGGTCGCTACCGCCGCTTCCAGCATCGGGTATACGTCCTTCACCGCAAACTGGAATGCCTCATCCGGCGCGACCAGTTATCGACTGGATGTCTCGATGAATGCCGCCTTTACGCAACTGGTAATCGACGATGAAAATGTCGGCAATGTTACGAGTTATGCGGTGAGTGGATTTGGCACTGGCCACTATTTTTACCGGGTGCGGGCGGTGAACGCGGGGGGTACAAGTCCGGATTCCAATGTCATTGAACTCGGAACGACTACGGCCTTGGCGCAGAATACGGGAGGAGCGGGGTCGCCCCAAATCAGTCCGGCCACGATCTATTTGGGCGATACGGCGACCTTCGGTTTGGACTCCGATGCCACGTTGCCGCCCAACAATTGGGGACGCATTCGGCTGTGGACGCATAGCACGGCCAGCTTGTATTCGGGTACACATTCCGACTGGACAAGTTTTGCGAACACCATCAATCGGACGGTGACCCGTCAGATGACCAGCGTGGGTACCTTCTATTACGGGATTCAAATCGATTATGGATCTCCTTTCCGTACCAACTTCTGGTATGTGAAGAGCAGTTCGTCTTACTCGGCGATGCACTATAACCCGACCGGGGTGACCCTGCAGGTTACGGTTAACGCTTTGCAAAATCCCAGCGGCTTGGGTTCGACGGTGGTGGGGCAGAACCAGATCAATCTTTCGTGGACGAAGTGGAATGATCGCGATGTGATGATTGTCCGTTCGACGGGGGCGATCGGCACGCCGGCGGCGGGTACGGTTTATACGGTGGGCCAGTCCATTCCAGGCGGGGGTACGGTGGTGTACAAGGCGGGCGGGACATCGTTCAACGACACCGGCTTGTCCCAGAGCACGACGTACAACTACCGGTTCTTCAGCGAGAACTTCGGTTATTATTCGGCGGGACAAACGATCAGCGATACCACCGAGGGCGATGTACCGGTGGCTCCAACCGCGACCGCGGCCACCTCTGTACAGCCGACTTCGTTCCAGGCCAACTGGCAGTCGGTGGCAGGGGCGACGAGCTACCGGCTGGACGTTTCGACGGCAAACAATTTCAGCTCGTTCGTTGGCAGCTACAACAACCTGAATGTCGGGAATGTGACCACCTTCAGTGTGAGCGGTCTTACCGGTGGGCAGACCTATTACTATCGCGTCCGTGCGGTCAACGGGGCGGGGGCTAGCGACAATTCCGGCACGATCACCGTGGTCACGCCGTCGAGCGCTACGGTCCACATTGTGGATATTCCCCCGGCCACGCAGACCGAGGGTGTGGTGACGTGGAGCGCGACGGTGGGGGCGTTCTACGATGTGTATTTCAGCGACAATGACGGAGCGACGTGGACGCCGGTGCAGCAGAACATTCAAGCCGGTTCGGCGACCGAAACCCTCACGGTAACCGAAGGCGCCAAGCGTCATTTCCGGGTGGTCATCGCGGGGCAGGCTCCCGGTTCCAGTCCGAGCCCGGTGTGGGGCGTGGTCAAGCGGACGATTCCCACGGGGTACAGCATGATGGCGGCACCGCTTGACTTCAGCAACCTCACCCTCAACGGGGAGTTTGGCACCTATCTCAGGCAGGGTCTCACTGGCGACAACGGCGGCAATGCCGACCGGATCATGATCCGCGAATCCAACGGGACATGGACCGATCGGTTTGTCAATGGATCCGGGAACTGGAATGCCGACTACACCTTCCAACCGGGTCAAGGGTTCTTCATGGTGCGCACGGGGGGGCCGGTGGAGCAACGTTACGATGGTCCGGTAGGCAACAACAACGCGTACACCCGGACGATCTCCACAGGTTGGAACATGATCGGCCCTTCTCAGGGACGAAGCCGGACGTTCAATCAGGTGAGTTCAGCCTTGGTGGGCGCTCCAGCCGGGAACTGGGATGAGAACCTTGCCGACTTGATTGTGATCGATGAGGGCAATGGCGACTGGCGGCGGATTATGCGCACGGGTGACAATACCTGGTTTGACCTTAAATCCTGGGGCACGCCGAATGTGACGATCCAGCCGGGTCAGGCGATTTACTACCTGCGCCAAAGCAATTCGGGTGTAACCGGTTTGAATCTATAAGGGGGGCAATTGGACGATGAAGATGAACAAAGCAATAGAAGAGATGACGAGTCAAGCGATCCCTTTTTCCGGGCAGGCCTCTGCCGGACGAGGGGGATTGCCGGCGCGGTGGTGGATTATGGCCATGCTCTTGGTCCTGGTCTCCCGGGCTCCTGCGGTGTTGCTCATCGACCATGATTTCGCCGGGGGCAATCAAGGATGGGGTGACCGGGACCCCGGGGAAATGAATGTCGGTTGGACGGGGGTCGGTGGTTTCGGCAATCCGGCGACTTCCGGCTCCATGCAGGGCGACTTTGCTGGAAGTGTGTTTACCCCGGAGACCGACGCCTTCCGGCTGACCAGCGGACTTGGCGACCTCACCCAAGCCGGGGTGTATGATCTGGTCAGTTTTTCCTTCCAGTTTTATGCGGCGCATGTTGTTCCAGCCGATTTGATCCTTCGTGTCGGGAACGGCTCGCACACCTTTTTCCGTGGCTTCACGGTATCCTCAACCTTAAATTGGCAAACGTTCACGGCGCCACTTTCATCGGTTTCGGGCTGGTTTGGAGGGACGCAGGCTCAGTTTGACAGCGTGCTGACTAGCACGACGTTTATCGATATACAAGTGAGCCGAAGTGGCTTTGACGCCCAGACCTACTACTTCGATAATTTTCAGCTTACGGGAGTCGAAGCGGGCAACAACAATGACGATAATAATGGTGGCGGTGGACCCTCCGCGGTGCCTGAGCCGAATACGATTAACTTGTTGGTTTCGATAGGTCTTCTGGGATTGGCTTCGCGCCGAATCTGGGGTCGCCCCGAATCCGCTGCCTCGTGAAACCGGCCTGGAAACGAGTAGAGAACGCGAGCAAGATCTGGCTCGTGTTGATGGCGCTTGCGATGAGTGCTTCGGGGGCATCGCTCTTCACCGAGACGTTTACAGGCTCGACCGGCGGGTGGCAGGATCGAGATTCGGGTGGCATGACGGTAACCAATGTACTCACCGGCGGAAACCCCGGCGGGGCTCTTCGTGGGCAGTTCGAGCCGCAATTCGGCCCCCCGATACCAGAAGTCGATGCGATCATCGCAACGGGACGTTTCGCATCGGCGAACTTTATTGGGAATTACAAGGACATTGATGCCTGGGTTCTCGGGTTTGATGTTCTCGCAGAGAATGTCCTGCCCTCGTCCTTTCGACTGAATCTGTATTCGGGCACAGATGTGATTGGCTGGCCGCTCGACGGAGCGATTGCCGCTACGGGGGTCTGGCATTCGTTCACGTTGCCGTTGCTTGGCCCCGAGCAAGGAGCCTGGGAAGGCGCAACCAGCCTTTTTCACAACATCCTCACCAATGTAACCCGGATCGAATTCCGGATTGCCCGCAATGGTGAAGTTCAGCAATCGTACTTTTTGGACAACATCTTTATTGATCGACTGCCGGATGCGGCGAGCATCGATCCGGTCGACATGATTTGGCTTCATATGCGGATGGGCGCGACCTACCGGTTTGAGGCGACGACGAATCTAACCTCGTCCACATGGACGGTGCTGGAGACGTTTCAGGCCGATTCACCGGTTTATGTTCCGTCCCTCCCTGGAGATGCGCCATGGCGTTATTTCCGGATGATTCTCGAATAGATTTTCATGTCACCCCGGAAAGGATTTGTATGAAACGTGCAGTGGTTATGATGTGCAGTTGGGTGATCACGGCGGGAGCGCTGCTTGCCGAATCCAGCCCGGAAGAGATGGTGATTCGTTATTTTCAAGCCTTTCAGAAGGGGGATGTCGACGGGCTTGCGGAGATCATGCACGAGGGTGAGTTGGAGAACTTTCAACAGGCGCTTTATCCGGCGATTGCGGAGAGCGTGACCTCGGATCCCATGGGCTTAACGAGGCAAGGTGCGATGGTCCGGCTTTTGACCGGAGGTGACGATCTCAAGACGATTCGCGATGAAACTCCGGTGGCTTTTTATACCCGGTTCATGAAGTGGATGATCCGTATCAATCCGGCAGTAGTAAGCTCACTTTCCGGAGCCACCTTGCAGCCGCTTGGGTCGATTCCGGAGGATGATATGGCTCACGTTGTGTATCGAATCCAGCTTGATCTGCTCGGAGCCAATATATCCCAGCTCAAGGTGATGACGGTCAAAAAAGACGATGAGGGGGCGTGGCGCTTGACGATGACGGGTGAGATCGAAGGTCTGGGGCGACTCCTTCAGTCTGGAACCGCTCCGTAAACAGGACGGGGGTTCGGCGGCCATAGGGGCGAGGGGTGGGAGGGAGGGCGACCTGCAGG
>DAOLCW010000062.1:0-16395 GCA_035327665.1 Kiritimatiellia bacterium
GGGGGGGCGGGTGACGGGGGAGCGGGGGTTGTATGTGTGCGGGTGGGCGGGGCGACCGGCGCGGGGATTGATCGGGCATAACCGGCGGGATGCGATGATGACGGGGGCGGCGATGGCCGAGGATTGGCCGGCGTTGTTATCATGACGCCGATTGAACTGGAGGGTTTTGTTTCGGGGGAGGCGCTGAGCAGGGCGGTGCCATGGATTAAGGGAACCTTTTTTGTTTTGCTGGGGTGGTTGTTTTTGCGGTTGGGGTGGGGCGGGGGGAAGGGGAAGGGTCCGGCGGGGAAGGCGAACCGGGTTTGCTTCGGGGTGATCGCGGTGTTGCTGGGAGGGATTTATGCGTATCAGGCGACGTGGCAACTGGCGGGGTTCCAGCGGTCGGAGTTTGTGGAGTTTATGCGGAAGTACAACCGGCGTCCGGACAATCCGGCGGGGCGGTTGCTGCGAGGGTCGATCACGGATCGGCAAGGGGTGGTGCTGGCGCGGACGGATCCGGAGCGTCCGGGGGCGCGGGAGTATCCGCTGGGTCCGGTGTTTGCCCATGTGGTGGGGTATGTGCATCCGGTGTACGGGATGACGGGGGTGGAGCGGAGCGAGAATGGTTTGTTGAGCGGCCAGATGGCGGAGTCACGGGAGGAGTGGCGACGGTTCGGGTTGAACGTGATCGACCGGTCGGCGATCCGGGGTCACGATGTGCAGCTCACGCTGGATGCGGAGTTGCAGAAGGTGGCGATGCGGGGGCTGGGGGACCGGAAGGGGGCGGTGGTGGTTCTGGATCCGCGGGATGGGTCGGTGTTGGCGCTGGCGAGTGCGCCTTCGTTTGATCCGAACCGGCTGACCGGGGAGTTGTTTCAGCGGGGGGAGGCGATGGGGTCGCCGCTGTTGAACCGGGCGATTCAAGGCCTGTATCCGCCGGGGTCGGCATTTAAGCCGTTTGTTGCGGCGGTGGCGCTGGAGGCGGGGTTGCAGCCGATGATTGATTGTCCGGCGGAGGGGTTTGTGGCGGGGACGGGGAATCGTCCGATCCGGGATCATGAGTATTATGATCACGAGCGAAGGGGGCGGGTGTGGAAGGGGCATGGGACGATCGGGATGAGGGAGGCGATGGCGAAGTCGTCGAATGTGTATTTTGCGCGGTTGGGGTTGATGGCGGGGGGAGCGAAGTTGCATGAGAGCGGGATGGCGTGGGGATTTACGCGGCGATGGACGGTGCATCGGGGGGCATCAGGGGATATGGTGTCGAGCGCGGGGCGGATGCCGGCGTTGACGGAAAAGATGAAGGCGCAAACGGCGCAGATTTCGATTGGTCAGGGGGAGCTGGTGGTGACGCCGCTGCACATGGCGATGATGACGGCTGCGATGGCGCGGGACGGGGTGATGTGGGAGCCGAGGTTGACGGGGCGGGGGGCGGGGCGGCCGTTGGACCCGGTGATGAGTCCGTCGACGGCGCGAGGGTTGGGGTCGATGCTGCGGCATACGGTGACGAGTGGGACGGGAACGGGGGCGGATGTGCCGGGGTTGCGGGTGGCAGGAAAGACGGGTACGGCGCAGAATCCGACGGGTCGGGATCATAGTTGGTTTGTGTGTTATGCGCCGGTGGATCAGCCGAGGTTGGTGATTGCGGTGGTGGTGGAGGAGGGGGGCTATGGGTCGAGGGCGGCGGTACCGATTGCGGCGGAGGTGTTGAAGCGGGCGGAGGGGTTGGGGTGGTTTGGGGGAGGGGGTGGCTTGTGAAGGTGGGTGTGAGATGTTTAGGGGGTGGTGGGGTGGGGACTACCTGTTGTCTTCGGGCTGTCTTACTTCGCTTCAAGAAGCGAAGAATAAAGCGGGATCAAGATCCCGCACTCCAAATGGCTGCTTGGATGATGATGGGGGGAAGAGGGTGATGAGTGCGGGGACGACGTTTTCTTTCCGGTCGCGGGAGCGGGGGCTTTTGGCGCATGTGTTTTTGGTGGTGCTGGCGGGGTTTTTGATGCCGTTGGCGGTACGGTTGAGTCATGCGCCGGATTTGGAGGTGGAGGCGCTGCTTCCGTTGGGGGTGTTTCTGGTGATGCTGGTGGTCGGGCATGGGTGGTTGGTGGCGACGGGATTTCGGGGGGATCAGGTGTTGTTTCCGGTGGCGATGTTGCTGGCGGGACTGGGGTGGCTAGCGCAGATGCGAATGGGGACGCTGGACCTGGGAGCGGGGCGTCCGCTGTCGACGTGGGCGGGGCCGATCGGACTGGCGAGTTGTTTGATGATTGTGACGCTGGGGAAGCGAGGGCGGGTGTTGAAGCTGGAGGGAGCGGCGGTGGTGGGGCTGTTGCTGTCGCTGGGGGTGTTGGGATTTATTCTGGTGTTTGGTCAGCGCTACCGGGGGGCGATTTATGTGGCGGGAGGGATGAATCCGGCGGAGGTGGTGAAGGTGTTTATGGCGGTGTTTCTGGCGGGTTTTCTGGCGACGTTCCGCAAGGAGCTTTCGCAGACGGTGGCGGGGCTTCCGGCTCCGCCGCTGAAGCGGACGGTGCAATTTTTGGTGTTGTGGATGTTTCCGATGGGGTTGTTGCTGGTGCAGCGGGATCTGGGAATGATTCTGATGTTGAATGTGGTTTTGCTGGGCTTGGTGGTGCTGGCGACGCGGCGGTGGGGGTATCTGGTGGTGGGGTTGGGATTGGCGGTGGGGCTGGGATGGGTTTTGTTCACGCTGTTTCCGCATGGTCAGCAGCGTTTCGCGGTGTGGAGGAATCCGTTTGGGGATCCGACGGGTTCGGGGTGGCAGGTGTTGCAGGGGTTGTCGGCGATGTACAGTGGAGGGTTGTGGGGGCAGGGACTGGGTTCGGGTTCGCCGACGGTGATTCCGATTGCGGCGTCGGATTTTGTGTATGCGGCGCTGGCGGAGGAGTTGGGGTTTGTGGGGTCGGGTTTGCTGTTGCTGGGATTCGGGGTACTCTTTTATCGTGGTTTTCTGGTGGCGGACGGGGTGAAGTCGCCGTTTGGGCAATCGCTGGCGGCGGCGTGTGTGTTGATGTTGGCGATTCAGACCTTGCTCAATTTGGGGGGGGTGACGAAGGCGATTCCGCTGACCGGGATCCCGTTGCCGTTTTTGAGTCACGGGGGAAGCAGTCAGGTGACGAGTTTTGCGCTGGTGGGTTTGTTGATGGCGCTTTCGGACGGTGGAACGGCATCCCGGCGCGGGGGAGCGGGTGGTGCAAAGAACAAGAGTGGAACCTCGAGGAGAACAAAGACATGAAGACTTGGATGTTGATTGGTTTGGCCTTGGTATGGATGGGTACGGGGAGTTTGGCGGGGGCGGACCCGGCGAGCGATCCACGGTTTTTTTATCACCGTTTGTTCAAGCGGATCAGTTACTCGGAGATCACGCGTCGGGCGGCGGAGGATATCCGGCTGGGGAGACAACAGCCGTTGCTTCCGTTTGTGGTGAAGCAGGAGCCGCCTTCGATCTTTGTTCATTTCGAGATTCGCCCGGACCGGTTGGGAGCGTTGATCGGGGCGTTGGGTCTGCCGCCGGGATTTCAATTGGTTCCGATTCCGGTTTTGGAGGGGGATGATCCGCGCTTTTTGATCAGTTTGAATATTTATGCGGTGGAAGGGCTGGGGGGGGCGTTGTCGGGGAACCGGGCGGAGTGGTCGGTGTATGTGTCAAAGGACGGGGGGCGGCCTTCGTTCATGGTGGTGGAGGCGCGGGCGAGTGTGTTCAGCCTGGATTCGGTGAATTGGTTCACGCGGGGAACGACGTTGACGCATGCGCGGGGTCCGGGGGGAATTCAGAGTTTTGTGGCAGCGGATGGAGGGCGGTTTTTTCAGTCGGTGATTACGACGGCGGGTCTTGCGTCGGCGGTGCCGGTGTTTGCGTCGGCACGATGGGCGGCGGCGAATGACCGGATTTATTGGACGGATGGGGTGGCCGACCGGGTGTATTACGACGGGTTGCTGGTGGATACGCCGTTGTTGTCGGTGGCGCCTTCGGGGCTTTCGTTTACGGATACGACGCGCTGGCGGGAGTTTGTTTTCCCGGAACCGGTGGGGGTGCAGGTGTTTCAGACGGCGTTAGAGTTTGTGATTTCGCCCTGGTACAATGTGGACCGGTAAGGGTTGGGCGAGGGGGGGGCTCCATCTTGGTTGCGGAAGGTGGGGCGGGTGGTTATGTTGGAAGGCTAGATGAGTGAATCTCTGATCCATTTTACGTGTGCGGCCTGCCGGGGACGGTTGGCGGTGGAAGGTTCGAAGGCGGGCCGGGCGATGGCGTGTCCGGGCTGCGGTTCGGGGGTGAAGGTTCCGAAGGCTTCGACCGCGCTGCCGCCCGCGCTGGCGCTGGGGCTGTTGCACGGAGGGGTGTTTGCGGGGGTCTTGTGTGCGGGGTTGTTCGCGGCGTGGGTGTTGCTGGCGGCGAGGCACCCCCCGCAAGTTGGGGAGGCGGTGAGTCCGGTGGTGGCGAGGGTTTCGATGGAGGTGCATCCGTTGCGTCAGTCGCCGGTTTTTGTAGCGTCGGAACGACGGGCTGAGGCGAGCGCAGAGGGTGAGACGTGGGAGCGGGGGGGGGACGCTTGGCTGCGGGAGGAGTCTCCGGGAGTGGATGCGGCCCGCCTTGCCGAGGCCGAGGCGAGGTATGAGGCGCTGGTGCAATGGTTGCTGGAGAATGTGCGGGGTCGTTATCCGGTGCCGGAACGTTTGGTGAACCGGCTGAATGTGAATCCGGTGAGCGAGGATTTCGGGATGTCGGAGGATTTGCAGGAGCTGCTGCGGCTGGAGCCGGATCGACGGGTGTTGGTGGATGAGGTGCTTCGGTACACGAAGGCGGTGTTGGGGGAGCTGGAGCGGAGTCAGTTGGAGGTGGCTTCGGTGAGCGCGGATCAGGTGACGCTGTACATTCCGCCTTACCCGGAGCTGGGACGGGTGGCGAAGGAGGATTTGTATCACGGGCTGGAGGTGGCAATGGGGCCGGTGAAGTTTGACCGGATGCTGGATGTCAGCGAGGCGAGTTTGCGGGGGCAATATCATCATTTCGGGGAGGCGGAGCGATTGTTGACGTTTCAGTTGATGGTTCCGGAGTCGGGTTCGGTGAATCCGTATGTGCTGATCCGGGATGAATGGGTGACGTCGGAAGGGCCGAGTGTGCGGCGGACGGAAGTGGTGGAGACGGCGGTGGTGGAGATTCCTGCTCCCTACCAGGCGTACACGCCATGGCTTCCGCCTGCGCTTTCGGTGTTTGCAACGCCGTGATCCGGCTTCAGAAATATTTGGCGGAATGCGGGGTGGCGTCGCGGCGGGCGGCGGAGCGACTGATTGAGCAGGGGGTGGTGACGGTGGACGGGGAGGTGGAGCGGCATCCGGGCACGGTGATCGATCCTTCGCGTCAGGCGGTGCGGGTGGACGGGAAGAGGATCAAGCCGGAAGCGAAGGTGGTGGTGGCGTTGAACAAGCCGGTGGGGGTGGTTTGTACGTCGGACGATCCGGGTGGCCGGCCGAAGGCGATTGATCTGGTGCAGGGGATTCCGGGGCGGCTTTACTCGGTGGGGCGGTTGGATGCGAACAGCGAGGGTTTGCTGCTGGTGACGAATGATGGTGATCTGGCGTTCCGGATGACGCACCCCCGGCATCATGTGGTGAAGACGTATTTGGTTTGGACGGGACGTAGTTTGAAACCGTATGAACGCAAGGCGTTGGTGGCAGGGATCCGGAGTGAGGGGGAGCTTTTGAAGGCGCTTTCGATCAGCCCGGAAGGACGGGATGCGGTGGGGTTCCGGTACCGGATGGAGCTGGGGGAGGGAAAGAACCGTCAGATCCGGAGGATGTTTGCGGGGGTGGATGCGCGGGTGTTGCGGTTGCAGCGTATTGCGATGGGACCGGTGGCGCTGGGGCGGTTGAAGGAGGGGACGTGGCGGAAGTTGCTGCCCCGGGAGATTGAGGCGCTGTACCGGGTGACGGGGTTGGCGGAGGAGGCGTAACGGAGGAGATGCTCAACCGCGGATTACGGGGATGAACGCGGAGGTGGGTGGTAGGAGGTCAGCCGCCTTCGTAGAGCCTACGGCGTGCCGGCGAGCATGATGGCGACGGATTGCTCGAGGGTTAGGTTTCCGCTGGCGACGAGGGGTTCATAGTTTCGGTGCCAATAGCCGAGTTGGGGGGCGGCGAGTTCGAATTCGCGGTGGATGAGGGGGGTCATGATGCCGCCGTCGCGGAGGTATCCGGTTTGGTGGTAGTCGCGCTCGGTGGCGGCAATGTCGTAGGGGACGCGGATGATCTCGGGCCGCCATCCGGATTCGGTCCATTCGAGGAGGGCGTAGCTAGCGCGGCGGTCGCGGTCGAAGGGCATGCCGACGGCGCCAGCGTTGACGACAAGGCGGCCTTCGACCCAGCGGATGAAGGGGACATGGGTATGGCCGACGCAGAGGACGGGGACGGCGGGAGCGCATTTGGCGAGGAATTCCTCGTCGTCCATGAATTCATAGAGGCCACTGCGGTTGCCGTGCATGGAGGCATGGACGCAGCGGATGATGCCGTGGTCGGGGCCGTGGAGGTCGAGCTGGGCGGGCCAGGCGTCGAAGGTGGGGAGGAGATCTTCGACGCGGGCGCGGGTCCAGCGGACGTGTTCGCGGAGTTTGATTTCCCACTCGGGGCGTCCGGTTTCGTTGAGGACGTCGAGGACGTAGTCTTCGTGGTTGCCGCGGATGACGAGCCAGCCGTGGTTGGCGATGCGCTCGAGGACAAATTCGAGGCAGTCGCGGGGGCGGGGGCCGCGGTTGATGACGTCGCCGGCGAGGAGGACGCGGTCGGGACGGGAAACGAG
The DNA here is from genome assembly GCA_035327665.1 of Kiritimatiellia bacterium. GTDB lineage: Bacteria > Verrucomicrobiota > Kiritimatiellia > CAIVKH01 > CAIVKH01 > DAOLCW01. The sequence continues at coordinate 6,791 of DAOLCW010000062.1, forward strand.
GAGATGGTCGACGACGGCGTGAAGGGCGTGCCAGTTGGAGTGGATGTCGGCGAGGACGGCGATGCGCATGGTTAGTGGGCCTCGAGCCAGTTGGCGCCGATGCCGATGTCGACGACGATGGGGACGGCAAGGGGAAGGGCGTTGATCATGGCGTTGCGGATGAGTTGGCGGGCGGCGTCTTCCTCGTCGAGGGGCATGTCGAAGACGAGTTCGTCGTGGACTTGGAGGAGCATGCGGGTGCGGAGGTTGTGGTGGTCGAGTTCTCGGGCGATGCGGGTCATGGCGAGTTTGATCATGTCGGCGGCGGTGCCCTGAATGGGGGAGTTGATGGCGGTGCGTTCGGCGGCGGCGCGGAGGGTGGCGTTTTGGGAGGAGATGTCGCGGATGAATCGTCGGCGGCCGGATTTGGTTTCGACGTAGCCGTGTTCGCGGCAGAAGGCGATGGTGTGGTCCATGTAGGCTTTGACGCGGGGGAAGGTGGCGAAGTAGGTTTTGATGATGTCGGCGGCGTCGGTGCGGGAAAGGTGTTCGATGCGTTGGGAGAGGCCAAAGGCGGAGATGCCGTACATGATGCCGAAGTTGACCATTTTGGCGGTTCGGCGCTGGGCGTCGGTGACGTGGTGGAGGGGGACTCCGAAGACACGGGAGGCGGTGGCCTGGTGGATGTCTTCGCCGCGTTCGAAGGCTTCACAGAGTCCGGGGTCGCGGCTCATGTCGGCCATGACGCGTAGTTCGATTTGGGAGTAGTCGGCGGCGAGGAGGCGGTGGTGGGGATCGCGGGGAACGAAGGCTTTTCGGATGAGGCGTCCGGCGGGGGTGCGGATGGGGATGTTCTGGAGGTTGGGGTTGGCGGAGGCGAGGCGTCCGGTGGCGGCTCCGGTCTGGGAGAAGGAGGTGTGGATGCGGCCGGTGCGGGGGTTGATGGACTGGGGGAGGGTGTCGACGTAGGTGGATTTGAGTTTGGCGGCTTCGCGGTAGTCGAGGATGAGGCGGGCGATGGGGTGGTCGCGGGCGAGGGTTTCGAGGATGTCTTCGCCGGTGGCGTATTGGCCGGTTTTGGTGCGTTTGGGTTTTTCGGCGAGTTTGAGGATGTCGAAGAGGATTTCGCCGAGTTGTTTGGGGGAGTTGACGTTGAAGCGGGTTCCGGCGGCGTCCTGAATACGGGCATCGAGGTCGATGATTTCGCTCTGAAGGGTGTCGGACAATTCGGAGAGGGCGTGGGCGTCGAGGCGGATGCCTTCGCGTTCCATGGCGATGAGGACGCGGAGGAGGGGCATTTCGACGTTGTAGAAGATGTTGTGTTGGCCGGATTGATTGAGTTGGGGTTCGAGGGTGTGTTTGAGCTGGAGGGCGACATCGGCATCTTCGACGGCGTAGTCGACGACGTCTTCGACGGGGGCTTCGAACATGGTGCGCTGTCCGTCTTTGCCTTCACCGATGAGGTTACGGATGGGGATGGGGGTGTAGTTGAGGTATTGTTCGGCGAGGGCATCGAGTCCATGGCGGCGGTCGGGCTCGATGAGGACGTGGGCGATCATGGTGTCGAAGAGGTCGCCGTTGACGGGGAGGTCGTGCCAGGCGAGGACGGAGAGGTCGAACTTGAGGTTGTGGCCGATCTTGCGGGGGGTGGGGCTGGCGAGGAGGGGTTGGAGGGCGTGAAGGCGTCGGCGGGCTTCGTCGGGCTGTTCGGGAAGGCGGACATACCAGCCTTGTCCGGGGCGGGCGGCGAGGGCGACGCCGGCGATGCGGGCTTGGCTGACGTCGAGGCGGTCGGTTTCGAGGTCGATGCAGATTTCGGTTTGGTTGAGGAGGTCGGCGACGAGGGCGTGGATGGCGTCGACGGAGTCGACGAGTTGATAGTCGTGGGGGACATCTTTTAAGGATTTGAGGGAAGGGGCGAACAATTCGCCCTGTTCGGGGGGGGCATGGGGAGGGGGAGGTTCGGTGGTGAGGGCTCCGCCGTGGCCGGCCTTGAAGGTTTCGCCGAAGAGCCGTCGCCCGAGGGTGTTGAATTCGAATTCAGTGAAGAGGGAGCGGAGGGCGGCTTCGTCGGGGGCGCGGAGGGCGAGGTCGTGGATGGATTCTTTAACCGGGACCTCGGTGCAGATGGTGGCGAGGCGTTTGGAGAGGAGGGCTTGTTCGGCGAATTGTTCGACGCGCTCCTTTTGCTTTCCTTTGAGGTCGCCGGCGTGAGCGATGAGGTTTTCGATGGTGCCGTATTGCTGGATGAGGGCTTTGGCGGTTTTTTCGCCGAAGCCGGGGATGCCGGGGATGTTGTCAGAGGCGTCGCCCCAGAGGCCGAGGACGTCGGCAACTTGCGGGGGGTGGGCGACGAGCCATTTTTCGCGGACGGCATGGGGGTCGATGCGTTCGGTGTCGTTTCCGGCGCGGCCGGGTTTGTAGATGAGGGTGCGGTCGGTGACCAACTGTGCGAAGTCCTTGTCGGGGGTGACCATGTAGGTGAGGAGGCCCTGGGGTTCGGCGAGGCGGGCGATGGTTCCGATGACGTCGTCGGCTTCCCATCCGGGGTAGGCGAGGAGGGGAATGCGAAAGGCTTCGGCGAGGCGTTTGATTTGGGGGATGGCGGCGACGATGTCTTCGGGGATTTCGTCGCGTTGGGCTTTGTAGGGGGGATAGATCCGGTGGCGCTGGGTAGGCTCCGGGGTGTCCATGGCAATGGCGAGGTGGGTGGGTTGCTCCTTTTTGAGGAGGTCGATGAGGGTGGCGGTGAAGCCGTAGAGGGCGGAGGTGTTGATGCCGGCGGAGGTGGTGATGGGCGCGCGCATGAAGGCGAAGTGGGCCCGGTAGATGAGGGCCATTCCATCGAGCAAGAAGAGGGAGGGTGGCGGGGTGGTTTCCATGCGGCTATTAAGCCGGGAAATGGAGCGGGATTGAAGCGCAAACTTGGCGGGGCATGACGGGCGTCGATGATGCGAGGCGGCTAGCGTGGTCAGGCGGCTCACCAAGGACGGTTCGGCCTGCCTTGGGGTTTGCGTGGTTAGGCGGCTCACCGGGGACGGTTCGCCCTACCTTGGGGTTCGGCCTACCTTGGGGGAGCTTTTGGGTCAGGAGGGAGGGAGCGAGGAGGTGGCCATGCTCCAGCGGAGGCGATCGAGGTCGATGATAAGGAAGTCGGTGTTTTCGAAGACGATGGCGGCGCGGGGCAGGTTGAAGAGGTAGGGGTGGGTGTGTTGGATGCGCTGGGCGGCGAGGGCGGCGAGGAAGAGGTAGGGGGCATGGTAGGTGGGGGGGCGAAGGAAGTGATCCTTGGCGAGGACAAGGTGGGTGACGCCCCAGGTTTCGGCGAGGGCGAGGAAGGGGCCGGGGCCGGTGGCGTACATGGCCTCGATGGTGGCAATCATGCGGCGGCGCATTTCCTCGGTATATTTGAGGTGGTAGGGGAGGTTGACGTGGTGGTTGATGAGGACGCGGTGTCCAGTGAGGGGAGTGACGGGGTCGAGGAGGGTGGGCCAGCCGGCGATGAGGGATTCAGGGGGAAGGTTGTGGAGGGCGAGGAGGAGGCGGACGTGGTTGCGGGAGATGCGTTCGTGTCCGGCTTCGGGGTGGACACGGTTGCCGAGGGAGAGGAGGAGGAAGGCGGCGAAGAGGACGGTGAAGACGCTGGTCATCCAGGGTTGGTGGCGTCGGATCCAGGTTCCGGAGGCTTGGCCGAGGAAGAACCGGGCAAGGCCGCGTAACCCCATGGGAATGAGAATAAGCATGAGAACGGGGAAGGCATAGCCGGCATGGCGGGAGGGAAGGAAGAGGCGGGGACTGAGGAGGTTGGCAAGCCAGGTGGCGAGGGCGATGGCGAGGAGATAGATGCCGAGGCGCCGGGCGGCGGGGGTGGTAATGCAGAGGCCAAGGAAGCCTGCGAAGATAAGGAGGTGGACGGCACCGAGGAAGACGCGAAGGCGCCAAGGTTCGCGGAGGCCGAAGTCGCGGGTTTCGAGGAGGGCGCGAAGGGCGGGGGCGAGGGGGCGACCTTGGCCAATGAGGAGTTCGGGAAGGGCGTGGCGATAGGCGGAGAGGACGCGGGCACGGGTATCGATCCGGTCGGGGCGGTCAAGGCGTCCGCCATTCATGGCTTCGGGATACTGGTGAAGCATGGGCCGGGTGAGGGTGGGGCCGTGGACGGCGGAGCGCTGAACGACGGGAAAGAGAAGGGCGAGGGAGGTTGCGGCGAGTAAACCGAGGAAGAGGTAACGGCGGGCAGGGCTCCATGGGGCAGCGCATCCACGGTGAGAGGGAGGGAGGGCCATGAATCCGGCGAGGGCAAGGCCGGAGGCGACGATCATGGGGGGATAGAAGAGAGCGCTGATGAGGATGCCGAGGATGAGAAGGAGGGGGCGACCGCGAAGAAGTCCGGCGGCGGTGAGGGCGACGACGAGGGGGGCATAGGCGCGGGGGGTGCCGCCGGCGAGTTTGTCGAGGAGTCCATCGGAGGCGATGCCAAGGACGATGACGATAAGGACGCCGGACCATCCGGCGGTGGTGTGAACGCCCCAAGCGAGGATCATGAGGATGAGGGCGAGGAGGAAGTAGGGGGCGAGGTGGCCGTAGGTTCCATGGTCAAGGTCGCTGACAAAGTAATTGAGCAGCCAGCGGTAGCCGAGGGGGTGGACATCGCGGAAGTAGGTGGCGATGAGGTCACGGTCGGCGGGATCGATCATGTAGGGGGCGAGGTGCTGGGCGGCGCCCCGGGGAAGGACGGTGGGTTCGCCGGTGGTCCGGGCGTGTTCGAGAAGGGGGGGGAGAAAGACGAGGAGGGCAAGGGCGAGGGTGGCGGCCCACAAGGCGAATGCAGCGAGGCCGCGAAAGGCGGTGGGGGGAGCGAAGGCGGCGGGTTGGTTTTCGGTCACCATGAGGAAAGGCTAGAGGGGATGGGGTCCGGTGTCCATCCTGGAGTGGAGATTAGAACCCTTTGCGGAGATGGGAGGGGAGGATTTTGAGTTCTTCGCGGTATTTGGCGACGGTGCGGCGGGCTACTTTGAAGCCTTTTTCGGCGAGGGCGGCAACGATGGCCTGGTCGGAGAGGGGGGCGTCAGCATCTTCGGCTTCAACGATGTGTTGAATGGCATCCTTGATGACCTGGTTGGAGATGCTTTGTCCGTCGGCGGTTTTGTAGCCGGGGGTGAAGAAGTATTTCATCTCGAAGGTGCCGCGAGGGGTTTGCATGTATTTGCCATTGATGGCGCGGCTGACCGTGGTTTCGTGGATGCCAACGACGTCGGCGACCTGGGCCATGGTGAGGGGGCGGAGCTGGGTGACGCCGTGGTCGAGGAAGTCGCGCTGGGCATGGACGATTTCGGTAGCGATGTTGAAGATGGTCTGTTGGCGCTGGTTGATGCTTTTGATGAGGAACATGCCGGCGCGGACTTTGTCGCGGATGTAGGTTTTGACTTCGGCTCCGGAGCCGGGATCTTTCATGAGCTGCCGGTAATGCTCGCTGATGTGGAGATGGGGGATTTGGTCGTTGTTGATGATTACGATGTAGTCGTCCTCGAGTTTTTGGATGATGACTTCGGGGAGGACGTAGCGGGTGGCATCGGAGGAGAAGCGCCGTCCGGGTTTGGGCTCGAGGGTTCCGATGAATTTGGCGGCTTGCTCGATGTCTTCGAGGGGGAGTTTGAGGAGGCGGGCGAGGTCGTTGAATTTTCGGGCGCCGAGGGCGGGGAGGTGGTCGCGGACGAGGCGGGCGGAGAGGGAGTCGGCCTTGCCGAGTCGTTCGAGCTGGATGAGGAGGCATTCGCAGAGGTCGCGGGAGCCGATGCCGATGGGGTCGAAATCCTTGATGAGTTCAAGGATGGGTTCGATTTGGGAGGGGGAGTAGCCGGTGGTGAAGGCGAGTTCTTCGAGGGAGGAGGTGAGGTAGCCGTCGTCGTTGATGCTTCCGATGATCAGTTCGCCGATGCGTTGTTTTTCTTCGCCGAGATCGGCGAGGGAGAGCTGGTCGAGAAGGTGCTGCTGGAGGGATTCGATTTGGGGGATGGAGTCGAGGAAGAATTGGCGGCGGGCGGCGTCCTCGGCGGAGTAGGGTCGCCGGGCCTGGTCCTGGAAGAAGTATTCGCGCCATTCGTCGTCGAGTTCGGCGAGGACTTTGAATTCGTCGTCGAAGGATTCGGTATCGTTGGCTTGTTTTTCGGCTTCGGCTTCGAGGCTGGTGGTGGTGTCGCCGGCTTCCTCGAGGGTGGGGTTTTGCTCCATTTCCTCGCGGATGAGGGTGCGGAGTTCGAGGACGGGGACTTGGAGCAATTCGAGGGATTGGCGGAGCTGCGGAGCAAGGGTTTGCTGCATCCGCTGCTGCTGGGTTTGGGATAGATAGGGGCCATTCATTGGGTCGTACGGGATTGAGTGTAGGTGAGGAGGTTGGATGGAAACAAGGGTTTTCCCGCGGGGTCTTGACGAGGGTGGGGATTCGTGGTCATGGTGCGGGGATGGATGTTGTTGTATGGCAAGGAAATGATGGCCCGGTGGCGACTCCGGAAGTGTCGCGAGGAGTGCTGAGTGTATGTGTGCTGGCGAGCGGGAGTTCGGGCAATTGTACGCTGGTGCGAGGCGGGGGGACGTCGGTGTTGGTGGATGCGGGGTTGAGCGCGAAGCAGACGCGGTTGCGGTTGGCGGCGGTGGGAGCGCGTTTGGAGGAGGTGAAGGGGATTGTGGTAAGCCACGAGCACAATGATCACATTGCGGGGTTAAAGGCGTTGCATGGGAGTGGAGCGATTCCATGCTACGGGAACCGGGGCACGGTGGAAGGGGTGTCGCGTATGCGTTGCGCGGAGGGGATTGGGTGGTCGATGTTTGCTACGGGTTCGGCGTTTTCGATCGGGGAGATGACGATTGAGCCGTTTGCGGTTCCGCATGATGCGTATGAGCCGGTGGGGTTTGTGTTTCATGCGGGGGGGTTGAAGGCGGGGGTGATGACGGATGCGGGAATCATCACGCAGTTGCTGGTGAACCGGTTGTCGGGGTGTCATGTGCTGGTGGTGGAGGCGAATCATGACGAGGGGCTGTTGCAGGAGGCGGAGCGGCCATGGTCTTTGAAGCAGCGGATTCGGGGCCGCCAGGGGCATCTTTCGAATCGCGATGCGGCGGAGCTGGTGAGCGCGGTTGCGGGTCCGCAGTTGCAGCGGGTGTATCTAGCGCATTTGAGCGAGGATTGTAACCGGGGGCATTTGGCGGTCCGGGAGGTCCGGGAGGCGCTGGACCGGAAGGGGTTTGGCGGGGTGGAGGTGGAGCTGACCTATCCGGACCGGGTTAGCGCGGTGTGGCAGGGATAGCTTTTGACGGGGGGGAGGTTCTTTTGGTATGAACGGACCTTTATCAACCGAAATTTCCGGAAAGCAGTAAAGCATGGCCAAGGTTGTTCTTGAGAATGTGTACAAGGTGTATCCCGGCGGGGTGGAGGCGGTTCGCGATGCCAATCTGGTGATCGAGGACGAGGAGTTCGTGGTGCTGGTGGGGCCTTCGGGGTGCGGGAAGTCGACGACGCTGCGGATGATTGCGGGGTTGGAGGAGATCTCGCAGGGGACGATTTCGATTGATGGGAAAAGGGTGAACGATGTTCCGCCGAAGGACCGGGATATTGCGATGGTGTTCCAGAATTACGCGTTGTATCCGCACATGTCGGTGTACAAGAACATGGCGTTCGGGTTGAAATTGCGGCGGTTTCCGAAGGAGGAGATTGACCGGCGGGTGCAGGAGGCGGCGGAGTTGTTGGGGATTCAGGAGCTTTTACAGCGTAAGCCGAAGGAGTTGTCGGGGGGGCAGCGGCAGCGGGTGGCGGTGGGGCGGGCGATTGTCCGTAAGCCGAAGGCGTTTTTGTTCGACGAGCCGTTGTCGAATCTGGACGCGAAGATGCGGGTGCAAATGCGGATGGAGATCAGCAAGTTGCATACGCGTTTGGCGTCGACGATGATTTATGTGACGCATGATCAGGTGGAAGCGATGACGATGGGGGACCGGATTGTGGTGATGAAGGATGGATTGATCCAGCAGGTGGCGCCGCCGTTGGAGGTGTACGACAAGCCGGCGAACCAGTTCGTGGCGGGATTTATCGGGAGCCCGCCGATGAATTTCATGACGGGCAACCTTTCGGCTTCGGGGGGCGGACTTTGGTTTGAGGGGGGTGCGATCAAGCTGCGGCTGGAGGACCGGCAGGCGGCAGCGCTGGGGGATCGGGCGGGTGGTTCGGTGGTGTTCGGGATTCGTCCGCAGGACATCGCGGATGCCCTTTATGTTTCGCAACCGCATCCTGAGCAGACGATCAAGGCGCGGGTCGAGGTGGTGGAACCGATGGGGGCGGAGATTTTCGTTTATCTTGCTGCGGGTGAAACCTCGTTTGTGGCGAGAATGAACAACAATGAGCAGGCGAAGGTCAACGATGAGTTGAGTCTGGTTTTCACAATGCGTAAAGGACATTTCTTCGACCTGAAAACCGGGGTAACCCTGATTTGACGAACTTCGATTTCCGGCTCCGTTTGTGGATACGGAGCAACATTGATGTAAGGACTTGCAAGCGCTATGGAATGGTTAGGTGTACCTTGGTATGTAGTGGTGTTGTCGTTGGCCGCGGTGGGGGTGGGTAGTTTTCTTTTGATCGCGCTTGCGGTGAGCTTTGTGCGTTTTCAATTGATGACCGATTATGAGCTGCCGGGGGAAGGAGAGGGGAGCGAGGGGACTCTGAAACGTAAAATCGCGTCATGGATCGGATCGCTTGACCGGGGTGATTTCGCGGTGATTTGGATTTCGGCGGGAGGTGTGGTGAGCCACGGGGAAGCGGGGGAGAGGTTGATGGAGAAGCTTGCGGGGGTGATTCAAGGCGAGCTTCGCGCGGATGATGAGGTGGTGGCGTGCGGGGAGGATCAGTGGGGGTTGTTGGTGGAGTCGAGTCGTGAGGGAGTGGAAGGGATGTTGCAACGGCTTGATCGCTCGCTGGAGCATGCGTTTGAGGGGGGCGATGAGAAGCCGGTGTGGCGGATCGGTGTGGTCCGGTATCCGGATCATGGGGAAGGGGTCGTGGAGTTGTTCGAGCGGGCCAAAGCGGTTCATGCCGAAGCGGTGGCGGGTGGGTTGGGTGTGGTCCATGGGCCTCCGGTGGAGAGCGACGAGGAGGACGAAGGGCATGAAGAGGAATTTGGGCCGGAGATGTTGGATGCGCTGACGGGGGTGCTTCGTCCGGAGCATGTGGCGTCGCCGTTCCGGAAGTATGTGGCGGGTTACCGGCGGGAAAACAAGCCGGTTTCGGTGATCCAGGTGGATGTGGATCGTTTGTCGATGTACAACCAGCAATATGGGCGGGAATGTGGAGATCAGTTGATTGCCGAAGTGGCGAAGGTGTTGAAAGCGTGCATGCGGGATGAGGATTTGATGGGGAGGATGGGGGTGGACGGGTTCGCGATTGGGGTGGGGGTTTCGCCGGATGTGGCAATGACGATTGCGAAGCGGCTTCACGGAACGGTGAAGCGGCATGTGTTTGATCCGGGGCGCCGGAAGTTGAAGCTGACGATTTCGTCGGGGGTGGCGGGGTTTCCGGATGTTGCGGGGGGTGGGGGGAATTATCTTGATGGATCGGAGCGGGAGCTGCGGGTGGCGAAGGTGCGGGG
>DAOLCW010000063.1:0-16258 GCA_035327665.1 Kiritimatiellia bacterium
TATACCAATCCCTACTACTTTATGGTATAAAGAAACGTTTCTTTCCGCAATTTGGTCGAGCTCTGCGAGACCGAAGTCTCTATCGGCCAAGATTCATACCGAAAAGTTATAGGTAATGGTATTATACTTCGGGAGTTCGCGGGTTCCGCGTTCCTTTTTGATCCACGGCAACATCCTGTTATCTTGCATCGAACCCTTCTCGTTCTGCGGCCAAGCGCAAGCGTTCGTCGCCGGTGAGGAAAATGGCGTCCTGGGGTTGTGCCCGAAATGCCACGAGGGCGGCGGCGAGCTGAAAGGCATCGGCGGCCCGCAACGGATGCACGCGGAGCAGACGAATCGCCCGGTTCCGCACCATGCGGGTCGCCTGCACCTCATACCAGTGGAATGAAACCAAAGGGACAAAACCAAAGGGACAGGCAATGCGTGCCGTCCCTGCGTGCTATTCATCCGCCCGCGCCGGCATGCGGGGGATGGCGTCGAGCAGGGTGCGGGTGTAGTCGGAGGTGGGGTTTTTGAAGACGTCTTCCGCTTCGCCGAGGTCGACGAGTTTTCCCCGGGACATCACCCCGACCCGGTTGCAGAGGGTTTTGATCACCGCGAGGTCGTGGGCAATGAAGAGGAGAGTCAAGCCCCGGTCGCGCTGGAGATCGAGGAGGAGGTTGAGAGTCTGGGCCTGGATCGAGACGTCAAGGGCGGCCACGGGTTCGTCGGCGACGAGCAGGTCGGGGCCGGGAATCAAGGCGCGGGCGATGTTGAGCCGCTGGCGCTGCCCCCCGGACAATTCATGGGGATAACGGTTCAGAAAGGTCGTGGGCAATCCGACCTGATCGAGGACAGAGGCGATGCGAGCGGCACCGTCGCTTTTAAGGCCATGTGCCCGCAAAGGTTCGTCGAGAATCCGGCGCATATTCCAGCGGGGATTCAACGAGGCATACGGATCTTGAAAGATCATTTGAAAACGCCGTCGCTCCGCCCGGAGGGTTGAACCGGACAACGCGAGGAGGTCGTGGCCGTCGAGCCGCACCTCGCCCCGGGTCGGAGCGATGAGCCGGGTGATCATGCGGACGAGGGTGGATTTCCCGCTTCCCGACTCGCCGACGATCCCCAGCACATCGCCGCGATGAAGATCAAACGACACCCCGTCCACGGCGCGAAACCGCTTGGCCACCCGCCCCAACCCACCCCGGACAACGAAGTCGCGGGTGAGGTCGCGAACTTCCAACAAGGGAGATGACGTCATGAACCCACCTCCCGTTTCCAACAGGCGACCCGGTGGTTATTGCACCCGACCAGCGGAGGCATGGTGTCGGCGCATTGGGATTCGGCGAGGGGGCACCGGTCACGAAACGGACACCCTTGGGCGGGGATAGAATCGAGGTCGGGAGGCTGGCCGGGGATGGGTTCGAGTCGTCCGGTGCGTTCCAGCGTTGGCACGGCGCGGAACAGGCCATCGGTGTAGGGATGGCGCGGACGGGCAAACAGCTCTTTGACCGACGCCTCCTCCACGATGCGTCCGGCATACATCACCGCGACCCGGTCGCAGGTTTCCGCGACCACCCCGAGGTCGTGTGTGATGAGAAGGATGCCGCACCCGGTGCGGTCGCGAAGTTGTTTGAGCAGGTCCAGGATCTGGGCTTGCACGGTGACGTCCAGCGCGGTGGTGGGTTCGTCGGCGAGCAACAGATCGGGATGTCCGGCGAGGCCCATCGCGATGACCGCGCGCTGGCGCATACCGCCGCTGAATTCAAACGGTACCTGCCTCGCCCGGGTGGACGCCTCGGCGATGCCGACCTGCTCGAGGGCGGACACCGCAGTCGCCCACGCCTCGTTTGCCGGGGCGCCTTCATGAATGCGGGGGACCTCGGCGATCTGATTGCCGATGGTGAACACCGGGTTCAACGAGGTCATGGGATCTTGAAAGATCATGGCGATGCGGTGGCCGCGCAAGGCTTGAATCTCCCGGTCGGTGGCTTCGAGCAGGTTGCGCCCCTCAAACCGGATGTCACCCCCCGCAACTTGTCCGGGCTTGCGGCCGATCAGGCCCATCACCGCTTTCGCGGTCAGACTTTTGCCGCATCCGGACTCGCCGACGAGTCCAACGATTTCCCCCCGGCCAACCGAGAGGCTCACAGCCTGAACCGCGAGGTGGGTCATGCCGTCGCGGACAAAACCCACGGAAAGATTCCGGATGTCGAGGAGGGGTTGGGTCATCCGGTCATGTTCCTTTCACCACCCGGGGATCGAGGGCATCGCGAAGGCCGTCACCGACCACGTTGAAGCTAAACACGGCGAGGGTGATGGCGAGGCCGGGAAACACCGCGAGCCACCACGCGCGGTCCATCAGATCCTTGCCCTGGTTGAGAAGGATGCCCCACGACGGGGTATCCGGCTCCACTCCGAACCCGAGAAAGCTCAACGCGGCTTCGGCGAGAATGGCAAACGCGAACGAGAGCGAGGCTTGAATCATCAACGGGGCGGAGATCGCGGGGAGGATATGCCGGAACACGATGGTGGCATGGGTGGAGCCGATGGAACGGGCGGCTTCGATGAACAGGCGTTGCTTGACCTCCAGGGTCGAACCCCGGGCGATGCGGGCAAAGATCGGGGTGTACACGATGCCGATGGCGAGCATGACATTGGTGAGGTCCGGCCCCAATACCGCCATCACCGCGAGGGCGAGGAGGATGTCGGGAATGGAGAACAAGGTATCAACGATCCGGGAGATCACCGCATCCACCCAGCCCCCGAGGTAGCCGGCGGCGACCCCGAGCAAGGTTCCGGCGGTGAGGGCAATCCCCACCGCGACCAGTCCGACATGAAACGAAATCCGCGCCCCGTACATCATGCGGCTAAACAGATCGCGGCCCAGTTGATCCGCGCCGAGCCAATGCTCCGCCCCCGGGGTGGCGAGCATGGAGGCGGGGACGATCTCGTAGGGGTCGCGGGGAGCGAGCCACGGGGCAAACAGCGCAGCGACCGCGAAGAAGGCGAGAATCAGCCCGCCGGTCAAGGCAAGGCGATTTGCCATCACCATCGACCAGGTAAACGCCCTCATGACGGACCTCCCACCCGGATGGCGGGATTCAGGGCAGCGTACAGCACATCGACCACGAGGTTGATGGCGAGAAATGCCGAGCCGACAAACAAGATGACCCCCTGCAACAACACGTAATCGCGGTTGGAGATGGCCTGAAGGGCGAGCTGGCCAATACCGGGGAGACTGAACACCGCCTCGATCACCACCGAGCCACCGAGCAGGTAGCCGACTTGAATGCCGAGCACGGTGATGACCGGGATCATCGCATTGCGCAGGGCGTGACGCCACACCACCCGGGCCGGGGAACAGCCTTTCGCTTCGGCCATCAGAATGTAATCCTGATCCAGCACCTCAATCACCGACGACCGGATCATCCGCACCAGCACCGCGCACACCGCAGCGGCCAACGCGCAGGTGGGCAGGATCATCGACCGCAGGTTTTCCACCGGATCGATCCCGAACGGAACGAACCCGCCCGAGGGCAGCCAGCCGAGAGTCATGGAAAAGAACAGAATCAACAAGGTACCGAGCCAGAAATTCGGCACGGACAACCCGAGGATGCCCACCCCGCTCGCGGCGGCATCGACCGCGCCTCCGCGCCGGGCCGCGCCTGCCACGCCGAGGGGCAACGCGATAAGGAGGGCGAGAAGAACCGCACCCCCCGCAAGTTGGAGGGTGACGGGAAGGCGTTCGAGAATGGCTCCGGTCACGGGCAGGCCGGTGAAGTGGGATGCGCCGAGATCACCCCGGATTGCCCGGGCCGCCCATCGTCCATATTGAACCGCCAGCGAGCGGTCGAGGCCCAGCTCGCGGCGGAGGGTGGCGGCCTGTTCTTCGGTGTAGTTCATCCCCAGCATCGCGGTCACGGTGTCGCCGGGGACCAGACGCACCAGGGAAAACGAGAGAAGGGATATCCCGGCAAGGACCGGCAAGGCGAGCAACAGACGGCGAAGGATGTACCCGACCATCAGACGATCACCGCTCCAGCCAGGTATCCCGCAGGGAAAGGGTGGTGACGGTGGGGTGGGCCTCGAACCCGCGCACGTCATCGAGCGCGGCCATGGCCCGCTCGTTTATGAACAGGAAGACCATCGGCGCTTGTTCGGTGAGGATGCGCTGGACCCGGTCATAGACCGGCTTGCGTTGCTCGCGGTCGAGGAGGCGGCGGCCTTCGGCGAGGGCGGAATCGACATCGGGATGGCTGAATCCCTGCTGGTTCCACGGGGCTCCGGTGCGAAATAAATTGTAGGTCCATTCATCGGGATCGACAAACCCCAGCCAGCCGACCAGGGCCATGTCAAAATCGCGTTCGCCGAGCCGGTTGAAAAACATGCCGGACTCCAGCGACACCACCGTGACCTCGAGCCCGGCGGCGCGAAGTTGTTGTTTCACCACTTCCGCCGCCTGCACCTGATAGGCGAAGTCCGAGCCGACGAGCAGGTCCACCTTTAACGCCTCCGGCGCGACCCCGGCCTCGGCGAGCAACGCACGGGCGCGGTCGAGGTCCTGGGCGGGGTAGACCACCTCGTCGAGGTGGGCCCAGTGGTTGGGGGGAATCGGTCCGCCCTTCAGGGGCAGAGCCTGACCGAATTTAACCAGTTGATTGATGACCTCGCGATCCACCGCCCACGCAACCGCCTGTCGCACCCGCACATCATCGAAGGGGGGCCGGGTGGTGTTGAGGCCGAGGTATTCCCAAAACGTGCCCGGCACCGAGGTCACGGTCACTCCGGGCATGCCGTCCAGCCGGTCGATGTCCCGGGCGGCGAGGTCGAGGATGACATCGATTTCCCCGTTGCGCATCGCGGTGATCCGCGCGGTGTCGTCGGAGATGGGCCGGAAGGTTACCGCATCCAGGCGGGGCCGTCCGTCGAGGTGGTAGGCCTCGTGGCGGACCATGCGGAAACGGTCGTCCTTGCGCCAGCGTTCGAGCCGGAAAGGCCCGCTGCCGCCCCCCTTGCTTTGCAGGCCTTGGTCGGCGGCCACCCGGCGATCCACCACCGCGTTCATGGGATGCGCGAGGTAGGACAACAGGGCGGCAAACGGTTCGGTCAGGGTGATAACCACAGTAAACGAATCCGGGGCCGTGACCTTTGCCACCGGTTCGAAGTGGCTGGCCCGGACGCCGAGTTCCCGGATGCGGTCCAGGGAATAGACCACGTCTTCGGCGGTGACGACTTCACCTGAAATCTGAAACACCGCGTTGGTTCGCAACCGGAACGTGTAAACCAGGCCGTCCTCGCTGATCGTCCACGACGTGGCGAGATCCGGCTCCACTTCGCCATAGACCTCGCCGTATCGCAGCAGGGTGCTGTAGAGGTTTTCGATCAGCCGCATCGACCCCGCGTCGGATACGGTATGCGGGTCGAGGGAGACGCCGTCGGACTGGAGGGCGATGATCAACTCGTGGGTGCGGCCTGCCGCCGCCGCCCGGTCGGAGGCGGAGGTCCCCTGTGGCGCACCGGACCGCCCGCATCCCAGCCACAACGCACTGATCAGAAGCGCCGCGAGGAAACGGAGTCCATGACCCATCAGACCCACCCTCGCTCTTTGGCCACCGGCCAAATCGGTTGCTCGGGGAAGCCTTGGAGTTTTCCGCACACATCTTCGTCCCGTTTGAACGTGGCCGGGCTTTGCAAGTAGGCCATCACAAGGTTGCTCGCCGCCTCGAGGGAATGGATGTGGGTGCGCTCGTAGCCGTGGGAAGCATCGAGAGCAAAACTGATCATCGCGGTTCGCACATCATGACCGGACTCAATCGCCGAGGCGGCATCGCACCGGTAGTTCACATAGACGTCGCGGCTGTACTCGATTTTGTTCTCCATGCACAGGCGGAGAAGCTTCTGACTCAAGTGATAATCAAACGGTCCCGATTCATCCATGAGGGGAATGGTCACCCCGAACTCACTTCCATTTTGCCCGGGACCGTTGATCGCGTTATCGATTGCCACCAATTCCGCGACATCGTTGTGGAGGATGCCCGAGGCCCCCGTCCCCACTTCTTCGGTGAGGGTAAACACAAAATACGTGGTCAGCGGCAGGTCGGCTTCGGCGAGGGCGCGCATCGATGCGAGAAGAATCGCCACTCCCGCCTTGTCGTCGAGGTGCCGGCCCTTGATGTATCCGTTGTCGAGAATCAGCGGTTCGGAGTCGATGCCGACAAAATCGCCCACATAAATGCGTAACCCTTCGAGGTCTTCGCGGCAGGTGCTGGGGGCATCCACCCGCACCTCGACATGTTCCCACGACGCGGGTTGGGTATCGACCTCGCGGTTGAAGATATGGCCCGACGCCTTGAGGGGGAGAATGGTGCCGGTGTAGGTGTAGTCACCGGTAAGGATGCGCACCCGGGCCCCTTCAGCGAAACGGCTCGACCAGGTGCCGACGGGAACCACCTCCAGCCGTCCGTTCGATTTCAGCCGCTTGACCATCGCGCCGAGGGTATCGAGGTGGGCCACCACCGCCCGATGAGGCGAGGGAGCCTTGCCCTCCAGCCACGCCTTGATCGCGCCCCGGCGGGTCAGCTCAAACGGAATCTTCATCGCTTCGAGTTCCTTGCCAACCACATGGACAATCTGATCGGTGTAGCCGGACGGACTGGGAATTTCCATCAAACGGACAAGGACATCCTTCAAGTAATTGAGGTCGGGGGTAACTATGGGCTTCATCGGGTTCTCCTGCGAGGGCGGCGACCCCGGACGGGGTTGCGGGTCGCCTGGGGAAACAACATGTCAACAAACGCTTCGGCGGTGGGCTGGGGTTCATGGTTGGCGAGACCGGGGCGTTCGTTGGCCTCGATGATCACATATTCCGAGCCGGTCACATCACGGGTGAGAAAGTCGAGGCCAACCACGGGAATATCCAGGACTTGCGCGGCCAGCACCGCCGCCTCGCGGAAGGTGTCGCTCAACTCCGCCGTCACATCGTGCATGGTGCCGCCGGTATGCAGGTTCGCGGTCTTGCGCACAAGGAGGGACTCGCCCTCGGGCAAAACCGCATCGAGCGACGATCCGGCCAGCTCGATACAACGCTGGGTTTCCGCGTCGAGGGGAATCCGGCTTTCCCCCCCGGTCGCGGCCATGCGGCGACGGCTTTGTTTTTCGATGAGCTGGCGCACAGTGTGGCGGCCGGTACCAATCACCACCGGCGGGCGGCGCACTGCCGCCGCGATCACCTCGAAGTTAATCACCACCACCCGCAGATCGTCGCCCTCAACCAATTCTTCGATCAACACATCCGCGCTGATTTTTTTCGCGGCGAGGATAGCCTCCTTGAGGTCGCCGGGGGTCCGGACATCCACCGAGATGCCCGCCCCCTGCTCGCCCCGCGCAGGCTTCACCACCACTCGCTTGTGCTCGGCCAAAAACGCATACGACTCATCCTCGCGGCCCGCTTCGATGTGCGCGGGTACCCGCAACCCGGCTTCGCGCAGGCAATTGGTGGTGACCCGTTTGTCGTCGCAGCGGCTCATGGCAATCGCCGACGTCAACTCGGTCAGGGATTCGCGGCAAATCACGTGCCGACCGCCGAGAGCGAGGGAAAAGTAACCATGTTCAGCATCAAGGATGTCCACCCCGATCCCCCGGCGGCGCGCTTCATTGATAATAATTTCCGCATAGGGATTGAGTTTCCCGTCCGGCTCCGGCGCAATGAACAACGGTTCATTGAAGGAGTTTTTATGTTTGATGCAAAACACCGGGACCCGCTGAAATCCCATCCGTTCATACAACGAGATCGCTTCGTCGTTGTCGTACATCACTGACAAATCCATGTGGGACCGGCCCTGAGCCCGGAAATCCTGAGCCACCCGGGCGACAAGGGCGTGACCGATTCCCGGATACGCCGCCTGAGGCGCGACCGCCAGACACCAGAAACTGCTCCCCTCTTCCGGATCGTCAAACGACGCCACATGATCCACCCCGGTCGCCGAGCCAAGAATGTCCCCGCTCGCTTCGTCCACGGCCACGTAGTGACGGATCCTCGGGTCGTCCCGAAACTCCAGCACAAACGCTTCATCGATGATCATCATGTGCCGCGCGGTGAAGATCGCATTCATCCCCTCGACATCCGCGCGGGTTTCCACTTCGCGGATGACATAGCCGGCCGAAGGAGGCGTGGGAACATCGCGGTTCAGCCACAACCGGTAGGTGTGCGACGGATCGAGAAACAGGGATTGGGGGGCAAGGGAAAGAATGACGTGGGGATCGCGAATGTAGAACGCCACATCGCGCCGGTTTTCCTCCTCCTCCGCCATCAGCGTGGCCAGGGTGTTCACCTCGGAAAAGGTATGGGCAAAAATGAGACGGCCCCACCCCATCTCCAGCGCGACATCCTGTCCGGCCGCCCCGGCCAGATCGCGGTCGTCCCAATGCCGCAGCGATGGCGAGGCCAATTCCTGCAATTCCTTCTCCGCCCGCGAGGGGTCGGGCGGGTCCGGTTGTACCGATGCAGAGCGGGTCATGATGCGTCCTCCTAGAGTCCCCGCCGTTGCAACCACAGTTCCAGCAGGGCCACCTGCCACAACTTCGAGCCCCGCAGCGGGGTGATATGCTTCTCGGGATCGGCGAGCAAGCGATCAATGTAGGCCGGGTTGAACAACCCCCGGGATTTCGCCACCGGTTGATTGAGCGCCTCGGTGACCATGTCCAGAAACGGACCGCGCAGATATTTAAGGGCTGGTACGGGAAAGTACCCTTTGGGCCGGTCGATCACCCCGGCCGGGATGACCCGGCGGGCCGCCTCCTTCAGCACATATTTCCCGCCATCCTTCACCTTGAGCGCGGCGGGCACCCGCGCCCCCAGCTCCACCACTTCGTGATCGAGGAACGGGACCCGCGCTTCCAGTCCCCACGCCATGGTGGTGTTGTCCACCCGCTTCACCGGGTCATCGACCAGCATGACCGTGCCGTCGATCCGCAACGCCTTGTCCACCGCCGCCGCCGCACCGGGGCGGGCAAAGTGGTCGGCGACAAACGCCCGGCTGAAATCCTCCGACACCCACGCCGGATTCATCGCCTCGGCAAACTCCCCGTGATCCCGGTCGAAAAAGCCTTTGGCGTAGTCGTTGAGAGGGTCGGTGCTGGCCACCATCGGCGGGTACCAGTGATACCCCCCGAAGATTTCATCCGCGCCCTGCCCCGACTGAACCACCCGGATATGCTGCGACACCTTTTCCGAGAGCAGATAAAATCCGATCACATCGTGGCTGACCATCGGCTCGGACATCGCGTCCACACAGTCCGGCATTGCGGTCAACGCCCGGGTGGAGTCAATAAACAGCTTGTGATGATCGGTGGCAAAGTGCTGGGCGATGATGTCGGAGTATTTGAACTCATCGCCCTCTTCATCCCCCACCGTTTCAAACCCGATGGAAAAGGTGTGCAGCCCGGTTTGCCCCGCCTCGGCGAGCAGTCCGACCACGAGACTGGAGTCGAGTCCCCCGGAGAGCAGAACCCCCACCGGGACATCTGCGATCAGACGCCGCTTCACACTACGCCGCATCACGTCGAGGACCTGGTCGTACCAATCCTCCTCGGTCATGGTTTCGCTCGCCGGATCGGGATCAAACGAGGCCTCCCAGTAGGTTTTGCTGTGGCGCGTTCCGTCCGGCTCGATCATCATCCACGTCGCCTGGGGAAGCTTTCTCACCCCCCGCAACATCGTGTAGGGCGGCGGCACCACGGCGTGAAAGGTCATGTAATGATGCAGGGCCACCGGATCGATTTTCGTGTCGATCCCGCCCGACGCGAGCAGCGCCTGCACATTTGAGGCAAACCGCAGACCGCCGTTGACCTCGGCGAGGTACATCGGCTTGATCCCGAGGCGGTCCCGGGCCATGAACATCCGGCCGCTGTCCCGCTCCCGGATCGCAAACGAAAACATGCCTTGCAGACGGGTGACCATGTCCTCCCGCCACCGGTGAAAGGCTTTGATCAACACCTCGGTGTCGCCGTGAGAAAAGAACCGGTAGCCGTAGCCTTCCAGTTCCGCTCTCAGCTCCTGGAAATTGTAAATCGCCCCGTTGTAAACGATGGCAAGGCCGAGTTCGCTGTCCACCATCGGTTGTTGCGATTGCTCACTGAGGTCGATGATTTTCAACCGCCGGTGCCCCAGCGCCACCGCACCTTGGGCAAACACCCCGCTCGCATCCGGTCCGCGCCGGGCGAGGTGGGGCATCATCCGATCGATCGTCTCCAGCGACGCCTCCCCGGCAAATCGTATCTCTCCGCAAAATCCACACATCCTGATCGCGCTCCTTGATCAAAAAATCACACCGAACCGCTGCGTTCAGGCTCTTCGGTTCGGCTCACAGCGTGATTCGACCCTACCCAACGAACCCGTCAATGCAAGGAAAAGAACGGATTTTCCGCGTAAATCCCACCATTTCAAACCCCATCCCCCTCCCCTTCAACACGTTGTGAGCATCTTCCACACATTAAGTATCAAGCGCGGTTCCGGTCCACGACTTATGTCTGGCGTGGAAAAGTCAGCAGGGTGTAAATCATGAGCAGCCAGAACCCTCCCACGAGCAGATTGAACATCCCGAAGGGAACATCCAGACCCTGTCGCGGCCTTTTGAGCAATACGATCCCGGATAGAAGTGAAGCCATCGATAAAAGGAAAAGAAAGACCATCACCTGGGGCAGCCCCACGGATCCCACATAATCAGTCATCCGGGTAAGCATCACCATTCCCGCATACAATAAAACGGTCACAATGCCCGTCAATCGCCACATCCAGGTGATGACAGATGACCTTCCCCCCATCCTCATGCTAGCGGACGGAGTGGGTCTCGAACCCTTTCATGTCTTACGCCATCAGCCGGGCGAGGCGCTGGGTGAAGGCGGCGGGGTCTTTGAGGGGGGAGCCTTCAAGCAACAGGGCCTGGCCGTACAACAGTTCGGCATAATCTTTTAGCTGTGGATCGTCGGCGCTCGCTTTGTGCATGGCATCCATCTTGGCGACCACAGGATGGGCGGGGTTAAGTTCGAGGATGCGCTGGCTGGGCGGGAGCTCCTTGTTCATGGCCTGCATAAGCCGCTCCATCGAGGCGGAGAGGCCGTGTTCGTCGGCGACGAGGCAGCAGGCGGAGTCGGTGAGGCGACTGGAGAAGCGGACTTCTTTGATGTCCTCGCCGAGGAGGGACTTGATCGCGGCAAGGAGGCCTTCATGCTCCTTGGCCGCTTCCTCGCGGGCTTTGGTTTCCTCCTCGGACACCGGTCCGAGGTCGAGGTCGCCGCGGTCGATGGGCTGGATCTTCTTGCCTTCAACTTCAGTAAGGGACTGGCCGACCCATTCGTCGATGGGATCGGTCCAGAAGAGAACTTCGTAGTTCTTTTTGCGGAAGACTTCGAGGAGGGGAGAGCTTTGTGCGGCCCGGAGGGAATCGGCGGCGAGCACGTAGACGGCCTTCTGGTCCTGGGGCATCCGTTCGACGTATTCCTTGAAGGAGACGGGCCGGTCGGGTTCGGAGGTGGTGGAGGGATAAAGAAGCAGGCCGGTGAGCTTCTCGCGGTTCTCGAAGTCGGTGTGGATGCCCTCCTTAAGGACGGCCCCGAAGGAACGATAAAACTTCAGGTAGTCGGCGAAGTTCTTCTCCTTGAGGTCGGCGAGGGTGTTGAGGACCTTGCCGACCAGGCTTTTGCGTATCTTGCGGATGAGGGCGTCGTCCTGAAGCATTTCGCGGGAGACGTTGAGGGGGAGGTCGCTGGAATCGACCACGCCCTGGACGAAGCGGAGGTATTCGGGAAGGAGGGCCCGGCAGTCGTCGGTGATGAAGACGTTGCGGACGTACAGGTGGATCCCGCGATGACCCTCGCGGAGGTAGAGGTCGAACGGGGGTTTTTCGGGAAGGAAAAGAAGGGCTTTGAATTCGGTGACGCCTTCGGCGGAGTAATGGATGACGTGGAGGGGATCGCTGAAGTCGTGGCTGACGTGATGGTAAAATTCGTTGTACTCGGCCTGGGTGACGTCGGCAGGGGCTTTTTTCCAGATCGCCTTGCGGGAGTTGAGGGTTTCATCTTCGGGGGGAAGCGCTTCCTCGCCTTCCTTGGCCGGCTTGGCCTCACCGAGCATTTTGACGGGGTAGCCGATGTAGTCGGAGTATTGCTTGACCACGGACTTGATGCGCCAGGGGGAGAGGAAGTCGTCCTGGTCTTCGCGCAGGTGGAGGATGATGTCGGTGCCGAAGTCGGCGCGCTCGGCCTCTTCGAGGGTGTAGGTGTCCTCGCCGGAGGAGATCCAGCGGGTGGCGGGGGCCTCGGAGCCGGCCCGGCGGGTGATGACCTCGACCCGGTCAGCGACCATGAAGGAGGCGTAGAACCCGACCCCGAACTGGCCGATCAGCTCGGGACGGGACGCGGCGTCGGGATTCGCCTGGAGGGATTCGAGAAAGCGGCGGGTGCCGGAGTTGGCGATGGTGCCGATGTTGGCTTCGACCTCGTCGGCGGTCATGCCGATCCCGTTGTCGGAGACGGTGAGAGTGCGGGCGGTCTTGTCGAGGGTGATGCGGATTTCCCACGCGTCCTCGGGGCGCTGAATGTCCTTGTGGGTGAGGGCCTCGAAGCGGGCCCGGTCGATGGCGTCGGAGGCATTGGAGATCAACTCGCGAAGAAAGATTTCCTTCTTGGAGTAGAGGGAGTGGATAACGAGGTCGAGAAGCTGGCGGACTTCGGTTTTGAAGGTTCGGGTATGCAGGCTCATGAAACGGTCTCCTTGCGAATCGGTGGTTAAAACGGTGAACGCTCCCCCCGGCATGGAGGGGGCGCAGGACGCGGTCCGGCGGGAGCCGGTTGCGAACGGGCTGGTTATTTACCGGAAAGGGGGGCGCATTTGTCAAGCCGGGGATGGCCGTTCCGGAGGTCGTCGCGATGCATGCCGCGTCCGCCGTTGGCCGCTTCCATGTCCTCGACGAGTCCCTTGATCACGTGGATGCAGGCGAGGAGGTCGCGGGTGTGGCCAACTTCGGAGATGGTGTGCATGTTGCGTATGGGGATGCCGAGGGAGGCGGAGGCGGAGTCGATGCCGGCGAGGGAGGAGGCCATGGCGTCGGTGCCGGTGTCGCGTCCGGAGGGGCTGAGCTGGTAGGGGATGTCGCGCGCGCGGGCGGCCTTGACGATCATTGCGTTGAGGGTTTCGCTGGTCACCGCGCCAGGCGTGATGGAGAAACCGCCGCCGAGGGTGACCGGGGCGTAACGCTGGTCGCCAACCCCGGGAGCCTGTTTGTAGTCGTGGTCGACATCGATGCCGATAAGCACATCGGGCCGGAGGGAGGCAGCGAGGACCCGGCTCCCGAAGCGCCCGATTTCCTCGTGGGTGGCAATCCCGAACATGACCCGGGTATGTTGCGGGGGGTGGGCGGCGAGAAGGCGGGCCGCCTCGAGGGTGACGTAGGAACCAAGGCCGTTGTCGAGGTAGGCCCCGTAGAACGTGTCGGGGCTGAACCCGCGGCGGATCGGGCGGTTGAGAATAAGGGTGTCGCCAGGCTTGATCCCCGCATCTTCAACCTGCTCACGGGCCTTGGACCCGTGGATTTGCAACTCGAGGTAAAGTTGTTCGGGCTTGATCCCCTTGGCTCCGGTGCGGAGGTCGGAGGAAACAAAATGAATGGCCCCCAGCGCCTCGATGGTTCCACCCTCTATCCGTCGGTAGATTCCGGGCTTCTTGGGATGCTCACTGAACAGGATCACCTCGTGGCCGATGAGGGTAAGGGGAAGGAAGGAGTCGGAATTGATCCAGATCTTGCCGTCGTCACCGATGCTGCGGACTTGCAAACGGATTTTATCGGCGTGGCCGACCAGCATCACGCTGAACATGTCGTCGCGCCCGGGGTGGGTGTCGAGGACGATCCCCGCGTTGCCCTTGAACTGGTGGATTTTCCAGGTGCGGGGCATGAACGACTCGAAACGGGGCTTGATCACCCCGTAGGTCATCGCCGCTTCCAGCCCGATTGGGCTGGGCGCGGCCAAAACCTCCCGCAACCCCTCGAAGGCGGCTTCGGGCAGGGGCTGATTCCACGGCTGGGCGGCTTTTTTCTTTTTCATGAGCGGGCTCCTCAAATCCGGTTAGACGGGGGTTCAACCCGCCCAACGTAAACGATCCACCGGGCCGGGTCAAACGGCTGGTTCCCTTGACCGGTTCGCCAGGCTATGGGTAGATTAGAGGCGTTATGGCATGGAGAGTATCAAGAAGCCTCGTCAAAGGGGTGCTGGACAACCGGGTAAAGCATGTGATTACCGGCAAGCTCTGGTTGCTCGGACGCGACGAGCCGGTGGAGATTGACCTTGAAGGCAACTTCCTCCGCGACCTCGCGGGCTGTGAAATTCTCTTTGTGAACCCTGAGCCCAAAGAAGGCGACGCGATCGACCTCGACGCGAACCAGGCCGGCGTGGCCGGGGACATGACCGCGTCCCGGCGGGTCAACATTCTCTCCCCCGTCGACCCCGAAACGACCGCCAAGGACAAACTCCCGGTCCGCAAGCGGGCGAACGCCCTTTACCTCGAATGGTTCAGTGACACCGACGGGCGGGTGGTGATCGAATCCACCGAGTTCCCGGTCGCCGTGTCCGAGCCCGCCTGGCTCATGACCGACGAGGAAGCCAAGGAGCAGGCCGAAGCCAACCTCGACCACTTCCGGGCCTGGCTCGAGCACTTGAGCGAGTTCGAAAACGACACCCCCTCCCCCGGCGACTTTGACGCCCCCCTCAACGAGTTCCAATGGGAACAGCTCTTGCGCGAGTCCGACCGCAAAACCGAGCGACTCGGCGAGGTCCTCGAAAAATACCATGGCCATCCCGACTCCGAGCGGCTCATCGCCCGCGAGATGGGATGGACCTGGCTGGAGGAGGAAATTGAGGCCCAGGAGCGCGGGCTATATGCCGAGGACGACGAGGATCTCGAAGACTTTGATTTCGACGACGACGACGAGGACGACGAACTTATTGATATCGACCCCGACCCCATGAAGGAGGGCATCGACTGGGTTCGCGACGAGCACGGGGAGGTCCACCACCCCCTCGCCCTCAAGACCATGCGGTTCGCCATGAAGATGTGGAACACCTTTGACCAGCTCGGCCTGCTCGGCCAAGCCCAGGAAACCATCATCCACAGCATGGTCATGGAAGTGCAAGTCTGCTCCTCCAAGCTCGCCGGGGCCCTCAATGGCCTCGCCTACGACGACGAGGTCGACAACGGCTACATGGTCGCCGCCCTCAAGCGGGCGGTGAACCATATTCACTCCGCCCTCAGCCTCGTCCATCAGATCGGCCAGCAGAAGGTGGTCAAGCCGGAGGTGATCCGGGAGTGCGTGGTCGAACTGTTCCGGGTGCGTGAAGAAATCACCGATCTCATGGGCCACTACCGGGCCCGGTTCAAGCAGGGCTGATCCCATGAAGCCCGCCCCCACAGCGTCAACCCTTGGGAGCAAACGATGAGAATCTGGTTTATCCGTCATGCCGAGGCGGTGGAAGCGAACGTCTTTCCCGGCTCCGACCTGGACCGGCCCCTGACCGCCGCCGGGCGG
Organism: Kiritimatiellia bacterium; assembly: GCA_035327665.1. Lineage (GTDB taxonomy): Bacteria > Verrucomicrobiota > Kiritimatiellia > CAIVKH01 > CAIVKH01 > DAOLCW01. Next base: position 15,558 of record DAOLCW010000063.1, read on the forward strand.
CGCTCCGCGAAAAACCTGTTCACCCACCTCGCCCGGATCCGCCGGGCTCCCGATCTCGCCATCGCCTCCGAGGCGACCCGGGCCTGGGAAACCGCCCGCATCTTCGGCCTCTGCTTCCACCTCGAGCAGCACCAACGGTCCCCCCTCCTCAATCCCGGATGCACCGCCAAGCACTTCCGCAAGCTGTTGACCTCCCTCCCCGCCCCGGTGGAACTCCTCGCCGTCTTCGGCCACGAACCGGATTTCTCCGCGATCATCGGCGGGCTCATCGGAGGGACCCCCCACAGCCTCGCCATGAAAAAAGGCGCCCTCGCCGAGGTCGAACTGGTCAAAGGAAAAACCTCCGGCCGCCTCCTCCAGCTCATCCCGCCCGATGTGATCCCTTAACCCGAATTCAGGAATGGGCTGAACTTTTATCGCGGACTTGGAATCTGAATCCAATCGCATCACGATGAGAAGGTTACCAGCGAAACCCGGTCACCGAGGGCGAGTTTACTCCGTGATTGACGGTCTATCGTGGCCAAGATTTCGCAAATGCTCAACGGCAAAGGTATGGATCGCTTCGGGGCCAACAGGCTCCCACGTCCCGTGAGGGGCAATCTTCACGAGGCGTAACGCTGGATCGTGAAGGAGCAAGCTCCTTAACCTGGAGTTTGGCTCTGAAGCGGCAGAAAATGCTTATGGAAACGGAAGATTCAGGA
>DAOLCW010000064.1:0-15846 GCA_035327665.1 Kiritimatiellia bacterium
AAATTGCGGAAAGAAACGTTTCTTTATACCATAAAGTAGTAGGGATTGGTATTAGATCCTACGAAGTCTTCTTGAACTCTGGCACGAGTTTGCTACGCTGTTTCTTCTTGTCAGCCATGCTGATGGGCGAGGAGAAAGCCGGTGAAACTTCATTATTCAGGCAAGTTGTTTTTGAGCCATTTGGTTGCGGTATTTTTAGTTTCCGGCAGTGTGGGGACGTTTTTTTACACGCGGGCGATGGATAACTTGCTCCGCAGCCTGAAATCGCGGTTGCAAAACAGCGCTGCGTTGTTGAGTCAGAGCCTTGATGCGAACGCGTTGGATGTGATTGCGGGTCCAGAGGACGTGTTCAATGAGGTGTATCTTGACAGTCTGGACAAGATGCGGAGAGTCCGCCGGGCGAATCCGGATATCGCCTACCTTTACATCATGCGATTGGAGGGTGAGCGGGTGGTGTTTGTGGTGGATTCGGACGAGACGGATGCGCAGGCGAAGCCGGGGCAGGAGTATGTGGATGTGCTTCCGGAGTTGCTGGCGGGCTTTTACATGCCATCGGTGGATGAGGAGCTTTATGAGGATGAATGGGGGATTTTCCTTTCGGGGTATGCTCCCGTGCGAAACGGGGAAGGGCGTTATCTGGTGGGCATTGATATGCGAGCGGACGAGGTCAGCAACAAGCTGGCCGAGCTTCGCCTGACGGGTCTGGTTTCGTTGTTGGCGTCGATTCTTTTGGCGCTGTTGTTTGCCCTTTGGCTGTCGCGGGGGCTTTCCCGAAGAATTTCCGTGCTATCGTCACACTGTCAGGATTTGGCGGCGGGTCGATTGGACCGGCGGGTGGAGGGGCGAACGTTTGACGAATTTGATACACTGGCGGATGCCTTCAATCGTTTGTCGGAAGGATTGGCGGCCACACGGGCGGAGCGGGAGGCGTTGATCGAGCAATTGACGGAAGCACGGAACAATTTGGAGGAGCGGGTGGCGGACCGCACGAGGGAGCTTGAGATGACGATGGCGAGGATGAATGTGATGAGCGGTTTGCTTCCGATTTGCAGTGGTTGCAAGAAGATCCGGGATGATCAAGGGTATTGGCGTCAGGTGGAGCAGTTCGTAAGCCAGCATTCGGGAGCGAAATTCTCGCATGGGTTGTGTCCGGATTGTGAAGTTAGTTTGTATAGCGAGATTGTCTCGGAGTCGAAGCAGGTGTGATGGGGAGGGGTCGAAGGCGATGGGCGAAAGCGGGGTGGGTGTTGGCGCTGGTTTGCGCGGGGGGATGTGCGACGGTTCCGTATCAGCACGGAGTGACGCGGATCGACCCCCGGCTTGAGCGTCAAACACCTCCCGAGCCGCAGATCATGCGGGGACGTCCGTGTAAATGGCTGGATCGATCGGATTGGATTTGGCCGGGGAGCTGGCTCGGCAAGCTGGTGTTGTGGGATCGCCGGGTGGATAATCACCAGATCGGGGAGGAAACCGAGGAGGTGATGCGCCGCTACCTCGAGGCGAACGAGCTGGATTTTGTAAAAGTCCGGTTGAATGCTTACGATGTGAGGGATGAGTGGCGGAGGCTGGTGGCAAACAAATCGGTGGGGGCGGGCTGGCGTTACACCCTCGGGGTGGTGACGTGGTTGCAGTATACGCTGCTGCCGGGCCGGTTTTTCGGAGGGGATCATTACAATCCTTATTCGAACAGCATCAATCTTTATTCGGATATTCCGGCGATTGCGGTGCATGAAGGAGGGCATGCGAAGGATTTTGCGAATCGCAAATGGAAGGGAACCTATGCGGCGATTTACATTCTTCCGTTGGTCAATTTGTACCATGAGGCGATCGCAACGAGCGATGCGCTTGGTTATTTGTTGGAAGAGGAGGCGGTGGCGTTACAAAAAGAGGGTTACCAGATCCTTTACCCGGCTTACGGGACGTATCTGGGGGGCGGGTTTGGCCAGACGCTTCCGATTTGGGATATCTGGCTTTATTCGGCGGGGGGGGTGGGGGGCCATATTGTGGTGCGCGGGCAGGCGGCGCGGTTGTCAGATGATTCGTTCGAGTGACCCCCCGCAAGTCTTGTCGCGCCGAAGCTCCGAAGGAGCGAAGGCCCTTCGGCAGGCTCAGGCCGGGGCGGATGGTTTCCAAACCTTGGAAAGGAGGGGTGTTTTGGTTTCCAAACCTTGGAAACGGGGGGTTATCGGGAGGTGGAGCGGGCGGGGGTGGCGAGGAGGCCGGTGAGGAGGGTGGCGGCCATGAAGAGGAGGGGGAGAAGGAGGAGTTGGGGCCAGGCGATGGCGAAGGCCATGTCGAAGGCCCAGTGGGAGAGGGCCCAGCCGGCGAGGAGGGCGAGGAGGATGCCGGCGAGGGAGGCGAGGCCGCCGAGGAGGAGATGTTCGGCGGCCATGACGCGGAAGAGCTGGAGGCGGGTGGCCCCGAGGGTGTGGAGGAGGAGGGAGTCGTCGCGGCGGTCGGCGCGTCCGGCGACGACGGTGGCGGCCATGACCATGAGTCCGGTGATGATGCAGAGGATGGAAAGGAAGTGGATGACGGCGGAGGCCTGGCCGAGGATTTGGTTCATGGATTCGACGATCATGCGGAGGTCGATGGCGGAGATGTTGGGGGAGTGGGCGACGACGGCTTGCTGGAGCTGGGCGGAGGAGGCGGGATCGGGGGCGCGGGTGACGATGGCGAGGTAGTAGGGGGCGCGTTCGAGGCTGCCTTGGGGGAAGACGACGAAGAAGTTGGTGCGCATTTGCCGCCAGTTGACGTTGCGGAGGCTGGCGACGCGGGTGCGGATGGTTACGCCTTGGAGGTCGAAGTCGAGGCGGGAACCGATGGTGACGCCGAGGGTTTGGGCGATGCCGTCTTCGAGGGAGATGGGGATGATGGAGGTGCCGGGTTCGATGCGGGGGATCCAGGTTCCGGCGACGAGGGTTTCGGCGTCGGTGAGGTGGTCGCGAATGGTGGAGCGGTATTCGCGGAAGAGGGCCCAGGGGGGGATGTCGCGGGAGGGGTCGTTGCGGAGTTCGCGAATGGGACGTCCGTCGATGGCGGCGAGGCGTTTGGTGATGATGGGGGCGGTTTCGATGATTTCGAGGTGGCGATCGAGGACGATTTGCTGGATGTCGGTGAGCTGGTGGGGCTGGATGTCGAAGAAAATGAGGTTGGGGCGTTGGTCGCGGTCGGCTCCGCGGAAGTGCTGGTTGAGGGTGGATTGGAGGAGGGACATGAGGGCGATGAGGAAGACGCCGACGCCGAGGGAGAGGAGGAGGATGGGGGTTTGGTGTCCGGGGCGGTAGAGGTTGGCGATGCCGTGGCGCCAGGCGAAGGCGGCGCGGTGGAGGGGGAGGGAGCGGGCGAGGGTGATGAGGGCGAAGGCGGTGAGGCCGAGGAGGAGGAAGATCAGGATGAGGGCGGCGGTGAGGATGAGGCCGTGGGTGCGGGGCTGGGTGTGGAGGACGGCGAAGAGGGCGAGGGTGAGGAGGATGAAGGCGGTTATGGCGAGGACCCAGGGGTCGGGGCGGGGGATGCGGAAGCCGCGGAGCCGGGGGAAGGGGATGGAGGATTGGGGAGGGCGGAGGGCTTCGAGGGGAGGGATGTTGCGCATGGTGACGAGGGGAAGGAGGGCGAAGGCCCAGGCGAGGAGGAAGCCGAAGGCGAGGCTGAGGCCGACGGCGGTCCAGGACCAACCGGTGACGACGGTGACGGGGAGGAAGTCGGCGAGGACAAGGGGGAGGAGTTGCTGGATGAGCATGCCGCCTGCGGCTCCGAGGAGGGTGCCGAGGAGGGCGGCGGCGGTGGCTTGGATGAGGTAGATGGCGAAGGCGCTGGGGGCATCGCAGCCGATGCAGCGGAGGACGGCGACGTGGGGGCGCTTTTTGCGGATGTAGAGTTGGATGGAGCCGGAGAGGCCGATGCCGCCGAGGAGGAAGGCGGTGAGGCTGCCGAGGTTGAGGTAGCGGTAGATGTTGAGGAGGGTGTTGCCGACGAGCTGTTTGCGCTGGTCGACGGTTTCGGTTTCGATGCGGTGGTGGTTGAAGTCGGAGCGGAGGGTTTGCTGGATGTCGCGGGCGGAGAGGTGGGGAGGAAGTTTGATGTGGACGTGGTAACGGGCGATGCTGCCTTCGCCGAGGAGGAGGGAGGTGGCGAGGGTGTCGGCGTGGAGGTAGATGCGGGGGCCCATGAAGGCGGCGGTGGCGGGGGCTTCGCCGGCGATGTGGAGGAGGCGTCCGGCGATGAGGATGTCCTGGTTGCCGATGCGGATGGTGTCGCCGACGTTGGCTCCGGCCTGGTGGAGGAGGGAGTCCTCGACGAGGGCGGAGCGTTGGTCGAGGTAGGTGTGGGCGGCGTGGGGGGGATCGGTTCGGATGTCGCCGTAGAGGGGGAAGGGGGCGTGGAGGGCGCGGATGTGGCTGAGGCGGATGAAGCCGGTGGAGGGGAATTCGGCCATGGAGTAGAAGCGGACTTCGCGGACGTGGTGGCCGGGGAGGGAGGCGATGAGGGTTTCGGCGGCGGGGGAGAAGGGTTGGGTGGAACGGAGGACGAGGTCGGCGCCGAGGAGGGTGCGGGCCTGGTCGTTCATGGCGCGTTCGAAGTGGTCGCCGAAGGAGCGTATGGCGACGAGGGCGGCCATGCCGACGGCGATGGTGAAGATGCTGAGGAGGAGGTGGGCGCGGCTGCCGCGGCTGTCGCGCCAGGCCATGCGGAGGATCCAGAAGAGGCGGGGGGGCATGTCAGGCGGGCTCCGGGAGGTTTTCGCGGGCGGTGGCGATGCCGGCTTTGATGGTGAGGATGCGGCTGACGCGGCGGGTGAGGTCGTGGTCGTGGGTGACGAGGAGGAGGGTGGTGGATTGGGAGCGGTTGAGGTCGAAGAGGAGGTCGAGGATGCGGGCGCCGGTTTCGGTGTCGAGGTTTCCGGTGGGTTCGTCGGCGAAGATGATGCGGGGGGAATTGATGAAGGCGCGGGCGAGGGCGACGCGTTGCTGCTCTCCGCCGGAGAGCTGGGAGGGGTAGTGGTGGAGGCGGTCGGCAAGGCCTACGGAGTGGAGGAGTTCGCGGGCGCGGGGGGTGGCGCGGGTGTCGCCCTGGAGTTCGGCGGGGACGAGGACGTTTTCGAGGGCGGTGAGGGAGGGGAGGAGGCGAAAGGATTGGAAGACGAAGCCGGAGATGCGGTTGCGGAGGAGGGCGAGGCGGTCTTCGGAGAGGGAGGCGAGGGGGTGGCCGTCGAGTTCGACGGTGCCGGAGGAGGGTTGTTCGAGTCCAGCGCAGAGGCTGAGGAGGGTGGTTTTTCCGCTGCCGGAGGGTCCGATGACGGCGCAGGTGGAACCGGCGGGGAGGTCGAAGGAGATGTCGTGGAGGACGGAGACCTCGTGCTCGGAGGTGCGGAAGGTTTTGGAGACGTTGGCGAGGCGGAGGATGGCGGGAGATGGGTTGGCATTGGGGTTCATGTGGCTTAGTATACTGCATATGACGATGAATCTCCAGATCGCGAGGCTGGTGGCGGGATGCTTTCTGCTTTTTGTGGCGGGGCTATTGGGGGGATGTTCGCGGGGAGGGGAGGAGCGGTTGGAGACGGAGGTTACGTATGAATGGGAGGATGTGGAGGAGGTGCCGGTGATTTTGTTTTTGGGCGATAGTTTGACGGCGGGGTTTCAATTGGACCCGGAGGATGCGTTTCCGGCGTTGATTCAACGGCGGCTCGATGAGGAGGGGTTGGGGTTGCGGGTGATGAATGCAGGGGTGAGCGGGGATACGACGTCGGACGGGTTGAACCGTCTGGACTGGTTGCTGACCCAGCCGGTGGGGGTGATGGTGATTGCGCTGGGGGCGAATGACGCGCTGCGGGGGCAGCCGATCGAGATGATGGAGGGGAACCTTCGGGAGATGATCGGGCGGACGCGGGAACGGTATCCGGAGGCGGCGGTGGTGGTGGCAGGGATGAAGATGCCCGTGAATTTAGGGGAGCCGTACCGGTCGGAGTTTCATGCGATGTATGGGAGGATTGCCGAGGATATGCAAACGGGGTTTATTCCGTTTCTGCTGGAGGGGGTGGGCGGGGTGCCGGAGCTGAATCTGGCGGATGGGATTCATCCGAACGAGGCGGGTCACCGGAGGATTGCGGAGACGGTTTGGCAGGGTTTATCGGGGATTCTAGCGTCGCGGTCCATGGGTCAGGGTGAGGGAGGACGTTCCACGGAGATGCGATAGGCGCGAATGGGATCTTCGGTATTCAGGGGAAGTTCGAGGGCGCCGGAGAGTTGGTTGGTAAGGATGGAGCCGGGTGTCCAGTTGACGGGGTGGATCAAGTTGGTTGCGGATTCAACGGTATAGATTCGTCCGCTGACGGCGGGGAGGGACCATTGTTCGAGGGTGATGGCATCGATGGCGAAGAAGCTTGCGGGGTTGTTGGGTTGGGTGCCGGCGATGTACTCCTCGATATCAAGGAAGCCATCTGCATCGGCGTCGGTGAGGGCATTGGCATTGGTGAGGGATCCGAAGTTTTCGAGTTCCCAATCGTCGGGGATGCCATCGTTGTCGGAATCGGAGGCGTCAGGGGCGTAGCCCGACCAGCTTAAGGAGTCGATGATGATTTGCCGGCTTCCGGTGGCGACAAGTTTGATTTGGATGTTTCCCTGGATATCGAGCCCGGAGATGATCAGGGTTTCCGGGGCGGCGTTGTTGGCATCGGTGACGGTGGCGACGATTTGGTCGTTTACGAGGACATCAAAGGAGCGGGAGCCGGATCCGGTGAAGTAGCGGGCGTATTTGAGGCTGAGGGCGCTGATGCCGCCGGGAAGGATTTGGGAGGAAAGGGTGCGTGGGTTTCGAGTAGAATCCCCGAAGCCGATGGACTGTCCATCGATGAAGTAGGTGGCGTCAGGCTTGCGGGCGCCTTCAAAGGTCCAAGTGATCCCGTTGTCGCCGAGGTAGCTTCCTGCGGCGTAGGTGGTGCCGGGGGCATTGAGGTTGGTAAAGGTTTCGAGGCCGTCTTCTGTCACGTCAACGACGGTAATGGTGGAAAGGTTGGTGACGGCCCCGTCCTTGTCGGTGGCAATAAAGGTGACGGGATAGACTCCGACGGGGCCTGCGCTGGGCCATAAAAAGGTGCCGGATTCGTTGGTGGAAACAAATGACGCGCCGGATGGCAGGTTGAGGGCGGTCCACTGGACGGGATCGCCGTCGGTGGGGGTTGCGGTAAGAGGGAATTGGAGGGAATTTCCGAGCAAGGTTGTGAAGTCGCCAAGGGGGCTGACGACGGGGGGGGAACCGGGAGAGGGGCTTCCGCCCTGGCATTCGTTTTCATGGGCGCCAAGCCCGCTGGAGGTGTCGGTGGGGAAGCTGTCCCATTCGAGGGATGCGGAGAAGGTGTCGTTGATGACGGAGTCACCGAAGAGAACGGACGGCTTTCGACGGAGGGTGGTGTCGATGGCGAAGTTCGCGTTATTTCCAACTTGGCCGATGGAGTCCACGACTTGTCCGGAGGGCCCGCCGACGCGAAGGACCACCGGATCGTTCCCGTTAAAGGTGAGCGTCCCGTTGGTTTGTTGCGCGGCGGCGAGAATGGCGGAATTGGCGGAGGAATTAGCGATGACAAAGGTGCCTTGTGCCGGGATGGAGCCGGTGAGGTTGATGGTGGATCCGGGGGTGGTTGAGCCATTGAAGTAAATGTGGAGGAGGTAGTTTCCGGTGGTGAGATCGATGGGGTCGGGTCCGGGATTAAAAAGTTCGATGGCTTTGTTGTTTGAGGATCCTTCGAGGTATTCGGAAAGAATGAGGGCACAGTCGGGATTGAATTCGGGGGTGTCGGTGACGAGGATAAGGATGGTTTCCGCGTGGAAGCCGTCCTTGTCCGATGCATGGAAGGTGACGGAATAGGTGCCGGTTGGACTTGCTTGCAACCAGGTGAAGGTGCCGTTTCCATTGGTGGCGGCGAAGGTCGCGCCGGGGGGGAGGTTGGATGCGACGAGGCTGATGGGATCGCCGTCGTTGGGGTCGGTGGCGGTTACGGAGAAGATGAGGGAGTTGCTGGTGACGATGGATTGATTTCCGATGGGGGCGAGGACGGGGGGCTTGTTGCTACCGCAACAAAGGGGTTCGCCCGCGGTGAGGGTGAGGCGCCATCCGGCGGCGATGGTTCCGGAGTCAGCGGCGGCGGCATCTCTGACATAAAGGGACCAGGTGCCATTGGGAGATGTTCCGTTGAGGTGGGATAGGCTGGAGCTATAGGGCCCGGCGGGAGCGGGGGCAGGCATGGAAGCGATGCTTCCGGAGGGTTGGTAGACGCCGGTAACGAGGGGGGATCCGACGGGTCCGGGGGCATCATCGTCGAAGGTGAGGGTGGCATTGTTGATGCTTGCCGATCCACCGACCGAGCCCATGAGAGCAACGCGCTGGCCGTTGGGACTGACGAGGAGGATGTCGACATCGGAGGGGTAGGTGTGGGTAAAGCCTTGGAGGGTTACGACGGCCTTGGTGAGCTCGCCTTGCATTCCAGATACGAGGAGGGAGGAGGGGTAGGGGGTTGCGGTATTGTTGTCTCGGATCGTGATGACGGATGGGTTGGTGAAGGTTGAGGTGAACCCGGCAGTTTGGCCGAGGGGGAAGGTAAAGGCGATGTTCCCGAGGGGATTGCCCCCGTCATCGAGGCTGAGGGTAGCGGTGAGGAGATCGCCGCAAGATCCCGAGGCGGTGAAGGAAAAGGTTTGGGTTACGGTGGGGCCGCCGGCAGCAAGGGCACCATAAAGCTGGGGTGGGGAGGGGAGGGTAACGCCTCCTGCGGGGAGCAAGGTGGCAACGACATTGGTGGTATTGGCGGTTCCGATGTTGCGGAGGGCGAACGCGACGGATACGGTTTCTTCGGGGTCGATGGCATTGTTTCCGCTGCCGCAGGATTCGGCGGTGAGGGTGGACGCGGCGGAGACGATGGAGGGGGCAAGTTGTTCGGTGAAGTTGTAGGCAATGAGGGCGAAATCCTGATCGAGGGAGGATCCGAAATTGGGGATGCCGTCGGAGTTGATGTTTGCGGCGGTGACGGTGATGGCTACGGTGCCGGTGGTGCCGGGAGGGAGAAAGACGCTTTCGGTATTGTTGCGAATGTCGAACGATCCACCGGGGGCTGAGGTGGCTCCGGTGAAGACATTGCCGCGATACAGTTGTCCATTAACGGTCACGGCGAGATCAAGGTTGTTGCGGTAGGCGTTTCCGGCGGTGGATCCGGGGGCGTCGGTCCAAACGAGGGTGATGCGAAGGGGGAGGTTGTTGGACGGGATGATGCCGGTAAAGGTGCGGATCTGTCCGGATGCGGTAAAGAGATCATTGGTGAGTTGATCCCGAAGGAAGCGGGGTGCGCCATCGAATGCGGTGGCGAGATTCATCATGCCCATGCCTTGTTGGTTGGAGAAGAGGGAGTCGTTGGCCCCGGTTCCGTTCATGTAGCGGCCGGAATTGACGAGAAACGCTTTCGTCATGGCGGGACTGGGAGGTTGTCCAAACTGGTTGAGAAACCACTGGTAAATGAGGGCGGCGCCTCCAGCGACGGCGGGGGTGGAGTGACTGGTGCCGGAGGAGGTCGAATACCAGCGTTGGCCGAGGGGGAAAAAGTTGTTGGTGGAGCCGGTGGTTCCTCCGCCGGGGAGGGCACATACGCCGGTGGCATCGAAGCAGCTCAGGGAGGTTCCGAGTCCAGCCATGGTGCGAACATTCTGGGCCATGCCCCCGGTGATGTGAGTTCCCGGGGCTACGATTTCGGGTTTGCGGCGTTGGTCGGAGGTCGGACCGCGGCTGGAGAAGGAGGCGATGTCATTTGCGCTGTTGGCTTCGCTGTCGGGGGTGCTGCACCCATCGTTGCCGTTGGCTCGGTTGCCGCCATTGGTGATGGCATGGCTGTGGACGTTCTCGGCGGCGCCGACGGTAATGACGTTTTTTGCGGTGCCGGGGGATCCGACGGATCCGGAGGTGGGGCCGGAATTTCCGGCGGCGAAGACGAAGGTCATTTGCTGGTTGCCTGGGGTGGATACGGCGGCGCCGGAGGGTTGGGCGTCACGCACGAGGCGGTCGTAGTTTTGGGCGTCGGCATCGTAGCCTCCGAAGGTGTCGGCGCCCCAGGAGTTTCCACTGATGCGTGCGCCGTCGCGGTAGGCGCGGGAGGCGAGGTTGTCGTAATCGGGGAAGGTGAAGTTGTCGGGATCGAAGATGACCGAGGAGCCGACTTTGACGAAGGGGGCGATGCCCAGGCCATAGCGATAGCCGGAGGAGTCGGTGTGAGGGAAGTTGGTGAGGGTCACGTAGCCGCCAATAATGTGGGCATTGATATTGCCGTGGCCATCGCACCCTTGAATGGAGCTGCCGGGATTGGCCGAGCCTTCCCGGCGGACGTAGCGAACGCGGCTGGTGCTGGCGGTGGTGCCGTTTCGGAACAGGGCGAAGTGGTTGATGTTGGTGGTGCCGTTGTCGAGGCCGGAGTCAGTGACATCGACCACGAGGTCAGAGGCGTCGAACTGGGACTGGGTAAAGCCGCGTCCGGTCAGCCATGCGAGGTAGCCGGGTCCGGCGGGAAGATTTCCGGCGAGTTGTCCGGCGACAATCATGGCCTGCCGTTCATCGCGTTTGCGGGGGGTGATGTAGGGCCAGATGGATAAGACATCGGGTTGTGCGGCGATGAGGTCGATGGCGTGGTGTGGAAGTTCGGCCACGATGTTCAGGTATGGATCTTTGCCGGAGATGCGTCGAATCGGCGATAGTTTGAGAAGGTCGAGGAGTTCGAGGGTTTGCTGGTTGGCGAGTTTGTCGGAGACAAGCTGGATCTGGAAGGTTCGACCGTTGACGGTGTCGGCGGAGGAGAGGGAAGGGTCAAGGGCAAGGGGGTGGATTTTGTCGGCGGGGAGGAAGGGGCCGTCGAAGCGCATTGCGGGGAGTTTGCTTCGGACGGCGCGAATGGCTTGGACGGCCTCGGCATCGCCATAGACGAGGTATGCATGGTTGGGGATGTAATCGATGATGCGGACGCCGGTTTCGAGGAGGCTGCGATGCCATTCGGGGGTGATCGGTGCGGCGAATTGGACGAGGTGGAGATGATTGCCTTTTCCGGGGGAGGGTGCGGAGGACCGGAAGGTTTCGGTGGCGGTATTCAGAGATCCTGCGTGGAGGTAGATGGTCGTGGCATCGGTGTGGGCCTCGATGCCTGATGAATGAAGACGCTGAAGGGCTTGGGATTGTGTTTCAACCCATTGAAAGGCGCCATAGTCATGGATCAGTTCCGCCCCGCCGGAGAGCAATGGTTCAAGAAGGGCGGGATCGGAGACGCTGACGATGAGCCTGTCTTGAGGGGTTGCACGAAAGGGAAGGGGTTCGGCATAGAGGTGAAGGCCGAGGAGAAGGAGAGCGGCGAGGCTCGGTAGGGTCCGGTTCATTTAGGTGTCCTTGAGTTAACGCATGATGCGTTAAAGACCACGCTACCGTATTCTTAAGGCATGGCAAGTAAAGATACGGATTGAACGGAAAATTAACTCGAAGGCAGCAGGGCGCCAGGGTGGCCGGCGGTTCAGAACCAATGCAGGGTAAAGAGGGCGAGGGAGCCGGCGGGGAGGAGGAGGTCGCGGTGGGGGTGGCGCCAGGGGGGGGGCTGGGCGTGGCTATGGACGAGGAGTTCCCAGGGTTTTCCGGAGATGTCGGGGAGGGTGAAGGGTTCGTCGTGGTCGGAGGCGTTGACGACGAGAGCGAGGTGGGGGAGGTCGCGTTTGGCTCCGGTGCAGCGGCGGCTGCCGTTGATCATGCAGCCGAGGGCGAGGCCGTTGTCCCAGTCGATGCCATGGCCATTGGGGCCGAACCATTGGATGTCGGGATCCTGGTCGTGGTTGGCCTGGCCTTTAAAGAAGGTGGTGCGGCGGAGGCTGGGGTAGTCTTTGCGGATGCGGATGCAGGCGCGGACGAAGTCGAGGAGGTCGCGATGGGTTCCGGCGAGGGTCCAGTCGATCCAGGAGATGGGATTGTCCTGGCAGTAGGCGTTGTTGTTGCCGTGCTGGGTGCGGGAGAATTCGTCGCCGGCGACGAGCATGGGGATGCCCTGGGAGAAGAAGAGGGTGGCGAGGAAGTTTTTTTGCTGCTGGAGGCGGCGGGCGTTGATGGCGGGGTCGTTGGTGGGGCCTTCGTGTCCGAAGTTGCGGCTTTCGTTGTGGTTTTCGCCGTCGCGATTTCCTTCATTGTTGGCGTGGTTCAGTTTTTCGTGGTAGGTGACGAGGTCGCGGAGGGTGAAGCCATCGTGGGCGGTGATGAAGTTGATGCTTTTGGTGGGGGATTGGCCGTCTTTTTGGTAGAGGTCGGCGCTGCCGGTGAGGCGGGTGGCGAGGGCTCCGAGCTGGCCGCGGTCGCCGCGCCAGAAGCGGCGGATGTCGTCGCGGTAGCGGCCGTTCCACTCGGACCATCGGTCGCTGGGGAATTCGCCGACCTGGTAGGCTCCAGCGGCGTCCCAGGCTTCGGCGATGATCTTGGTTTGGCGGAGGACGGGATCTTCGGCGATGATTTCGACGAGGGGGGGATCGGGGAGGATTTCGCCGTCCTTGCCTCGGGTGAGGATGGAGGCGAGGTCGAAGCGGAAACCGTCGACGTGCATGTGGAGGACCCAGTAGCGGAGGCAGGAGATGATGAAGTCGCGGACGATGGGATGGTTGCTGTTGACGGTGTTTCCACAGCCGGAGTAATTCATGTAGTGGAGGCCGGTTTTGTCCATCATGTAGTAGATGGAGTTGTCGATGCCGCGGAAGGAGTAGGTGGGGCCGCCGTCTCCGCCTTCGGCGGTGTGGTTGAAGACGACGTCGAGGATGACTTCGATGCCTTCGCGGTGGAGGGCCATGACGAGGTCCTTGAATTCGGTAAGTTGCTGGCCATAGACGCCCCGGTTGGCGTAGCGGCCGTTGGGGGCGAAGAAGGCGAGGGTGCTATAGCCCCAGTAGTTGTGAAGATGTTTCCGGGAGCCGTTGTCGAGGAAGTATTCCATTTCGTTGAATTCCTGGATGGGGAGGAATTCGACGACGTTGACGCCGAGGTCGCGAAGGTAGGGGATCTTTTCCTTGAAGCCGTCGTAGGTGCCGCGGGGGCCGACGCCGGAGCTTTCGTGAGCGGTGAAACCCCGGAGGTGACATTCATAAATAATGGATTCTTCAAGGGGGATGTAGAAGCGCCGGTCATCGGACCAGTCGAAGTCGTCACGGACGATGACACCTTTGGGGAAGGTCCGGCCATTGACGGGGGGCTGGCCGGGCTGGAGTCCGGCGGGATCCCCCCAGCGGGGGGAGCCGGTGACGGCGAGGGCGTAGGGGTCGAGGAGCCATTGGTGGGGGTTGAAGTAGTTGCGGTGTCCGGGAGGGGCGATGCCTTCCATGCGGTAGGCATAATATTGGCCGGGGCGAGCGTCGCGGAGGTGGATGTGCCAGATGTCGCCGATGCGGTTGGCTTCGGGGGTGAGGGTGTATTCCTGGGAGGGGGAGTCGGCGTCGGGGTGATCGAAGAGCATGAGCCAAACGCGGGTGGCATGGCGGCTGAAGATGGTGAATTGGACGCCGCTTTCGACGACATGTGCGCCGTAGGGAACAGGCATGGGAATGCTGGGAAGAAGTTTGCCGGAGGGATGGTTCATGGAAGGTTTCCGTTTAGGGAAGAGGGGGCGTTTCATCGTTGGGTGGGGACGGCGGCTCTAGTTTCTTCGGCGGTAGCGGAAGCGCTGGGTGATGAGCTGCCAAATGCGGGCCCGGTCGTGGCGGCGTTTACGTTTGCGAACGCGGCGACGATGAGAAGGGGGAGGAGATTCAGATTTGTCGGAGGGGTCCGGGGATTCGGATTCGATTCCGTGGTAGGTGGGTGGGGGATGGGAGGGGGTGAGCGAGGTTCCGGGGTGTTGCTGGGAGAGGCCTCGAATGACACTTTCCACGGCTTTGGTGATGCCCTTGACGAGGGAGTCGGTGAATTCGACGGTATCCTGGGTTCCCCAAGGCGCGGAATGGCGAATGCGGACGCGGAGCATGGGGAGGACTTCCTCGACGAGCACATCACGAATGGCATGGAGGGAGGGGATGGTCTGTTCATCCATCCAGCCGATGGCGTCATCGACCCGCCAGCCGTGGATGACGCAGCAGCGGTGGGCGGCGGCGTTGGAGACGGACTGGGTGATCCACATGGCGGCGATGGCTTCGCCGAGGTCGTCGACGGCCCGGCCGAGGGGAGGACTATTCTGGTAAACGCCGTGGAAAAGCCGCTGGCCGAGACGGAGGAAGTCGCCTTTGGTCATGACGCTCCAGACATCGCGGATGACGGCAAGGTATTCGGGCATGGAGGGGCGAGCGACGTAGAGGTCGACGATCTGGGAGATGAGGGTGATCTGATGGTAGATCATGACGAGGGGTTTGATCACGGGGAAAGGAGGTTGATGGATGTCCTCGATGACCGCCTGCATTTTGGCGAGGGTGATGGTTTGGCGACGTTGTCCGAGTTGACTGAGAGCAGAAGCAATCACTTCGTTTTCAGCGCGGTGAATGGCGCGGCGCAAGTCGTCGAGGAGGGGGTGGGCTCCGAGGACGCTTTCGATTTCGATGGCGTGCTGGCGGAGGTCGCGGGCTTCGTCGTCGGAGAGGTTTTGGTGTTCGGCGAGGCGCTTGAGGTAAACGATGAGGTATTTGCAATAGGTTCGGAGTTCGCGGTGGGAGGCTTGAGAGGGTGCGGGGAATCCGCCGGTGAAGAGGGTTTGATGGTCAAGTCGGAAGAGGGCGAATTTGATCCATGCAATCAAGGCGATGATAAACAGAATGGCGAGAGTTGCCCCTCCGGTGGGAAGGTTGATGTGGAAGGCGAGATAAATGATGTGGAGAATGGCCGTTATCGCAACGAGGCAAACCACGGCAACGAGAATGCGGATGGCGTGGATGCCGATACGGGCGGATTTGGCGAGGATGGGATATTGATACATGAGGGCTCAACCGTAGCGAGGTGAGGCGTGGTCCCTCAAGTCTATAGTGCCGGAGCGGGAAGAAGCAGGGAGAGGGCGATGTCGCGGGAGGGGAGGCGGTGATCGAGGTGATGGCGGATGAAGCGTCCGAGGATTTCGGAAAGTTGATGAAGTTGCCGGGGGTGGCACCGGCTGTTGCGGATGGCTTGGAGGGTGCGGGCATTTTGCCAATAGGCGAGGACGGCGCGGGTATCGGACCCGATACGGGTGTCGTAGGAGCGACGGGGCGCACAGTCAGAGCAAATGACGCCACCTTCGGCAGTGCTCCAGGGTGCGGCGATGTTTTCGCGAACGGGGCGGTCGCACCGGACGCAGCGAAGGGTTCGGGGAGCGAAACCGAGACGGTGCAGGAGATGAAGTTCGAACCAAAGAATGAGGGAAGCATGGAGGGTTCCGGGCTGAAGCTCATCAAGGGCGGTTTCGAGAAAGCGGAACAAGCCTGGCTGAGGGGTGTGGGGTTCGGTGGACCGGCGGAGGAGATCGCTGAGGTAGGATGCGGCGGCGCAGGAACGCCAGCATGAGCGGAAATGGTCCCGGGAGGCAAGGGGGGAACATTCCCGGGTGATGAAGAGGCCATCGCGGTCACGGTGGTAAACGAGAAGTTCGCAGGTGTAGAAGAGATCGAACTGGCCGAGGAAGTCGCCTTTGGGGCGTTGAGAGCCCTTGATGAGGGTGGTCATTTTGCCGAAGTCGTCGGTAAGCCAGGTGACGGCCCGGGAGGTTTCGGAGAAGGGGGAGAAGCGAAGGGCGATGGCGCGGGTCTTGAGGATCATGGGGGAGAGGAAGGGGGATCTTCGGGGGGGGGAGGCGGGGGGTGTTCGGATCGGGAGGGGATGGCCCGGAGCTTTTCGAGGAGGGATTTGGGG
>DAOLCW010000065.1:0-15579 GCA_035327665.1 Kiritimatiellia bacterium
GGGGGGGGGGGGGGGAGGGAGGGCGACCTGCAGGTCGCCCGTACCTACGGAAGGGCGGCGCGGACGCGGTAGGGGCGGGCGGGGGAGGGGAAGGGGTGGGGGGTGGTGAGGGTGCCGTCGTCGAGCCATTCGGCGAGTCCGCCGGTGCCGGGGAAGCCGAGGTGATTGATGGGGGTCCAGAGGGGGTCGTGGGCGAGGTCGTGGTCGGTGTAGCTTAGGAAGTAGTGGCGGGAGGGGGAGGTGGGGTAGCGGACGAGGATGCCAAGGGGGGTGGTTTCGGTTTCGAGGAGGGAGAGGAAGTCGTCGCCGTCGAGGGGGCGGGTGTTGGCGATCCACTCTTCAAGGTTGGTGAAGCCGTCGTGGTCGGGGTCGTCGTGGGGTCCGGTGTCGGGGGTTTGGCCGATGAGGTATTGGTCGGTCCAGAGGTTGGGGAGTCCGTCGCCGGTCCAGTCGGAGGGGAAGGCTTGGAAACCGATGGCGAAGCGGAAGTCGTTGGTGCCGACGAGTTCGACTTGGTGGGTATGGGCGTGGTTGCGCATGGGGCGGGTGGTGTTGGTGACGCCGAGGGAGGGGGTGTCGTCGCGGGCGAGGAGGTTGAAGCCGGCGGTGTTGTCATCGCGCCGGTAGTCGATGAAGGCGCGGACGGTGGTGGCGTAGTTGGTGTTTTCGATCCACATGCGGCCGTCGTGGTGGCGTTCGGGGCTGAGGGTGGTCTGGCCGCGAAGGAGGAGGTCGTCGAGGTGGGGGGTGAAGCCGTGGCGGATGAACATGGGGCGTCCGACGAGTTCGGCGGCGAGGGTGTAGTGGATGTCGAAGTGGGAGGCGCGAGGTTGGAGGGTGACGGTCTTGCGGATGCGGTTGTTGAAGGAGGTGATGTGCCAGCCGTTGGTCCAGTCGGTGAAGTCGTAGCGGGCGTTGACGTAGAGGTTGGTGCCGACCCACCAGTCTTTGAGGCCGGTGGTGCGGCGGGCGTTGACGGAGCCGTCGGGATGGTGGTGGGTGTTGCCTTCTTCCTCGGAGTCGAGGCCGGCGTAGCTGAGGGGATTGCCGAGGGCCATGTAGACGCGGTTATCGAGGAGGTCCCGGACCCAGGCGCCGATCATGCGGCCGCCGGTGGGTTGGAAGATGGCGAGGAGGCGGTCGTTGTAGAGGAGGTATTCGTGTTCGCCGTCGAAGTCGAGGTCGGCGGCTTCGAGGTGGACGCCGGTGATGGAGGGGGCGGCGGCGGCCCATTGGTCGACGCGGGCGAAGAGGGCGGCGAGGCGGGTTTGGGATTGGGGGATGCGGGCGAATCCGGCGAGGGAGCGGAAGACGGTGTCGGGGTTGATGTAGGCTCCGGTGCTGAATTTGCGGAGGTCGGCGGTTTCCTGGTTGTGGAAGGCGGTTTGGAAGACGGAGGCATGGGCGGTGCCGCGGGCGAGGCGGGCGAGGCCGGGGTCGGAGATGGACTGGATGGCGTCCCAGGCGTTGCTGAAGGCGTCGTGCCAGGGGCGGTCGACATCGAGGCCGGGGCGGATGGGAAAGATTTTTCCGGCGAGGCCTTCGCGGAAGCCGGCTTCGCCGAAGAACCAGTGGTCGTAGTTTTCGCGGGAGGCGTAGTGGACCCAGTCGTGGGCCATGCGGGGGAGGGAGGGAGCGCCGCGTTCGACGCGGCCCCAGACGTTCCCCGAGCCGTCGCCGTCGAGGTCGACGAGGCCGGTGGTGATGTCTTCGAGGGCGACGAGTTCGACCCAGGGGCGGTTGGCGCTCCAGCGGACGAGGGCGTCGTGGGCGGCGGCGGAGGGGGCGTCGGAGAATTCCTCCCAGTGGCTCATGAGGACGATGACCTGGTCCTGGATGCCGCTGCGGGCGCGGCGGTTGAAGAGGCCGCGGAGGGTCATGGAGGGTCCGCCGTCGTGGGATTGGAAGCGGAAGGAGTTGGCCTGGTTGTTGATGGCGAAGGTGTCGATGTCGTGGATGCGGTTGATGCGGTAGCCGTCGTTGCCGAGGGCGGATTGGCGTCCGAACCATTGCCAGAGGTGCTGGTGCTGGTCGAGGAGGGTGGAGCGGAAGCCGAGGTCGCGGATGGCGGTGAAGGCGACGGGGTCGAGGAGTCGTTCGGGGGTCCAGAAGATGGAGTTGGTGGTGATGGTGACGCCGTAGATGTGGTGGAGGTAGTGGTTGGCGAGGTCGAGGTTGTCCTGGTTGAAGGGGGTGGTGAAGTAGGGGAGCATGTGGTCGGAGAAGGTGGAGGCGAGGAGGCGGACGATGTGGGTGGCGGCGAGGTCGCGGATGCGGGCGTTGAAGGATGGGCCATCGCGCCAAGGGGTGTTGAGGGCGGGGTCGGCTTCGGCCCATTGGATGGCGGAGGCGAGGGTGGGGGTGATGTGGAGGTTGAGGGGGGCTTGGTAGACGGCGTGGGCGTCGAGGGGGCGGAAGTAGCCAGCGCCGGCGCCGTTGTTGATGAGGTTGTGGATGGTGGTTCCGGGTTGGATGGCCTGATTGCCGTGAATGACCTTGGCGACTTTGATGCGTCCGGGGCGGCTGGCGCCGGGGATCCATTGGGTGAGGACGCTGCCGGAACCCTGGAGGGAGGGTTGGGCGTCGCCGTGGTCTTCGGCGATGAAGTCGTTGCGGATGGAGTCGCGGATGTCGCTGCGGCCGCCGATGTCGCCAGCGCCGGGGCCGCCGCTCACGCAGGTGTTGCAGGTGCCGCTCTTGGTGGAGAAGACCTGGTAGTTGAGGCGGCGGGGGTCGGCGCCGTTCCATCCGGCGTCGAGGAGGGCCTGGCGGTTGATGGCGATTTCGACGGCGTCGAGCTGGGAGTTGAAGTAGGCGCCGAGGAAGTCGTTGGTGCGGGCGGTGACGCCGTTGGCGGTGAGGCTTTGGCCGAAGGTGGAGGTGTTGTTGAAGGGATCTTCGTCGACGTAGACGCGTCCGAAGGAGCTGTTGTAGATGGCGACGACGGCGTTCCAGCGCATGTCGGTGAGGGTGTCGACTTCGTCGGGGAGGAGGCGTTCGCCGATGGCGGGGTTGCCGATGTCGATGACGATGTAGAGGTCGAGGTTGGCTTCTTCGGCGAAGGGTTGGAGGTCGTGGAGGTCGAAGCGGAAGTAGAAGCGTCCGTCGCCGCCAGCGTTGGTGGGGCCGCCGTCGCGGGCGTAGAAGGCGACGAGGTCGCGGGAGGAGTCCCAGCCGTCCCAGGCGCGGTAGATGTCGCCTTGTTGGTTATTGAAGCCTGCGCCTTGGTAGGGGTCGAGGGCGAGGAGGTCGTCCCAGGTCCAGTCCATGAATTCGCGGTGGCGGGCGATGCCGTTGACGATGCCGATTTCGGGGCCGGGGCCGATGACGAGGGGGGCGCCGGGGGGGGCGATGAAGACGGGTTCGCGGGGGTCGGTGCCGTTGAGGAGGTGGTCGCGGTTGGTGAAGCCGTCGCCGGTGAGGTCGCCGTCGGCGCCTTGGTGGGAGTTGGTGGGATGGATCTGGCCGGTGCGGAGGTTGTACCAGCCGTCGTCCCAGGGGTCGAGGCCGTGGGCGACTTTCCAGCCGTCGGGGAGGCCGTCGCGGTTGGTGTCGGGGTTGAGGGGATCGGTTTCGAGGAAGAGGATGCGGGGCCATTGGTTAGTGGCGGTCCAGTTTTGGGTGTCGGGATCGAAACGGGGACGGCCGAAGTCTTCGAAGAGTTTGGTGTAGTTGATGGCGCGGGAGGCGATGTTGGTTTGGCCGAGGCCAGCGAGGGCGGAGATGCTTGCGGCATCCATGCCGAGGAGGTACTCGGGATGGGCGGTGATGTTGAAGACGGTGGTGGTGCCTTCGGGGTAGAGGAGGAGCATATCGACGCGTCCGTTGCGGTTGGCGTCTTCGTGTCCGTCGAGGAGGCCGTCGCCATCGGTGTCGGGGTTGTTGGGGTCGGTTTCGAGGAGGCGGGCGTTGGCGGGGAGGGCGTCGCGGTCGAGGCGGGAGGTGTTGTAGAGGGTGGGGAGGTAGGGGGCGGAGGGGTTGTTGCGGTCCCAGCCGCGGAGGATGTTGGTGACGACGCCAGCGGGGGAGAGGAGGCCGACATCGACGCGTCCGTTTCGGTTGAGATCTTCGAGGCTGTCGATGAGGCCGTCGTTGTCGGTATCGGCTTTGGCGGGGTCGGTCATGGAGCCGGAGAGCTGGTCGAGGCGGGAGCGGTTGAGGTTGTAGCGGGGGTGTTGCCAGTTGTCGGTGGTGTTGAAGACGGGGGGATCGGCGTCGGGGAGGAAGTTGGGCCAGCCGTTGCCGTTGGTGTCGGTGGCGGGATCGGTATCGGAGGCGATGGGGGAGCCGAGGCCGAGTTCGAGTCCGTCGGGGAGGCCGTCGGAGTCGGTGTCGGGGCTGAGGGGGTCGGAGCGTCCGGTGATGAGGTGGAGGTGGACGTCGCCGTTGGTCCAGGCTTCGGAGTTTCCGCCGGGGAGGGGGGTGGGTTGGGTTTCCTCGGTGTCGCGGAGGCCATCGTGGTCGTCGTCGTCGAGGAGGGGGTTGGGATCGACTTGCTGGCGGAAGCGGACTTCGATGGAGCGGGTGTCGAGGGCTTCGACGGTGTTGGTGTCGCCGTCGGTATCGACGCGGGCTTCGAAGGTGTAGAAGCCGGCGGCGAGGTTGGTCCAGAGGAAGGGCCATTCCTTGAAGTTGCCGGAAGTTGCGGGGGGTGAGGCGAGGGTGGCGGTGCCGGGGAGGCCGGTGAAGGTAATCCAGAGGTTGGTGGCGTCGAGGTCGGTTTGGACGGTGATGGGGGTTTGGCGTTGTTCGGGGGTGGGGGCGGGGACGTCGGGGAGGAGGATGAGGTTGGGGTTTCCGTCGGGACCGAAGGGGGCGGGTTCGAGGATGCGGACGTAGGGTCCGGCGGAGACGGGTTGGGCTTTGACGAGGCGGGTGGTTTTGAGTTCGAGGCCGAAGGTGGTTTGGTGGGTGACGTCGATTTGATGGAGGAAGTCGGGGTCGCCGTTGAAGAGGTTGGGGAAGTCGAATTCGAGCTGGCCGAGGTTGCCGCCGATGTCGCGGGTGATGCGGTAGAGGGCTTTGCCCTGGGGTTGGCCGTTAATGGTGACGAGGAAGCGGTCGAGGAGGGCCTGGTCGTTGAGGCCGTCGCCGAGGGAGCGACCGAAATGGACGCGGAGGGTCCAGCCTTCCTGAACGACGGTGCCGTCGGTGACGGGCCAGTCGAAGAAGAAGGGGGTGGGGGGAGCGAGGGTGGTGACGTTGCGCTCGAGGATGGTGAAGTGGCCTTGGGCGGGGGTGAGGGTGAGGTTGGTGGAGGAGGTGATTTCGCGGAGGAGGACGCGCAGGGTGGCGGCGCCGGAGGGGGGGACGTTGCGGTAGGTGAAGCGCCATTCGAGGGGGTAGGGGCTGTCGATGTCGAGGCTGGGGGTGACGGGGGTGGCGCGGACCCAGGCGGTTTGGCCGAGGGCGTTGGTGCCGTTGCCGAGGGGGAGGCCGGTGTGGGCGTCGTCGTTGAGGGGGGTGTTGTCGAGGATGTTGTACCAGACTTCGGTGACGGTGGGGTCGGCGCGGACGACGACGCCGTAGTCCTGGTTTCCGATGGGGGCGCCTTCGGTGGGAGGGAAGATGATGGTGCCTTCGGGGGGCTGGGTGTCGAGGTAGAAGGTTTGGTTGAAGGTGTTGTAGATGGGGGCGCGGTTGCTGCGTTCGAGGAAGGCGCGGGCCTGGATGAAGTGGAAGCCTTCGACGAGGCCGGTGGTGATGGTGGAATCGGCCCAGTCGTTGTGGGGGTAGTAGGCGATGGTGTGGGCGTTGAAGTTACTGATGGACCACACGCCCATCATGTTGTTTTTGCGATAGACGTTGTTGGGGCTGTTGGGGAAGACGGCTTCGAAGCCGCCGCCGGTTTGGCGGCGGAAGACGCCGAGTTTGTAGCGGACGAGGGTGTTGGAGGGCATGGGGGGGAGGATGACTTCCCACCAGTCGGTGTCGCCGCCGGAGCCGTCGCCGACCCAATTGCCTTGGATGACTTTGGTGGCGGGGTTGGCGGGGACGCCGGCGGCGCCTTCGGGCCAGGTGAGGCCGTCGGTGGTGTAGTAGGCCCAGAGTTCGTTGCCGGGGATTTTCGGGGTTTTGGCGGCGATGTAGACGAGGGAGGTGGTGGCGTTGGCGGGAGGGGGCCAGAATTGGGCGAAGCCGGAGCGGGGGCCGTCCTGGTTGACCCAGGGGCGGTGCCAGATCCAGGAGACGGTGTCGGGGCTGGCGAAGTCGTTGACGGCGGTGGATTGACTGATGGGGTGTCCGGCCTGGCCGACGGTGAAGGAGTAGGCTTCGGCGCCGAGGGAGCCGATTTCGCAGCGGACGGTGTCTTCGGCGGCGAATTTTTCGGGCCAGACGCGGGTGAGGAAGCGGGTGAATTCCCAGCCGAGGAAGCCGTCGTGGGACCAGGCGGGTGGGTAGTCGCGGCGTCCGGGATCGGTGAGGTTGCCGAGGCCGAGGTGGGAGTTAAGGTCGATGCCGCCATTGAGTTTCATGAGGACATTGATGGCGGAGCCGTCGGTGCGGGCGGTGAAGCGGAGGTTGGTGGCGGAGGTGACGCGGGGGAGTTCGATGCGGTAGGTGAAGGGTTCGGGCACGACGTTGGTGGGGTAGCCGCGGTTGGGGAGGTTGTAGGGGTTGAAGGCGGGGTCGCCGTTGGGGCCGTCGCGGCGGATGACGGCGACGCGGTCGGTGACGATGGTTTCGTTCTGGTAGATCATGAGGGGGGGTGCGGCGCGCCAGAGCCGGGAGGGTTCGGGGCTGCGCCAGGAGAAGACGAAGTAGCCTCCGGGGGGGATGATGACTTCGCTGTTGGCGATGGTTCCGGCGTAGGTGTAGAAGCCGCCGCCGTAGGAGGAGTAGTTGTAGAGGTAGGCGTCGGAGGGGAAGGCGGAGACGATGGGCCGGGCCTGGCCGTCAGCGTAGTTGTCGTTCATCATGAAGAGCATGACGGCGGCGTCGGCATCGGACATGGGGATGGAGCCCCAGCCTTCGTTACGGGTGTCGCGGCGTTCGTAGGCGACGACGTCTGCGTCGGACCAGCGGGGGATTTGGTCGCCACGGGCGAAGTGGTTGTGGATGTAGACGAGGTTGGGGGTTCGGACGTCGCCGAACTGGCCGAGGAAGGGGTTTTTGGCGTGGCGGGGGAAGGCGCCGCCGGAGCCACCGAGGGTTTCGGCTTCGAAGTAGCCGTCGGTGTAGATGTTGGGGAGTCCGGCGCGGGTGAGGTAGAGGGCGTGCTGGAGTTCGCGGCGGTTGTAGAAGTCGTCGTCGTGGCTTTGGGCGAACATGACGCCGGTGGCGTGGTTGAAGGCGGGGTTTCCGCTGAAGCCTTTGATGTCGAGTCCGGCGAGGGAGGCGGAGGGGTTTCCGAGGATGTCGTTGAGGAGTTTGTGGAGGGGGGCATCGACGAGGCGCATGCCGGCGCTGATGTATTCGTCGAAGCTGGGGGGGGCGCCGAGGTGTTCGCCGAAGATCATGGCGTCGTCGCGGGGTTTTTCGGTGTCGAAGACGGTATCACGGTGGTTCCAGTCGGAGAAGCCGCGGGTTTTGTTGAACTGGAGTTGGACCTGGCCGGTATAGCCGAGGGAGCTGGAGTCCATGTCGGGTCCGGATTGGACGCCGAAGAAGAAGCTGGGGACGTGTTTGACGGCATCGAGGCGGAGGCCGTCGGCTTTGGTGCGGTCCATGAGCCAGCGGACGGCGCGCATGAGGTAGGCGCCGACGTCTTCGGTGTAGGCCCAGGGGTGGTTGTCGAGCATGTCTTGAGTGACGTTGCCGTAGCCGATGTAGTTTCCGTTGGGATCGTAGGCGTAGTACTCGGGGTTGTTGGGGTGGCGGACGAAGCTGATTTTGGGATGCCAGTCGCCTTCGTTGGGGCCGAAGTTCTGGTTGGGGGTTTCGTGGGCGATGTCGATGAGATCGGAGAAGTTACGGTGCTGGACTTGCCACTGGTCTTCCCAGTTGGAGACGTTGTCCCATTTACGGTAGAAGCCTTCGGGGGTGACGCGGAGGTGGAAGTCCTCGGGGAGCATGCCGGGGTAGATGTCGATGGGGGTGTTTTCGTTGAAGCCAGGGATGTCGAAGGCCCGGTGGTTCATGATGTTGTCGAAGTAGACACGGAGTCCGAAGCGGTGGGCGACACGGATGAGGTGGAGGAGATCTTCTTCGGTGCCATAGCGGGTGCGGATGGTGTTGCGCTGGTCCTTGCCGCCGAGGTCGAAGGGATCCCAGAGGTCGTAGCCGACGGAGGCTCCGCCGCTGGCTTTGGTGGGCGGGGGGAGCCAGAGGGCGCCGTAGCCGACTTCGGCGAGTTCGGGCATTTTGTCGGCGAGGTCGCGCCAGGGCATGTTGAAGTATTGAAGGATGACTTCAGCGGAGGCGGGGAGGGCGGTGATGACGGCGATGAGGAGGGTGAGACAAGTAGAGGTGAAGGGGCGATGGGGCGGGGGATTGCGGGTTAGGTCGGTCGGGCGGCCGCGCGAGCCTGGCCGGCGTAGTGTGAGCGAAGCGGGGAGTGCGTCTCTCCACGTATTAGAATGGGGATTTGACGTCGCTTTCATTCGGTCATTCTAAAATACCCCATTTAGGCGATGGGCGATAGTTGCTTGGGGGGGGCAGGTTGTCAAACCGGGGGTCAGCGCATGCGGCGGATCATGACGAGGCCGACGATGAGGAAGATGAGGTTGGGGAGCCATCCGGCGACCCAGGGGTCGAGTCGGCCTTCCTTGCCGAGGAAGAGGCCGAAGTTGATGAGGGCGTAATAGCTGAAGAAGAGGCCGATGGAGAGGGAGATGCCGACCATGGCGCCCTTGCGCCCGGTTTGGGATCCGAAGGGGATGCCGAGGAGGGTGACGATGAGACAGGTCCAGGGCTGGGAGAGGCGGAAGTGGAGGTCGACGAGGTATTTGTTGACGGTTTCGGGGGGGAACTGGGTGTTGACGCGGATGTAGCGGAGGAGTTCGCGGCTGGACATGAATTCGGGCTCTTTGATGATGCCCATGATGTCGGAGGGTTGCTCGTTGAGGTCGCTCATTTCGCGGACGGGGGTAAAGACGGGGGCGCCGCGTGGGTTGCCTTCGCGGTCGTAGTTCTGGGTGACCATGTCGGTGAAGATCCAGTAGCCGTCCATCCATTTGGCGGAGCGGGCGGAGACTTTGGCGGCCTCAGTGTTGTCCTCGCGGCGCTGGATGTATTCGATGCCTTCCATGCTGAAGTCGCGGGTGTCAAAGCGATTGATGAACCAGGTGCGATCGGCGGCGTCATTGATCATGGCGATGTGATGGGCGACATGGACGGTTTCGTCGTCGCGGGTTTGTTCGCGGACGAACTTGTGGCACCAGTAGGCGGCATCGGGGGCGACGGTTTCGTGGATGATGGCGACGCCGATGCTGATCAGGAGGCCGACGGCCATGAAGGGAACCATGAGGCGGGTAAGGCTGACGCCACTGGCGCGCATGGCGGTAAGTTCGTTGTTTTTGGTGAGGGAGGAGAGGCTGTAGAGGACGGCGAGGAGGATGGAGATGGGGACGATGCGGGTGAGGACGGAGGGGATGAGGGTGAGGTAGTAGCGAAAGACGAGAAGGAGGGGGGTCTTGCCATCGACAAAGTCGCTCATGTTGTCGAAGAGGTCATAGATGATGTAGACAAAGGTAAAGGCGATGAAGCAGTAGGCGAGAGGGGCGAGGAGGGTGCGCAGGAGGTATTTATCAATGAGCTTCATGCGAGGGGTAGCCTACCGTTGGGGGGTGGGTTGGACAAGCGCTGGTGGTCGGGTGGTGGCGAGTGTTTTCGGGGCGGATTGATCGGGGTTTGTGATGTGGGGCTTTTCCAAAGCGGCGTCAAGCCGCCGCACTCCAAATCGGGGTTTTGAGGCAGCCTCAAGGGTGCGACCCTCCAGGGCGGGGTCAGGCCCAGCCCATGGGTTTGAGGAGGTAGAGGTAGAGGAGCCAGTTGGCGCCAAGGGCGTAGAGGGCGGCGACGGCGTCGTCGAGGGTGATGCCGGCTCCGCCGGGCATGATGGTGTCGATGAGGCGGGCAGGGGGGGGCTTGAGGATGTCGAAGAAGCGGTTGGTAAGAAAGGCGGTGAGGAGCATGGCGGGGGCGGCGTAGGGGAGGCCGATCATGCAGATGGGGAAGGTGAGGTATTCGTCGGCGACGATGCGGCCATCGTCTTTTTTGCGGTAGTGTTTTTCGGCGACATCGCAGATGGGGATGGCGAGAAGGGTGAGGAGGATGGCGGCGATGATTTGGCCGACGATGCCACCGAGGTGAGGGAAGAGGAAGTAAACGATGGGGAGTCCGAGAAGGGCTCCGAAGGTTCCGGATGCGATGGGGCTGAAGCCGAGGCCAAAACCGACGGCAAGTGCGAGGACGAATTTTTTCATAGGATTTCTCTGGTTGGATTGGGGAGGGGATCACGTTGTGGACCAGCAGTAAGATGGATGACGATTTCGCCATGGGGTTGGGGGGTGACATGGAGGGAGAGGTTGGCAAGGGGGGCGATGGAGTCGATCCAGGCTCGATATTGGTTGAGTTGCTGGCGGGCAGCATGGGATCCGAAGGGATTTTCAATAAGGAGTTTCAGGGACCAGGCGTTGAGGGCGAGGCGGGCGGCTTGAGCGCCCTGGACGAGGTCGAGGCCGAGACGGAAATAGTCGTTTTGTTGGGAGAGGAGGCGGGCGGCTTCGGCGGCGCGTCCGGGATGGAGACCGGTGGCGGCGGACCATTCGAGCCATCGGCGAAGGCCGAGGGCGTTGCTTCCGGCGATGAGCCAGGAGTCGATCTGGACGAAAGCGACTTGTTCCTGGCGTCCGAGCATGCCGTAGAAGTTTCCGCGTCCGCCTTCGATGACGATGAGTTGGTGAGGACCGACCTGTTCGAAGCGGGGGACAAGGCTTAGGGGGAAGGTCATGTTGTATCGGTCGAGGGCGTCGAGAAGGAAGGCACGGGGATCGGCATGGGGGGCGAATTCAAGGGCGAGGAGGAGGGTGGGGATCTTGATGCCCTTGAGGCGTCCGCTGAAGTCGTCGTGGAGGACGGCGGCGGCGAGGGATTGGAGGTCGGGATTGGCGAGGAGGGGGGCACGGAGAGGGGCGAGGGCGGGGAAGGCGAGGAGGTCGGGGAGCCAAGCGCGGTTGAGGGCGGGGGAACTGATGGCGTAGGCGAGAGGGGAGGTTCCGATGCTGTGGGTAAGGAGGTGAAGGCTGTCGGGGTCGGCGCCGGAGGGTCCGAGGTTGGCGGGAAGATGGACGGCCGCAGTGAGGGCATTGGTGAGGGGGAGGTCGAGTTCGAGGTAAACGCGATCGGGCCAGTCGCCGGGGAGTCCGATGCGGCGGGGCATGATCCAGCCGCGGTCGGGGGAGGAGGAGGCAAGGAGGCGGTCGATCCAAGGTTCGAGGTCGCGGCGGCGGTGGACGGAGGGGAGGAAACCGTTGTAGGTGGCGAGGAGATCTTCGATGGCTCCGGGGTCGTGGGAGATGGCGCCGATGGCGATGCCGTCGGCGATGGCGAAGGCGAAGCGGAGGCCTTGGTCGTTGAGGGGTTCGGGCATGAGCCAGGCGGACCAGCCGGAGGTGGTGGGGAGGGGGATGAGGCCGCCTTCGCGGAAGGAACGGGAGGACCAGCGGAGGAGGGTGGCGTTTCCGCCCAGCCAACCGCTGAGGACGAGGCCGGGGGCACCGGTAAGGCCAAGTTCGGGGACATAAGCGATGAGGAGGTCGCGCCGGGCAAAGAGGTCGAGGATGGCCTGGGTTCCGGGATCTTCGAGAATGTCGGGATCGAGCTGAAGGGGGGAGAGGAGGGCGGCTCCGGCGGGATTTTCGAGGAGGGTGGTCCAGCGTCCGGCGAGGTGATGATGGGCGGTGAGGGTGGCGGCGTTTCCGGGGATGGCGCGGAAGAGTTGGCGAGGTTGGTAGGGGATGTAAAAGGTCCAGACGCCGAGGCCGATGGCGAAGGCGATGAGGAGGATCCAGAAGGTGAGCCGGCGAGCGAGGGAGGTCATGGCTGGAAGGTTCCGGTAAGTTCGCGTGGGCTGGTGAGGCCTTCGGCGGCGAGAAGGTCGCGCAAGCCTTCGATGACGCGGAGAGCGGTGTCGGGTTGAGTGAAGTTGGCGGTGCCGATGGCGACGGCGTGGGCGCCGACGATCATGAATTCGGCGGCGTCGCGGGCGTTGGTGATTCCGCCCATTCCGATGACGGGAATGGAAACGGCCTGTGCAGCGAGCCAGACCAGGCGCACGGCGAGGGGGCGGATGGCGGGGCCGGTGAGGCCTCCGGTGATGTTGGCGAGTTTGGGGCGGCGGGTGGCGATATCGACGGCCATACCGGGGAAGGAGTTGATAAGGGAGATGGCATCGGCGCCGGAGGCTTCGGCGGCGCGGGCGAAGGCGGCGATATCGGAGACGTTGGGGGCGAGTTTGGGGATGATGGGAAGGCGGGTGGCCTTGCGGATGGGATCGAGTACGCGGCGGAACATGTCGAGGTCGGTTCCGAAGAGGGCGCTACCTTCTTTGATGTTGGGACAGGAAACGTTGATTTCGAGGCCGGCGATGCCTTCGATCTGATCGAAACGGGAGGCAACTTCAGTGTATTCCTCGATGGTTTTGCCCCAGATGTTGACGATGACGGGGAGGTCGTAGTTTCGAAGGAAGGGCATGTAGTCACGGACGAAGCCATCGACGCCGGGGCCGGGAAGTCCGATGGCGTTGAGAAGTCCGCTGGGGACTTCTGCGGTGCGGGGGGTGGGGTTGCCGCGGGTGGGATGGAGGCAGATTCCCTTGACGACGATGGCCCCGAGTTGGTTGAGGTCGACGAGGTCGGCGTATTCGGGTCCATAGCCGAAGGTGCCGGAGGCGACCATGACGGGGTTCTTCATGTGAATGCCGCCGACGGTCACGGACAGGTCAAGGTTGGAGGTTGGAGGGGGCATGGGGGGAGGAAGGGTTCAGGGTTCAGTGGTTCAGGGGTTCAGGGGACGTTGGTTGGGAGGTTGTTGGTTAGGAGGTTAGGTGGTTGGGAGGTTAGGAGGTTTGGTGGTTAGATGGTTGGGAGGTTGGGAGGTTGGGAGGTTGGGTGGGCTTCCCATAAAATATGGTTGGCGTCGTAGACGGGGCCTTCTCGGCAGGATCGGGACCAGGTCCAATCGTTGCCGTCTTTGACTTTGATGACGCAGGTGAGGCAGGCGCCGACGCCGCAGCCCATGTTGCTATCCATGGAGATCCACGCTTGAAGGGAGTGGTCGCGGGACCGCTGGGCGACGGCCTGAAGCATGCCGTTGGGGCCACAAGCAAAAAGCTCGGGGGTGTGCTGTTGTCGTTCGTGGTGAAGCCAGTGGTCGATAAGGTCGGTAACCCGCCCGGGGTGGCCGAGGGATCCATCTTCGGTGGAGACGCGGACCTCCCATCCGAGTTCCTGGAACTCGGGGATACAAAGGATGTCTTTGACGGAGCGGCCACCGAAGAAGGCGATGCCTTGGCGGGGCATGCGACGGGCGACGAGGTAAAGGGCGGCCATGCCGTAGCCTCCGGCGACGAGGAGGGGATAGTTTCCGGGGGAGAGGTCGGGGTAGGCATTGCCGAGGGGTCCGATGAGGCTGACGGTTTCACCGGCGCGGAGGGTGGAGAGGGTGCGGGTGCCGCGCCCGACATCCTTGTAGAGGATGGCGCATTTGTCCTCTTCGGCCCGGAAGACGCTGAAGGGTCGGCGGAGAACGGATTCGCCGAGGTGAGGAATGAGGACGTGGAGGAATTGGCCGGGTTTCACGCGTGGGGCGATGGAGGGGGCCCGCAGCCATAGGAGCTTGTATCCGCCCCGGATGGCGGTGTGCTCGATGACGGGAGCGGCTTCTAATTTCATTGCGTCGTCTGGCATGAGGGACGAAATGTGCGGCTTTTAGGGGCCGGGGTCAAGAAGGGCGAGCGGTGCGGAGGAGGGAAACCTCACCAGTCGTCCCGGCCCGGCGATGAAGGGGGCGGCAAGTATCCGCCCCCGGAATGAAAAGGCGAACGAGGTTTTTTACCAGCTAGCCTGAAGGGAGACGCTGTCGATCTGGAGGGCGCCACTGTCGCCCGCTCCGGCTACGTTGATAACGGCTCGGGCGAATCCGGTTCCTTCAGGTGCGGTGGCTTCGACGGAGAACATGCGCCAATCCTCGCCGAGTTCGTAGAGGGAGACGGATTCTTCGGCGAGCATCATGGAACGGTCTTCGTTCCAAAATTCGATTTTGAGCTGCTGGTGATTGGCGGTCCATGCGGAATCGGCCCAGAACCAGGCGGAAAGTCGGTAGGTGGAGCCGGCTTCGACTTTGGCGTCTTGCCAGAAGCCGCCGTAGTCGCCCGCGCCGGCCCAGGTGCCGCGGATGGCGCCGATGAAGTTGCCGTCGTAGGCGCGCCAGTCGACGCGCACGGCGGAGCCCCAGGCATCGCCGTATTCGTCGGGTTGGCCCATTTTCCAGTTGGAGGCGTGATCCTCGAAGTGTCCGGCTTGTTCGAAGCTGGAGTTTTTGAGGAGGTTTTGGGCATGGGTGAAGGCGGCAGGCAGGGCGATGGCGGTGAGGATGGCAAGGAAAGATTTGTTCATGTGATAAACTCCCGGGGGTTAACGATTATTTTGGGAGTCTATCGTTAAACGAGAGGGCAATCAATTGATTTCCGGAGCTGGAGGGGTGGAGCCCGTCGGACTGGAGGAACGAGCGTTCGTCGCCAAATTCACGGCGGAGGTCGACAAGGCGGATGCCTTTTTCGCGGGCGAGGGCGCGTATGCGTTCGGAATAGTCGGCGGCGAGGGGATCGGCGAAGGCCCGGGGAGGGTAGAGGGGAAGGCAGGTGGCGATGAGGGGGCGGGAGTTGTTTTCGAGGCAGGTGTCGACAATGCGTTCGAGGTTGCCGATGACGCCGTTGGGGTTTCGTCCGAAGAGGGCATCGTTGGCTCCGAGGAGGATGAGGACGACGCCGGGCTTGTGGCGGTTGAGTACGCCCCGGATGCGGTTGACGCTGTCCTCGGTTTTTTCGCCACAGACGCCGGAGTTGACGACCCGTTTCCCGGAGAGGCGGGCGAGGCGGGAGGGCCAGGGCTCGCCGTCGCCGGCGCAGCGGCCCTCGGTGATGCTGTCGCCGAAGGCGACGACGACGTTCTTGTCGTTGTCGCCGTAGTCGAAGTTGTCCTTGCTGCTGCCGCTGTCGAGGCAACCGGTTCCGGCGAGAAGCAGGGTGACGAGGGTCAATATTCCATTTCTCAACAATTTAATCATAATGATGTTCCGTAAGCGATGTTGGTCTATGCGAGATTCGGACGGAAGGAGACCTCGCGGGACGGGTCGTCAGTCCAGTCAACGTGAAGTAGATGCTACGCGGATTGACCTTGGATTGTAAAGAGGGGGGGCAAAAAAAGCTCCCGGCCGAGATGGCCGGGAGCTTTTAGGGATTGCTTGGTTAACGGGTGGATTATGGGGTTTCGGGGAGTTTGACTCCGGACCGGTAGAACCGGCTGGGAATGGCATTGGTGACTTCAATCATGCGGGATGCGCGATTGGCCATGCCGGGGACGTCCATGTTCATGGGGGTCCAGGTTCCGCCTTCGAGGTCGGTGGTCCAGAGGACAT
>DAOLCW010000066.1:0-15531 GCA_035327665.1 Kiritimatiellia bacterium
AGACCGAAGTCTCTATCGGCCAAGCTTCATACCGAAAAGTTATAGGTAGTGGTATGATCTGCCCCCCTTGTCCCGCATGCCGGTGGCCAGGCCGGGAGCTCATAGAGACCGTATCGATGTCCCAAGGGTTGGAAACAAACTTGCGGGGGGTGGTTGCGGGCCCCGGGTCAGCTTCCCCGATAGGTCGAATACCCGTAGGGACTCAACAGGAGCGGCACATGGTAGTGGGCTCCTACCTCCCGGATTTCAAAAGCAATCTGCACATAGGGATAAAACCCGTGCTGGTCATTGTAGCTGTAATAACTCGCAGTATCGAAAAGCAGGCGGTAGAACCCGCGATCCGCCACGAACCCTTCGGGCAGCCAGTGCATCAGGCGGCCATCCTCGTCGGTCTTTTCCTGGGCAATCCTCACCCATTCGCCGGTCGGCTGCTTTTTCTCCAGGAGCACCGGAACCCGGGCCGCAGGCCGTCCGGTGGAGGTATCGAGTACATGCGTGGTGATGGGAGAGCGGGTCATGGTGGTTACCTCATTTTCCGGGCTTCTAGGATCTTCACGAACGAGCGGGCGTGCAATTCGTCGAGGGTCAAACCGGTGGCCAGCGCCTCCTGCTCGGTGATCGCCCCGCAATTGATTCCCCGAAGGAAGTAGTTGAGCAGGCCCTGGCCGGTCGCCGCGTCGTCAAACACATCGCCGATCAACGTCGCTTGAGCCGCTTTTTCCACAAACGTCTTCAGCCGGACCGA
The DNA here is from genome assembly GCA_035327665.1 of Kiritimatiellia bacterium. GTDB lineage: Bacteria > Verrucomicrobiota > Kiritimatiellia > CAIVKH01 > CAIVKH01 > DAOLCW01. Next base: position 746 of record DAOLCW010000066.1, read on the forward strand.
GGCAAGGGAAAGGCCTTCAAGGAAGAACAAGTACACCGCCGCGTAGCGGATCGGGAATTGAGCCGGATGCAAATCCCAGCCCTGATAATACCCGTGCCGCAAGGAATGATTGACGTGGGCAAACATGATGCGCCACGCCCGATGCACGACCGCCTCGTTTTCCTTCCGCTGCTTGGCGGTGAGAGACTTCCCGGCGGGAGCCCGGTGCGGACCCACCGGCATAATGTTGGTCGCTCCGTCGGATATCCACACCCCGGTGCCGGCCAGGGATGTTTTCATCATGTGACGGGCAAAATCGCACACCGGATGATCGAGATGCTGGTGGTCGGCGGTGATGTTGTTGGAGGCGGTATAGTCATACACCCCGAAGTGGGCCCCGGCGCACCGTCCATCCGCCGCCCGGACCAGCAAGGGAACATTGCAAGCCCCGGAGGGATCAAGAATCGATTGAGGCGTCTCGATCATCAGCTCGACCTTGAGCGTGCCCTTCGCCAGTTTGAACTTCTTCTCGATGAGCCCCAACAGGGCCACCGCCGCCGAAACTTGCTCGGGCATGGTCACCTTGGGCAGGGTCACCACGAAATTTTCCGGCATCCGGCCGTTGGTTTCAGTAAGCAAGGCGGTGTAAAACCGGTCCATGGTCCGAATCGCCCGGTGCTTTAGTTCCTGGGTCAGCGGCTTGATCCGGAACCCAAGGAACGGCGGCAGGGTCTTCTGCTTCATGCCCTTGGCCACTTCCTTGGCGGCAACAATGGCCTGGGCGTCCTCTTCGGCATCCGGTCGGTTGCCATAGCCATCCTCGAAATCGATCCGGAAATCCTCGACCGGCTCGTGCTTCAGCTTCTCCAACACCCGGTCGTACACCGTCGCGTACAACCACACCGAAGGTTGATTCACCCGGAGCTTCGCCGGACTCTTTTTGACCTTGGCCATCAGCGCCTTTTTCGCGCTCGCCGAGGTCGGCAGCTTGTCTGCACCCGGAAGCTGCAACGCCTTGGCAAAGGCTATGAAGTCGGGCGCATGCTCTGTAAACGCCCGCACGGAAACCTGGCCGAGCTTAACCACGGTATCCGCTTTGAACAGGTGAGCCCCCCCATACACGGTTTGCACCGGTTGGCGGTCCGGCTTTTCGCCCGGGTAGATGCGGGCGAATTCGGCATTGATGGCTTTGAGCCGGGCCAGCACCGGTTTGAGAGTTGCATCGGACAAGGTATGGTCAGTCATGTTCAGGTTCCTCCGTTGGGTCAGTTGGATAAAAGTTTATCGAGTCGGATCCGGGTGATTTTCTGCTGCTCGGCTCCCGCCACCCGGATCTCCAGGTCGGGCGGATTGGAAAGCCGGGATCGCAACATCTCCAGCATTTCCCCCGCGCTCTTGCCCGTCGCGCACACAATGAAAATGTAGCCGAATGTTTCCTCGTAGGCCCGGTTGCCTTCCGCCAGCCCGCGCAAGGTTTCTTCGTTGGCCTGATTCACCCCGGACTGCTCGCCCGAGGCCCAGTCGGCAGTGGTGGCGAATTTCTTGCGCAGACTGTCGATGTCCCCGATCTTCGGATGATGGGTAAACGCTTCCCGCCAATCTTCCACCGAGAGCCCGTTCCAAATTCCATCCGCCGCCGTATGCAGCGCATCGACCGAAACAAACGGCCGGGCCGCACACATCGCTTTTGCCCATCGTTGTGATCCACAGCACTTGATCAATTCCGGAAGGGCAGCCTGCACGGTAAGGGCATTGAGTTCATCCAGGGTCATAACAAGTCCTCTCAGGCCGGGGCGATGACCCCGAACACCCGCAAGCGGCTGATCCCGCCATCCGGGAAAATATTGAGTTTTACGTGTGAAACCGGACCAATCGACTTAAGCGCTTCCCCCGTAAAACTGTGGCACGCATCCGGACCCAAAGGCGTTTTGGGAACAAGGTTGATCCATTCGACCTCCGGCCAGGTCAAGGCATCGATCGGTTCATCCGGGGCCAGACAAGCATCAAGGGAACACATCTCGGGATAGTTGCCCTTGAAATGCGTGGTGTCCACATCCACTCGCTGCACCACACCCGGGCGCCCCAGCTTGATGATCGCCCAGTCATATCCCGGCCCCCGGCGCCGCTTGGTCTCCCACCCCTCCCCCGCATGAGCCGCCTTGCCCGGCAGAATCAGGTTGGTCATGGAGCTGAAAAACATATCGCTGCAAGCAATCGCCTGCCCCCCGTACACCACCGAGGCGAGATCGATCAACGCGTCGGCTGGCATTGCCGGCCAGTTGACCGAAACCTGTCCATACACCCGGAACCGGGCAACCCCGCCATCCGGGAAAATATTGAGCCGGACATGCGTCCACACGTTCCGGTCAGGCACCGCGAACAAATTCTGACCACCGGGTTGCAGCGGGGACCGGGGCAACAACTCTTCCCAATGCCCATCGTCCCCCCGCCGGGCCTCCACCGATGCATAGGCCGGGCTGTTGCCCTCAAAAAATGAGGTGTCGATGTCCACCCCGTGAATCACCCCGGGCAGACCCAACTGAATCACGCACCAATCGAGCCCTTGCGTCCGGCGGCGGCGGGTTTCCCAACCATCCATCCATTGCCCGCGGTCGGTGTAGGTATCGGGGTGATAAACCGGATGCCCCGGCAAAATCAGGTTGTCCTTGGCATTAAAAAATTCATCGCTGGCCTCCAAGGCCTTGCCGCCAAGCACCGCCGAAGCGAGATCAAGATACCCGGTAAACGCCACCGGACGTGAAGGTGAATTCATGACGGCGGCCTCCGGTGATCCTTCGCTCCACGAGCGGCCCCTCGAAACACTGCCTGGCCGGCGCGAAGGGACTTCGAAGGACCGTCAACATCATGGATCACCATGCCTCGAAGGTACGTGGTTTTCACCCGTCCGTAAAGCTCCCGGCCGGCATACGGGGTCGGCTTGTGACGGTGCAGCAGGAACTCCGGATCGACCCGAAACGACGCATCCGGATCAAAAATCACCAGATCGGCGTCAACCCCCGGGGCAATCCTTCCTTTCCGGTCCGCCACCCCCAGCAACTTGGCCGGAGCCTCCGCCATCCACCGGGCAAGCTCTCCCATCCCGCCCCCCCGGGCCCGCAACCCCGTCCACACCGCCGGCAGGGATAGTTGAAGACCGCAAATCCCGCCCCACGCCGAGAAAAGATCCCCATCTTCCAAATGCTTCATCTCCGGCGGACAAGGCGAATGATCGGTCGCCACCAGATCGATGTCCCCCCCGATCAGCGCCTGCCACAGCGCTTCCCGGTGGGACGCTTCCCGGATCGGCGGGGCACATTTAAACACCGGCGCGCCATCGGGAATCTCCTCCGCGCAAAACGTAAGGTAATGCGGACACGTTTCCACGGTGAGCGGAAGCCCTTCGGCTCGCGCCGCCCTGATCATCGGCAACGCAGACGCAGTGGCCAGATGAACGATATGCACTGGACATCCCGTTTCCCGGCACAACCGGATCATCCTCTCGATCGCTTTATCCTCCCAACTCCCCGGCCGCGAAGCCAGATAGGCCCGGTACGAGGTCCGGTCATTCGGTTTCGGCGCTCCTTCCGTGTCGCATTCCGCATGCACCAACAAAGGAATCCCCCGCTCGGCCAGCAGCGGCATAATCGCCCGCAATTCCGGTTCCCCCGCCGCCGGGAAATCATCGATCCCCGAATGCACGAGAAACGCCTTCACCCCCAACACCCCCCGGTCCAGCAGCATCGCCACATCCGCCACATGGCCGGGTACCAACCCCGCGTGAAACCCCACATCCACCGCAAGTTTCCCCTGTGCCGCCTCAAGCTTGGCCTCCAGTGCCCGCTCGGTGATCGTCACCGGGGAACTGTTCAACGGCATGTCACAAAGCGTCGTCAACCCGCCCGCCGCCGCCGCCGCTGTCGCGGTAACAAATCCCTCCCACTCGGTCCGGCCCGGCTCGTTGATGTGCACATGAGGGTCAACCAACCCGGGAAGAATCACATCCGAACCCGCATCCACCACCTTCGCTCCCGCCGGGACGTCCTCCGGAGCAATCAGCGCATCAATGCGTCCTTCACGTATCCCGATCGCAAGCGGCCGAAGCCCTTCGGGCGTCACCACCCGCTGGCTCACCAGATACATGCGCCCCTCTTAAAACTGGGTGAAGTGCAGATACAACGCCCCCGTCACCCCCGACAAGTTAGAGTCGGAAAGCCCCTGCACATCCGAGCCATCCACCAGACGGTAGCCAACCCCCAGCCCGATCGAAAACGTTTCCGTGATGTTCACCTTCGCGCTCACCGCAGGCTCGACAAAGCGAAGGCTCGACCGGGTCGATCCCCCGCCGATCCGGCCCGCATCCACCGCACCTCCCCCGATCAGCACATCGGCAACCAAATGCACCAGGCGATGCGGATTAAAAATGTAGCCGGTATGAACCCCCGCCAACCAAAAATCCGTGTTCTCCAAGCTGGAAAGAAACGGCGAACGCGTCTCCGCATTGTCGATCAGGAATTGTCCGCCCAATCCAAGAATAAACTGATCATTCAGCAAGCCGCCCACTTTGAGACCGCCCAAATAGGCCGTCGAGCCATCGAGCCGGGTCGCCTGGACCTCGAAACGCGAATACATGTTCCATGTATCTTCGGGTTGAATCAACGCCTCTCGCTCGGCCATCGCCCAGCCCGCCCAACTTGCCATCACCAAACCAATCAACCAGCGCTTCATAACATCATCTCCTGCAAATCGTTTACGTTCCAAACACTCTAGCCTGCGACCCTCTCGAATGCACGTTTTATTCTTTCCTCCCCGATTCCGGCCCGCACCACCCCCCGCAACTTCGCCGGACCCTATGCCATGGGCAAGGTGAGCATATATGTATTCGGACGCTGCTCATGCTCCACGAATCCCAACGACCTGAGGTACCGCGAATGCTTCGGAACCGTCGTGTACACCGAAAGCCGCTTCACCCCGTCCTTCTCGAACTGCTCGGCTAGCGCATCCCGGATCAAGTAACGCGTATTCTGCAAATCCCGGTAGGCCGGGATCGTGTAGTCCAAGTCCACCACCCCGCAATCTCCCTCCACATGGTACGAAAACACCCCCACCGAAACCGCATTGCGAAGGATAAATGTGTACTTCTGGTTCGGATCAAGCTTCTCCGGTGAATACCGGGGAAAGTGGTGCCCGATGTCCCGCGTGTAGTATCGCAGAAAATACTGGAGGTAGGCGCTTTGCTGATAGGAAACCGTCAAATAATGAAAATAATCCACCTTCCGGCGCATCTGCAGGATGAAGTAGATGTCAATCCCCGCAATCAGGCCGTTCATCAACGCCACCGGCACCGACCCGATCAGCATGCCATACACGCTAAACAACACCGCCCCGACCAGATTGATCCACCGGAAATACCACAAATTGGTGATCAACAGCGACACGGCAATAATCGCCGAGGCGATGTAGCCGATCCATTCAGTTGTTAGATTCATGTTTACGTGAATACCCCAAATCCCCGATACGGGCAACTCAAAGCGGATTCACTGGAAAATCCCCGTATCCAAAGCTAATCTCCTTCCCCTCATGCATCGATTTCCTCTCAAAACAACCCTGATCATCGCTTTCCCCCTGCTTTTCGCCACCCACCTCCCCGCCCGCGCGGAATCCGAAAAGGAAACCGCGGAAACCTTCACCCTCACCGGCGACGCTGAACGCGGAGCGGTCATCTACCGTCAATATTGTATTAGCTGCCATGGCGAGACCGGTCGCGGCGATGGACCCGCCGGACGGAGACTCCGGCCCCGACCCTATGACTTGTCGGATGCCGGGAAAATGGCTACGGTTAGCGATCAGGAAATCTTCACCGCAATCAAAGAAGGAGGAGCCAGCGTAGGAAAATCGATCTTCATGACCTCGTTCAAAGGCGTCTTGTCCGACGAACAGATCCATGATGTCGCAGTATTTGTCCGATCCTTGGCCACTCCCGGAGACCCCCCATGAAAACCCCTGCCATCCGCTGGATGCTCGCCCTCTTCGCCGCCGGACTCTTCTTCACCTCCTTCGGACCCGGATGCTCCCGCTCCATCTCCCCGGAAGAAAAGGCTTCGTTGTACATCAGCGACGACGCCTTCAACGCCCGCGTCTACAACGATTCCCATCCCGTCCTCCTCAACTTCACCGCTTCCTGGTGCCCCCCCTGCCAAGCCATGGCGCCCACCCTTGACGACATCGCCCAAAATCGCTCCGGCCTCATCTCCGTCATGAAGATCGACGTCGATGTCAATCCCCACCTCGCCCAGCGCTTCAAAATCTCCGGCGTGCCCACCTACTACATTTATCGCGATGGCGAAGCCCTCGCCGCCTTGAGCGGCGCCCGAACCAAGGACGACTTTATCGCCTGGATCGAAAACACCCTCATCGGCAAAGATTCCTGAGCCCGCCGCTTGTATGATCGATTACCTTCAGGGCCTTCTCGCCGAAAAACACCCCGCTCGCATCGTCGTGGAAGCCGCCGGAGTCGGCTACGAAGTCCTCATCCCCCTCTCCACCTACGACCGCCTCCCTGCCGAGGGCAAGCCGGTCAAAGTGATGACCCATTTCCACGTCCGCGAGGATGCCCACATCCTCTTTGGCTTCCACTCCGCATCCGAGCGAACCATGTTCCGCATGCTGCTCGATGTCAGCGGAATCGGTCCCAAAATTGCCCTCACCGCATTAAGTGGTTTATCCCTCCGTGAGCTCAAGGCCTCCATCGTCGAAGGCGACAGCAAACGCCTCGCCACCATTTCCGGTATCGGCAAAAAAACCGCCGAGCGCATGGTGATCGAACTCAAAGATCGCATCAGCGCCGGCGAGGCCCTCGAAGCCACCTCCGGTTCCGCCGCCCCCTCCGCCGAAGATCTCCGGCTGCGCGACGCCATCCTCGCCCTCATCTCCCTCGGTTACAAACAAGCCGATGCCCAGAAAATGGTTCTCGAAGCCAGCCGCAAAGCCGGACCCGAAGCGCCGCTCGAAGACATCATCCGCCGCGCCGTCGCCGGCTCCGCCGCGTCATCCTAAATTCAGCGCCCGCCGGATCACTTCCACCGTCCCCAGCGGCCCCGGCTGTTCCGCCACCCATCCCCCATGCCGCGCCACGGTTTGGCGAACCTCGGGGATCGCATCACCCGGACACCCCACATAATGGGCTACCCGGCCCCCCAGCATCGTCAAATCGTTGAAATGGTCACCGATCGCCAACAGGCTCCGGGGCGAGAGATCGCAAACCTCCGCCCACGCCCGCAGCGCATTCCCCTTTCCCAGCCCCCGCAACATCACCGCCACCCACCCCCCGTTCATGCTCAACATGGCCGTCGGAATCTCCTTCAACCAATCCATCAGGTCATGAAAAAGTTCCCGCGGCTTTTCCTCCCGGTTGTCCACCAGAAACGCCGTCGCATACTCCTCCCACAAAATCAGATGAGGCGTGTAAATCTCCTCAATGTGTTTCCGGTACGGCTCCAACTCCTCTTGCACCACCTTGTGCAGCGTCCGCAACCCTTTCAAGGCAAGCGCGTTCCACGCTTCCAAAGGAATAAACTCCCGCCCATCCCGGAGATACACCAAACTCTCCGAAGCGATCACCGCATCCGGCTCATGCAACAGCCCCCGCTCCCGCGAACGTTCCAAAACCAACTTCTGGTCCTCCAGATCCCGCCCGCTGTTTGCCACCCAAAAGATCCCCCGGTCCTGCAAATCGTTCAGCAAACGGATCACCTCCGGATGAAAATGACCCGGCGACCCGTCATAGACCATGATCGTCCCGTCAAAATCCAGGACCACCACCTCGATCTCTTTCGGAGCCCGGTTACGGATCCCCGCTTCTGGAAGTGCATTGTGCATGAGCCGCACAACCTACTCCCTTCACCGAAAAAATACAAAACCCGATTTATCCCTCCGGGCGCATCGTCGAGCCAACCGGCACACCACCAGACGCTTCACCCGATTCCCCCGGCTTCGCCTCCCCCGGATGCGACCCCACCAACATCGCCAACCCCCGCGTCTCCGGTAGTGTCTCCATCGCGATCTTCAGCGACATGGTCAGCGGCACCGACAACAACATCCCGATCGGTCCCAAAACCCACGCCCAGAAAATCAGCGAGATCACGATCACCGTCGGGGATAGCCCCAGCCCCCGCCCCATGTACCTTGGCTCGATCACATTGCTGACAAAAATATTGATCACCACATACCCCACCCCCACAAAAATCGCCCGGCCCAGTCCATATTCCACGAACGCCAAAAACACCCCCGGCACCCCCGCCATCACCGACCCGATATTCGGGATAAAATTAAACAGAAAAGCCAGCACCCCCAACAGAATCGGGTAGTCCACACCCGCCGCGAACAACAGCCCCGTGATCAACGCTCCCGTGAGCAGGCTCATGATCGTCTTCATCCCGATATACTTCCGCACGTTGTCGATCACCAGCTTGATCCGTTGGAAATGCTCCTCGGTCATCCCCGGCATCGCCCGAAGCTTCGCCGGCAGCATCGACGCCTCCAGCAAAATGAAAATCGCCACCAGCAACACAATAAAAATCCGGCCCAGCAAACGCGTCGTGGTAATGATCGAATCCCCGATCATCCGCACCGGCGTCTTCTCGGCCAGGCTGTTCCGGATCATTTGATCCGGGGTCTCCACCCCCCGGTTTTCCAGCCACACCAGAATCACCCCCACCTGATCCTGCATCATCTCCTGGTATCTCGGCAGACTCCGGTAAATATCCTCCAGGGAGATCCGCAACGCATGCACCCCCACCGTCCCGATCACAATCAATCCCAGAATGAGAATCATCATCGCGAGAAAGGTCGGAATCCCCCGCTGCTGCATCCCCACAAACATCGGACCCGCCAGCACGGCAATAAAGATCGCCAGCAGGAACAGAACAATCAGCGACGAAGCCGCCCGCATCCCCGCGACAATAATCACGAAGGCGGCCGCATTCGTCAAAAGATCCCGCAATGGAATGGTTCGTGTTCCCAATCGGACGGCTGACATGCAGAAAAAACTCCTATTCGGCGACGGTAAACCGGACCGCCCCCCAGATCAAGAAAACCCGAAACTCCCGAGACCTCACCATCGCTCGCCATTCTGAATTCGTCTCGCTATGCTCCCGCCATGAACAAGCCTCCTCATGCCCCCTGGACGTGCCGCGCCACCCGACTCATCCTCGATCATAGCCCCTTCCTTAAAGTCGAAGAACACCATGTCGTCCTCCCCGATGGACGCGAAGTTCCCGATTGGCCCATCCTGATTACCCCCGACTACGTCAACGTCCTCGCCCGAACCCACGACAACCACTTCCTCCTCTTCCGCCAAACCAAATACGCCGTCGCCGATCAACTCCTGTCCCCGCCCGGCGGCTACCTCGAACCCGGCGAAAATCCCCTCGAGGGCGCCAAGCGCGAACTCCGCGAAGAAACCGGATACACCCAAGGCCAGTGGCATCACCTCGGAAGCTACATCGTCGACGCCAACCGCCGCTGCGCCACTGCCCATCTCTACCTCGCCACCGGCCTCCGCAAAACCCATGATCTTCACCCCGACGACCTCGAACACCAGCAGCTCTGCTTGCTCACCCGCCCCGAACTCGAAGCCGCCCTCGACGAAAACCATTGCCGCGTCCTCGCCTGGGCCTCTCTCCTCGCCCTCGGCCTCCGCAAACTCGATCACCTCCCGACAAGCTAACTCAAATACCTCATGCCCCCAGGTTGGAGGGGCGAGCTCCGCGAGACCGGGATTGGCCCAAAGGCCCCCAACGTACCTCTCTCCTCGCCCTCGGCCTCCGCAAACTCGATCACCTCACCCAATCATTCAGTCGCCAATCGTAAGTCGCCTCCCTCACCCGGTACACCTCTTCCCCCATCCGTTCCACCTCCTCCTCGGGAAGAAACCGCCGCACAAATCCATTCACCGTGCCCGCATCCCGCAAAAATTCATCCCGGTGCCACGTGAACAGTGGCGACAGAATCAACTCCCGGCGCTCGTGATCCACCCGGTTCCGCGTCGCATCCCCCAGAAACCGCCGCACTTGGTCGTCCAACTGCTCGTCCAGATCCACCCCCCGGAACGGCTCCTCCCGTAGCTTCGGCCCCCCCCGGGTCGCCGGACTCAACCCAAAATGAACCCGGACATCCGGGTAGTTCGGCAAAATCACCTGCTTCAACAGGGTATCCAAACTGATGATCCGGCCAAACAACGTCACCACCGGCTGCCCCCACGGACCTCGCAAAAGCGAACCAATATCCCGAATACTGTTCAACGGATACCGCCGACGGATCAGATCAATCGTCTGTGCATTGTACAGATTCATCAGATACGCCAGTTGCTCCTCCCGTGACCACCCATGAAACGTCCTCGAATCCACCTCTGCCAAACCTCTCAAGTAGCCGAGCAAAAGCTCCGGCTCCGCCTGAAGCCCCCGGTAATCCACCCGCCCCTGCGCGACAAACCGTTCCAGCACGTCCCCCCACACCCCATGGTCATGGTCAAGGCCAGGCCCCGCCCAGCACCATCCCCCCAAAACCAGAATCATCACTATCGCCGGAATACGTTTCACCCCCGAAACCTAAAAGAAATCCCCGAACCACTCAATCCCCGACCTTTTCCTCGCGAGTTAGAATCTTACCCGGCCACTTGGAGTGCGGCACCTCAGTGCCGCTTTCACCTTCGCTTCTCGAAGCGAAGATCCCAGCGATCTGGAGCAGGCTTCCCGCCCGCGCCTATCTACGGCACATCAAGCTGCTGCCGCACCCGGTATGCCCGGTGAACTCTACCCGTCGCCCCCGAATCCACCAGATCCAGGGTCAGCGGGCCCAGCCCCGCATTCGTCACCATCCCCACCGTCAACCACCCCCCCGAAGCCATGAGGTTCGTAGTCGCCAACACCTCATACACCCCCAACCCCGCCCCCGGCCACACCACCCGGCCCTGTCCTCCCACCTCATTCACCTGCGTAATTCGCAAAACGCTCATCGCCTGGGTTGGATTCGTCCCCGCCCAAAACTCCTCCCAATTCGTAAACCCATCCTGGTCCAAATCCAGATGGGCCAGGTTCGGCACCGCCGGATTCAGCCCATACTGCTGATACCATACATCCGGAATGCCATCCCCATTCGTATCCGTCACATTCCCGCTCACCGCCACCGAATACGTCCCCGTGGTGAACTGGAACAATCCTCCCACCCCGATCCGCACCGCATGCGGCACCCCCGTATGCGACCATACCCATCGCGCATGCGGACGGCTCCACGCCGAATTCGTCACATGCAACACCTGATTCCCCCCAAACAGCCTCGCTTCAAACGCCACATCAAACACCGAAACCGCCTGCACCGTCACCGTATACGTCACATAGGGAATGGCCAAAAAGGAAAACCAATCCCGGTCCGTCTCGTAATTAATCGTATGCGCCGCCGCCGCCGCATTCGGGGTCAGCGCCAGGGCCGTCACCGGCGTATTCGGCAAATCATCCGGAAACAGTGCCCCCTCCACCGCCATCACCCCACCCAACATCATCACCAGCGCCACCCGCATCATACCCTTGCTCCCCGGATCCAATTCATCATCATCACCAAGCCCGTTGCACATCCCGCCTCCACCGCAAACCACACCGACCTCGGCCCCCACTCGATCCCCGCCAACCTTCTCGGGCGAAACCCCGCCGCCTGCCCCAACCATCCCAAAAATCCTTGATCCATATCCCCCCGCTCCTCCCTGTCCTCAACCGCTCCACCTCCCGCCGCCACCCCCCGCAACTTCGCAATCACCGTCTCAACCACCTCCCGGCACCTCCAGGCATCCGCCACCTCCCAGACCTCCTCCCATCCCGCCTCCCCATCGATCGCCCCCATCATCAATCCCGCATCCAACCAGCTCAAAAACCGCCCCGGTGCATCCCCTTGCAGAACCGGATCCACATTCTCCCGGCCCCAATACCCATCACACTCCTTCGCCAAGTGCAAACACGCCAGCACCATCTGATGCCGAACCGAAGGCTCACGCCAGCGAATCCCCTCCGCGTCCTGCCACTCCGCCTCCGCCATGACCTCATCCATCTTCGCTCGAAGCTTCGAACCCGCATGATCCACCGCCCAATGCGCATCCAGCAACATCCCCGATCCCTCCTGCCGCATCGGCCAATGCAAATGATACCTCCGGAAATACCACGCCGGGAACCCCTTGCCCCGCAAGCCATATCCCGCCTCCCTCAGCACCTCAAACGCCTTCCCGCTTTGATCCGGGGCAAACACCACATCCAAATCCGTAAACGGCCGCCGCGCAAAATCCCCGTACCACCTCACCCCGTGAAACACCCCTCGCGTCCACACCGCATCCACCCCCGCCGACTCCAGCATGCCCGCCAGCCGCCCCGCCTCCCTCAAGTGAGATGCCCCCATCGCCAGCGTGTGCGCATATGCCATTTCCCATTCCGGCACATTCCCGCCCAGCGCAAACGCCAGCGGCTCCAAACGGTGCCGCGAAATAAACCCCGCTTCCCCCCCCGTGACCGGATCGCATCCCGGCTCCGCCAACCGCGTCAACCAGCGATGAAGTGGATGCCCCACCGTCATGGATTCACCACCAGCGCCGGATCCCCCAGGATCGAATAAAACCGCATCTCGCTCGCATTCGGATTATAATTAAACAACTCCAGCATCCCCCGCTGCCACGCCTCCCCCACATGCCGGTCCTTATTTACCGCCAGCCCCCGCACAAACCCCCGCGCCACCCGCTCCGAATACAAATTGATCGCCAGATCCGTCGGCCCCATCACTACCGACGCCCCCCGGTTGAACCGTTGAAGCAACTCCTCTCCCAAACTCTCCTCCGCCGGATCTGTAAATCGCGCCACCTGACACGAAAACACCGCAAAAATCGGGTTCCGCACACTGTTGGTCATATTCACCGCATCCCCCGCATTCAGCAGGTTCGCATCCGACCACAACACCTCCCGGCCGTGCCCGAAGTACGTCACTAAAAAACGCCCCTGCCCCTGATGCACCGTATTGCTGATCGTCTGCCGGATCGCCGGAGGCGAATTCGGTGCCGAAGGACCGCCCAAGTATCCAACACTCAAACTGTAGCCCGGCAGGCTTGAAATGATGTTCGAATTCGACGCCTGATGAAAGTTGTTCAGAGGATTCCCGTCCGGCTCATCCGCAATCACCGTCGCGTTCGTCAACCGCGGCAACCCCTCAAACCGCATCGTCTTCGACACCGCATTGTTAAACCACGAATTCGTCACCACCGGAATCCGTCCAATCGCCAAATCCGGTAGCGAATCATTCTCGAGTGCATTCTCAAGTCGATCCACCGTAACAAACCACGTATCCGACGGAGACTTCCGAAACCACGCCGGCAGAAACTTCGTCGGGATCATCCCCGTGCTTTTGCCCCCCAGGTTATTTTTCGGATCATACGTCCCGTCCCCACCCAGAAGCACGAAACGCGGCCGCGGGGCCTTCCAGTGATGATAAGCAAACCCGATGAACTGCTTGATCGCCTCCGCATCCTCCACTCCGTAGCCGAATTCATTGTAAACATCCTGCATGTCCACCAACGACACACTTAACCCGTTGGTCAACCGGTGGCGGGCCAGCGCAAACGCCGACGACCGGAACTCGTGATGGGTCAAAAACAAAAAATCCGCCTGTTGGTTCGTATCCGCAAGGTTCCGGAACGCAAACGGAACCGGGGCCGGAAGCGTCGTCACCGCCGAATCCGCCGCCACCACATACCTTCGTACCAACGGCGCGTCATCCCGGAACCAAATCCGCTTACCCCCCGCAACATTCGCCTCACTCCACCCTGTCAGCAAAACCGGCTGAAACGGATTCGACACATCGAGCACCCACGCTCCCGACCCCGTCGGCCAACCCTCCAACCCGTAGATCGCCGGCCCCGTCGTCCCGCAAAACGCCAATTGCCCACTGATCGGTCGCAACAACCGGGGATACGTCACGCTCAACTCCCGCAACAAGGCCCGGTCCCGCGGATATGCCGCATTCGTCATCGTCTGCCGCAGCCTCCACGTTAGACCTCCATCCGCCAGCGCTTGCGCGTTCATCACCACCGAGGTCCGGTGCAGGATCATTCCATTGTAGGTAATGTTGGCCAGTAAATTGTCGTTGATCCGGATCTCCGTCCGATGGTCGGGGGTCAGCGCCTCCGTGGTCGTGATCCCTAACTGCTCAATCGTCAAGGTCGCCAACCCGCTCGGAATCCGGTGCTGGGTCGACATCGCGATATCCACCGAATTCGACTCCAACAACAGATCCGCAAACCAATGATTGATGTTGTCCAGCAGGGGTGAATTGTTCGGGCGAAACAACTTCTCCGGGTTGTAGCGAACGGTATGACAGTGCCCCGTCACCAGCACCCCCCCCGCATTCGTCGCCGCGCTCCGGGTCATAAACGGCACCCCGCTCCCCGCCCCCGTGGCCAGCCAGTACACATTGTTCGTCGTGTACTCCCCCCGATGCGCCACCCCATAAAACAAAAGGTAATCCGACGCCCCGAACACCCCCTCGGTCGAAACAAACCGCGCCACCTCCTGGGTCCGGTTGAACAACCTCAACCCGCCCCCCACGATCTCCGACCCCGGCAACCCCGTCGCCAGCAACTCCGCCCGGTTCAGCCGGTACAAACCGTCACGTGGAACCTCGATCCGAAGATTCGCCCCCGCCTCCGCTCCCGCCCGCCTCGGGGCAAAATCCCCCGCCAGACCGTTCATCGGCGGCAGCAGAAACGACGTGTCCGGCTCCGGACA
>DAOLCW010000067.1:0-15389 GCA_035327665.1 Kiritimatiellia bacterium
AGCTGCCGCCTTCGTCCGGCGGTTGCCGGACTACGGCGTGCCATGGAGGGGGGGGGACGGGAGGGGTCAGTGTTCAGGGGTTCGGGGGTTCAGGGAGGAGGGATCTTTTTGAACCCTGAACCCTTTTTCGATTACGGTTAAGATTGGGACTAAGATTGTGAATTTGATGGGGGGGGGTGATTGAAAAAAAACCGGGAGGCTGCATCGAGGCGGCCTCCCGGGATCTCAGCGATTTGAATCGCGATCAGATTACTTGCCGAGAATGGAGTCCTTGGCGGCTTTGGCCACGCGGAACTTCACGACTTTCTTGGCGGGAATCTTGATGGTCTCACCGGTGGCGGGATTGCGGCCGGTACGCGCTTTGCGCTGGACGAGCACGAGCTTGCCGACGCCGGGGAAGGTGAACCCGTTCTTGGCTTCCTTGTAGGCGAGTTTCGCCAAGGCATCCAGGAACTCGTTGACTTGCTTTTTGGTGAGCCCGGTGGTGTCGGCCAGTTTGGCCGCGATCTGCGTTTTGGTCAGTGCCATGTTTTTTCCTCCTGCACAGCTTGTTGCTTGTCTCGATCACGTTGGTGTGTCGAGTTGGTTGCGATTGTGCGAAGGTTTGGCGGCAATACAAGTGTTTTTTTTAGGAAACGGGAGATTATTCAAGGTTGACAAGAGGGTAAAGCATGGCGTGGGCGAGGGCGTGGGCGGCGGGTTGGCCGAGGGCGTGGGCGACGATGGCGAGGGCGAATTCGAAGGTGGTGCCGGGGCCCTGGCTGGTGATGAGGTGGTGATGGACAACGACGCGTTGATCGGAGGGGCGGAGGGCGCCGAGGCGATCGCGGGCGGCGGGATGGCAGGTAAAGGTGTCATTGGTTAAGATACCAGCGGCGGCGAGGACGAGGGGTGCGGCGCAGACGGCGGCGAGGGGTTTGCCGGCCCGGTGATGTTGTTGAAGGGCGGGGATGATGCGGGGATCGTCGAGGAGGGCCTGGGTGCCGTCGTTGCCGCCGGGGAGGATGATCCAGTGATAGGTGGAGGGGTCGAGATGATCCCAGGTGGTGTCGGGGAGGAGGCGGACGTGGCGGGAGGCGATGACGGGGCCGGGCTGAAGCCCGGCGGCGGTGACGTTGAATCCGGCCCGGCGGAGGACGTCGATGATGATGACGGCTTCCATTTCTTCGCAGCCGGGGGCGAGGGGGACAAGTGCGGTTAGGGTCATGGCGAGAAGAGGAACGAGGAGAGGAGGGGTTAGGCGACGGTACCGCGGGTTAGTTTGACGAGGAGTTTCCAGAGGTCTTCGGGCTCTTTGGCTTCGAGCATGAGATCGCGGATGTCGGGATCGCGGAAGGTTTTGGTGAGGCCGGAGAGGAGGCGGAGGTAAAAGGCGCTGGCCGCGGTGGGGATGACGATGAAGAAGACGAGGCGAGTGAGGTTGCGGTTGCCTTCGGTGAATTTGACGCCTTTGGCGAGGGTGGCGAGGGCGAGGGTGACACCCCCGCCTTCGACGCCGCGAACGTGGGGGAAGGCGAGGCCCTGGTCGACGGCGGTGCTCATGATGGCTTCACGGCGCAGGCATTCTTCGACGAGTTTGTCGGAGCTGTCGACGAAGCCGGTTTGTTGCATGTGGGTCGCCATGGCCTGGATGAGTTCATCGCGGGTGGTCACTTTGAGGCGTGGCATCATGAGTTGAGGGGAGGAGAAGCGGGAGATGCCGACCTGCATGGGTTCGCCGCGGCGGCGCTTGGCGGTGGCGGCGCGGCGGATGGGGGATTCGGGATACATGAGGTAGCGGGCGCAATTGGGGCAGCGGTAGAGGTTATCGGCGGCATGGACGGCGTGAACCTGGCTGACGGGAATGGCCATGCCGCATGCGCTGCATACGCCGTTGGCGATGGGAACGATGGCGGGCCCGCCTTTGCGGTTCATTTTTTCGACGTGGCTTCGGATTTCGTCGGGGAGTTCGTCGGTGAGGGTTTTGATGGATGCGTCGAGTTGAGCCAGGCGGGAGCCGGGGGAGGAAGCTTGCTGCTGGTCGCGGGCGTAGATGAGGTCCTGGAGCTGCATGAGGTGGTTGATGAGGCGATGGATGTTGGCGTGGGGGGCAGTGGCATTCGGCGGTTTACTCATGGTTGTATTCTCCGGAAGATCAGCAGTCGTTCCTTGTATAAGGGATATGGAGGGCGGAGGCAAACCTCGATCCATGATTTGTCGGGGGTTTTTTGGTAAACATGAGTATTGACCCTGCCATGGTCCCGTGGCAAAGATGTGCGCTTACATTTTTTGGGAGAACACGCATGAATCCGAAGCGCGTTTTGACCCGGGAGACGATCCGCTTGAACCTGCAAAGCACCGACAAGGAGTCGGTGATCGAGGAGCTGATCGACCTTCTGGTCGCGGCCGGAAAAATTAAAGATCGCAAGTCGGCGCTGAAGGCGGTGACGGAGCGGGAGAAGAAGATGTCCACGGGTCTGCAGAACGGGATTGCGATTCCGCACGGCAAGACGGATACGGTGGAGAATCTTGTGGCGGCGATGGGGCTTAGCCGGGAGGGGGTTCCGTTCGAGTCGTTGGACGGAGAGCCTGCGCAAATTATTGTTTTGACGGTATCGCCGGCGAGCCGGACGGGTCCGCACATTCAGTTTTTGGCGGACATCAGCCGGACGTTGCATAATCCGGAAGCGCGCGAGCAGGTGCTGAACGCTTCGACGGAGGAAGAGGCGTTGAGCTTGCTGGCTTCGGGGGAAGAGGAGTAGGGGGTTGAATTCGGGTCCGGCTCACCGGGACCAGGCTTTGTCCGGCGGTTGCCGGCCGACGCCCCGGCGGGCGGTTCGCCCTACCGTTTGTTTCGGCTCACCGAGACGGTTCGCCCTCCCTTTGTCCATGAGGGGGATTTTCCGCGTGGTTGCATGGTTAAGGGTTTCAGGCGCCGGGTTCGGTTTGAGCGCCGGGTGTGTTTTCGACTCCGAGTTGCCTTTTGAGGGCTTTGCTGCCTTCGATGGATTTGATTTCGCGTTCGCGAATGGTGGCTTCCATGCGGGAGGCGTAGGCCTCCTCGTGGATTAATTTCCAGGGTCGTCCGGGCTCGGTGGAATAGACCTCTCCGGCGTTGTGCATGTCGAGGGTGCGCTTGATGTTCTGGGTTTGGCCTTTGAACAGTTTGCCGGTGGTTTCGCTTTGGATGACGTAGATGTAGTACATGGGATGGATGTGGAAATTAGTAGTACGTCCGGGGCGGGGGAGGGTCAAGCTTTCGAGGTCGCGATCCTAGAGCCCGCGAAGGAGACTGAGGGGCATGGCGATGCGCTCGACGGTGCCGTCGGTAAAGAGAACATTGAAGCCGCCGAGATGAGGGGAGGGGAGGTCGGCGGAGAGGGCGGCGGCGTCGATGAGCATCCATTCGCGTTCGCGGTTTTCGATTTGGAGGTTGGCCCCGTTGAGGCGGACGTTCCAGATGTAGGTGAGGCCGGTGTCGCGGAGGCGGGGTGCGGCGGCGGGGCATACGCAGGAGGATGCGCGGAGCCCGTATTCTTCGAGGACGACGCGGAGGCTGTCGGTGTCGGTGAGGGGGTCGTCGGGGAAAAAGGCGAGGTGGGGGAGGGAGCCTTTGTCGAGTTCGAAGAGTTCGAGGGCGAGGTAGATGTCGCGGAGCTGTTCGGCGCATTTGGCGGAGCGGCTGAGGGAGTTGAGGAGGGAGAGGATGCCGAGGATGAGAACGGCGGCGAGGGCGATGAGGAGGGAAAGGCGAAGGAGGATGCCGCCTTGTCGGGAGGAGGTTGGAGGGAAGGAGTTCATCGGGGGATGTCGCTGCGGAGGATTCGGGCAAAGGGGGCGGGCCATTCGGTGGAGGAGGCGGAGACGCGCAGGGAGCGGCGTATTTCCTGGGCGTAGCCGCGGGGGTTGCCGTCCATGCGGTGGCGGACGGCGGCAACGAGGTAGGCGTCGTTCTGGAGGCGAACGGGCATGTAGGGGATGCGTTCGAGAAAGTGGTCTACGGAGAGTTCGCCGGAAAGGCAGAGGATGGCATCGCGGAGGGGTCCGTCCTGGGGGAGGGGGTGAAGGCCGAGGATTTCGATGGCGCGGTGGCGGTCGTCGGCGAGAAGGGTGAGGATAAGGGCTTCGAGCTGGGCGAGTCCGGCGGTGGCGGGGGAGGTGTCGCGAACGTTGAGGATGGAGCGGTAGCGGGCGATGGCGTCTTCGATGCGTCCGTTGAGGGTGTCGATACGGGCGAGTTCGAGGAGAGCCACGGAGGTGGTACGGGCATCGCCGGAGGCTTGGGAGAGGGAGATGGCGGCGTGGAGTTCGTATTCGGCGTCGGGGAGGGATCCGGTGGTGAGGGCGCGTCGGGCCATTCGGATATGGTTCCATGCGGATTGGGGGCGGAAGGATTCGGTATCGGAGGGTTCGGGGGGGGCGGCGATGCGTGCGGCGTAGTTGCGAAGGTGGAGGAGGGTCATAAGGTTTTCGTAGCGGGCTTCGAGGAGTTTGGTGCGGAAGTAGAAGCCGGAACCGACGAGGATGGCGATCATGACAAAGGCGGCGACGAAGAATTGATCGTAGCGTTTGATGAAGTGGAGGATGTGTTCGCCGTAGGAGAAGAGCCGGGCGGAGACGTGGCGGCCGGCCATGGCGCGTTCGAGGTCGGCGGCGAAGGCTTCGGCGTCGGGGTAGCGTTCGGCGGGATCTTTGGCGAGGGCTTTGAGGATGACGGCTTCGAGGTCGGGGGAGAGATCTTTGCGGTAGTGGCGGGGTCGTTTGGCTTCCTCGTTCTTGACGGCTTCGAGGACGGTTTTGACGGGGGCATTGTGCTGGACGGAGTAGGGGAGGTGTCCGGTGAGGGCTTCGTATAGGACGACGCCGAGGGAGTAGACGTCGGTGGGGGGGCCGGCCCGTTCGGAGCGGGCTTGTTCGGGGGACATGTAGAGGGGGGTTCCGGTGAGGGCTCCGGAGACGGTGCAGGAGGGCCAGTCGATGAGGGCGGCGACGCCGAAGTCGGTGAGGAGCGGTTCGCCGAACTCGTCGACCATGATGTTGGCGGGTTTGACGTCGCGATGGACGATGTTGCGGGAATGGGCGAACTGGAGGGCGCGGGCGATTTTGATGACGATGGCGAGGATGTCGTTGGCGGGGAGGGGTTCGGTTTCCATGCAGTCGTCGAGGGTGCGACTGTTGAAGACGGGCTCCATGACGATGAAGTGGTAGGGGCCTTCCTGTCCGGTGGCGTACACCTTCATGATGTTGGGGTGGCGCCGGAGTTTTTTGGAGGCCTCGGCTTCGCGGCGGAAGCGTTCGAGCATGGTGGGGGAGACGCCGGGGCCTTCCTGGAAGAGCTTGATGGCGACTTCGTGGCCGGTGGCGTCGCGGGCTAGGTAGACGGTGGCCATGGAGCCATGGCCGAGGGTTTTTTCGAGGATGAATTCGCCGAGGCGGAAGCCTTTTCCGGGGAAACGGGGTTCGGAGGAGGGGGTGGCCTCCTCTCTGGTTTTTGGTTTATGGTTGGCCTCGTTCATCGGTGGGGGTCGATGCCGGGGCGCGGGGGGAGGGGTTAGCCTTCCCGGATGACTTCGATGATTTCCACGGTTTCGACGGGGACATCACGGAAGGGTCCGCGGGTTCCGGTTTCGACATCCTTGATGGCGTCGACGACCTCCATGCCCTCAATGACGCGCCCGAAGACGCAGTATCCGAATCCCATGGGGTCAGGGGATCGGAAGTTGAGGTTGGGGTTGTCGACGACGTTAATGAAGAATTGGCTGGTGGCGGAGTCGATGATCTGGGTACGGGCCATGGCGATGGTGCCCCGGTCGTTGCGGAGTCCGTTTTGGGCTTCATTGCGGACGGGGGCGCGGGTGGGTTTCTGGTTCATGTCGGGGGTGAAGCCGCCACCCTGGATCATGAAGTTCTCGATGACGCGGTGGAAGATGGTTCCGTTGTAGTGGCCGTCTTCGACGTAGGCGAGGAAGTTGGCGACGGTTTCGGGGGCTTGTTCGGGGTAGAGTTCGAGGCGGATGTCGCCTTTGGAGGTTCGGATGGTAATCATGGGGAGGGTTTCCGGGGTGGTGGGTTGGATTTCTTCGTAGGAATCTTCGTATCCTTCCTCGATCAGCGCGGAGGCAGCGGAGTCTTCGGTGGATTGGTAGGTTTCGAGCAAGGGTTCATTGGATTCACGTTGCGGGGGGTCCAGTTCGGCATGGAGGGTGGTGATGGAACCGGCGAGCAAGAGGGTAAGCAGCCAACGCATGATGGTAAGTTCTCCTTTCGGGTTTGGTTGAGCCGGGAGGATTCCCGGCGGGGCACGTGGTAATGAGTGGCCCGGTTCGGTTTGTGTTCAAAAAAAGTACCTGTTTGGAGGAGGATTGGCAATGGTTGTTCGTTCGGCGGATCGTTCGGGGGTGTATTTTTGCCCGCGCGACGTTACCTTCGCTTCAAGATGCGAGGGTTAAAGCGGAGTCAAGATTCCGCACTCCAAATTGGACGCCTTGGGGATCCCGCGGTTGTTCAGGGTTGGAAGGATTTGGGGAGTTCTTTCCAGTGGGCGCGGAAGCGGGCGAGGAGTTTGCGGCGCTGGCGGTTGAGGCGTTGTTTGAGGGGGGCGCGCCCGGGTTCGGAGCCGGCGGCGAGCCAGGCGAGGGTCATGTCGAGGTCGTGGAGTTTGCCGAGGGTTTTTTCGGCGGCGCGGATGCGGGGGATGAGTTTTTTCTGGCGGGGGGTGAGGGGGGGCTGGGCCATGTCGAGGATGAGACGGGTCCGGCGCATGCGGATGCGGAGGTCGTGGAGGGTTTCGGAATGGGTGGAGGTGGAGGTTTGGCGGGCGCGGCGGATGCGGCGGATGGCTTTGCGGATTTGCTCGGCGGTCCATGAGGCGTGGAGGGGGAGGAGGGGCGCAGGCAAGGGGCGGGGAGAATGGGTGAGGATGTTTTCGAGGGTGTGGGACCCGGTGGAGGTGAGGAAGGATTTTACGCTGCGGCGAGCGTTGACGCGGTCGCGGGCAAGGCGGGGTTTGAGGGTTGGGAGGAGAGCGCTTACCGGGGGGTGCTTGATGGAGAGGCGCTTGAGGGTAAGGGCGACGACGTCGAGGTCGCGGAGGGGGCCGAGGTGGCGATTGAGTTCGCGGAGGGCTTCGGCGGTGGCGCGGGATTTGCGGGGCGGAAGTTGTTTGGCGGCGAGGATGAGGTGAAGGCGGGCTTTGCGGAGGTCGGTTCGGAGGTCGTGGAGGGACGAAGGGGTGGGGTGTTGGCGGTAGTGGTTCAGGGCCCGGGAGGTTCGGGCGAGACGATCGTGAAGGAGACGACGAAGCAGGTTGGGAAGGTTGGAGGAGGAGGGGGGGCTCATGTGACGAGGGAGGGGCGCTCGGGAACGAAGACGGCTTTGTCGTTTCGCTGGGCGAGCTGGTGGGCCTCGCGTGCGGCCTGGTAGAAGGCTTCCTGGGAGCGGAGGGGAGGGGCGTTGCGGGAGGGTTTGATACGTTCGTAGGAGCCGTCGGGTTTTTGACGGCGGGCCTTGAGGGTGTCGCGGAAGATGGTTTCGAGGATGTGGATGAGGCGGTTGCGGCAGGCGTCGTCGTCGACGGGGATGAGGAGTTCGACGCGTCGTTCGAGGTTTCGGGGCATCCAGTCGGCGCTGGAGATGAAGACCTGGGGTTCTCCGCCCTGATGGAAGTAGAGGATGCGGCTGTGTTCGAGGAAGCGGTCGACGATGCTGACGACCTCGATGTTTTCGCTGAGGCCGGGGACGCCGGGGCGGAGGCAGCAGATGCCGCGGATGTTGAGGTGGATTTTGACGCCGGCCTGGGAGGCCCGGTAGAGGGCGTTGATGATGTCGGGATGAACGAGGGAGTTGAGGCGGGCGATGATGCGGGCATCCTGGCCTTCGCGTTTGCGCATGCGTTCGCTTTCGATGAGTTCGAGGAGGCGGTCTTTGAGGCCGATGGGTGCGGCTTCGAGTTTGCGGAAGCGGATGGGCTGGGAG
Source organism: Kiritimatiellia bacterium (assembly GCA_035327665.1). Taxonomy (GTDB): domain Bacteria; phylum Verrucomicrobiota; class Kiritimatiellia; order CAIVKH01; family CAIVKH01; genus DAOLCW01. Next base: position 7,954 of record DAOLCW010000067.1, read on the forward strand.
AAGCCGGTGATCATGTTGAAGAAGGCGGTGGCGTCGGCGCCGTAGTCGTCGTTGCAGGTGAGGTAGCTGATGTCGGTGTAGAGGCGGGCGGTGTTTTCGTTGTAGTTTCCGGTGCCGAAGTGGACGTAGCGGCGGATGCCTCCGCCTTCGCGGCGGACGATGACGCAAATCTTGGCGTGGGTTTTGAGGCCTTTGATGCCGTAGATGACCTGGACGCCGGAACGTTCGAGTTCTTTGGCCCAGCCGATGTTGCGGGCTTCGTCGAAGCGGGCTTTGAGTTCGACGATGGCGGTGACGTGTTTTTCGCGGTTGGCGGCGCGAGCGAGGGCGGCGATGATTGGGCTGTTTTCGCTGGTGCGGTAGAGGATTTGTTTGATGGCGAGGACGTTGGGGTCGTCGGCGGCTTCTTCGACGAGGCGGACGACGGGGTCGAAGCTTTCGTAGGGATGATGGAGGAGGAGATCTTTGCGGGAGATGATGTCGAAGAGGGAGGTGTTGGCGGGAACGTCGGGGGATTGTTGGGGGGGCCAGGGTTTGTCGCGGAGGTGGTCGAGTCCGGTCATACGGGCGAGGCCGAAGTAGGCGGAGAGGTCGATGGGGCCGGAGATGGGGTAGATGGCGTCGGGGCGGACCTGGAGGAGGGAGGTAAGTTTTTCGGCGCTGGTTTTGCCGGCGGTGGCGGCGATTTCGAGGCGGACGCAGTCGCTTTGTTTGCGGGCATCGAGGACTTCCTTCATGCGGTGGAGGAGGTCGCCGGCGGCGTCTTCGCGGACGCTCATGTCGGCGTTTCGGGTGATGCGGAAGGGGACGGTTTCGGCGATGGGTTCGCCGGGGAAGAGGCGTTCGACGAATTCGGCGACGACGTCTTCGGTGAGGCAGTAGTTGTGTCCTTCGTCGATGGGTACGGTGATGAAGCGTCCGAGTTTGCGGGGGATGGGGACGACGGCGTAGCGGAAGGGGGTTTTGCGTGAGGGTTTGGCGTCGTTGGCGGGTTTGAGGCGGACGAGGAGGTTGATGGCGAGTCCGGGGATGGAGGGGAAGGGTTCGTCGGGGTGGAGGGCGATGGGGGAGAGGATGGGGTAGAGGTCGTGGTCGAAGACTTGTTCGAGGTAGTCGTAGACTTGAGGGGTGAGGTCGTTGGTGTAGAGGCGGCGGATGCCGGCGTCGCGGAGGGCGGGTTTGACCTGGTTGAGGAAGCAGGTGTAGAGGGTGTCGACCATTTCGTGGGCGCGGGAGGAGATGGCGAGGAGCTGGTCGTGGACGGTGAGTCCGGAGAGGTCGGGCTCGTTGCGTCCCTGGTCGAGGAGGAATTCGAGGGCGCCGACGCGGACCATGAAGAATTCGTCGAAGTTGGAGGCGGTGATGGCGAGGAATTTGAGTCGTTCGAGGGGGGGGAGGGAGGGGTCGAGGGCTTCTTCAAGGACGCGGCGGTTGAAGTCAACCCAGCTGAGGTCGCGGTTGTTGTAGACGGGCGGGGTTTTGGACTTAGACATCGGAGAGCCATCCTTCGGTGGGGGTTCCGGTTTCAAGGGAGACGCGCATGCCGTAGACGTCGTCGAAGAGGCGTCCTTTTTCCTTGAGGGCGACGCGTTCGAGGAAGAGATCTTCGACGTCGTGGACGTAGATGGTGAACTGGCCGGGGCGCCGGGTGTAGGAGATTTCGCGGACTTGCTGCATGTGGTTTCGGTCGAGGGCGTCGGCGACGCGGAGGATGGCGGAGAGTTTGGCGACGACCATGCGGTCGTCGCGGTCGAGGGTGGCGTAGCCTTCGTGGTAGGGCTGGGGCATGGCGCGGCGGTGGTAGCGTGCGATGAGGGCGATGATGAGCATGTCGTGGCGGCTCATGCCGAAGAGGTCGCTGTTGAGGATGGCGTACATGGAGTGTTTGTGGTGGCTACGATTGTTGATGAAGAGGCCGATTTCGTGGAGGAGGGCGGCGATGCGGAGGATGAGTTCGTAGCGGGGAGGGAGGAGGTGCTCGGGTTGGAGCTCGTGGTAGAGTCGGACGCTGAGGTCGGCGACCTGGGTGCCGTGTCGTTCGTCGAAGGCGTATTTGTGGCCGAGGGCGAGGGCGGAGTGCCAGACCTGTTCGGTGAATTCGGGGGTCCAGGCGTTTCCGATGGCGACTTCGCGGAGGAGGCCCTGGCGCAGGCTGGATTTGGGGACGATGATGTTCTGGATGCGGAAGGCTTTGGCGAGTTCGGCGTAGGCGAGGAGGGAGGGACCGAGGGTTTCGGCTTCCTGGTAGGAGAGGTGATGGTCGCGGACGAGGTCGTCGATGGAGAGGGGGCCGATTTGGCGGGCGAAGGCGGCGAAGGCCTTGGTGGGGATGCGGACCATGTTGTGATGGTCCCAGGTGGAGGATATTTCGGCGGCGGCGAAGCGGGCGTCGCCGGAGACGGCGACGAGGGTGGAGGCTTTCTGGAGGGGGACATTGCGTTTGATCTGGTCGACGGTGAGCTTGATGTGGCGGAGGAAGAGGTCGACCATTTGCTGGTTGGAGGAGCCGCGGGATTCGAGGGTTTCGCGCATGCGGAGGGCGCCGAGGCGGTAGGTGTTGGAGAAGGAGACGAAGCCGTCGTGCATGTGGAGGAGTTCGGTGTCGCCGCCGCCGACCTCGACGACGAGGACGTCGCCTTTTTGGAGGAGGGGTTCGCGGGTGAGGATGTCCTGGACGGCGAGGTAGGTGAGGCGGGTTTCCTCGGTTTCCTCGATGATGTCGATGTTGATTTTGGTGGCGATGTAGATGCGGTCGAGGAAGGAGTCGCGGTTGGCGGCTTCGCGGACGGAGCTGGTGGCGACGGCGCGGATGTGGCGGTCTTCCTCGACGCCGTATTCTTTCATGACGCGACGGTAGCCACGAAGGATGTTGACGCAGTCTTCGATGGTGGATTGCTGGATGCGGCCGAGGGTGAAGGTGTCTTTGCCAAGGTGGACGGATTGGCGGAGGGTTTCGACGGTGCGGATGGCGCCGTCGGAGCCGATTTCGGCGATTTCCATGCGGACGGCGGTGGCCCCGATGTCGAGGACGGCGTAAAGGCGGGGGGGCTCGACGGGGGCGGGATCGGAGGGGGGAGGTGGAGGGAGGGTGGACATCAGGGGGTGGGAGGGCGGGAGGTGACGTGGTCGGCGGCGAGGGCGGCGGCGCCGAGGGCGCCGGCGTCGTCGCCGAGCTGGGCGGGGACGACTTTGGCTTGTTTACGGAAGGATTTCATGGCGTGGCGGATGATGGCCTGGCTGACTTCTTCGACGAAGAGTTTATCCATGGCTTCGACGAGACCGCCGCCGAGGACGATGCGGTCGGGGGCGAGGAGGTTGCAGACATCGGCGATGGAGATGCCGATGCGGCGGGCGGCCTGGCGGACGATTTCCTCGACGATGGTATCGCCTTGATTGATGGCGAGGGCGAGGATGCCGCTGCGGATGCCGGCGAGGTCGGCGCCAGCGAGGCGGAGGAGGGCGGGAGCTTCGCCACGGTAGGCGGCGATAGCGCAATCGGCGGCGATGGCGAGGCGGCTGGCCACGGTTTCAAGGCAACCGCGGCGGCCGCAGCCACAGATGCGGCCACGGGGATCGACTTGCATGTGTCCGATTTCCATGCAGGACATGTTGCGGCCACGAAGGAGTTTTCCTTCGTAGACGCAGGCGCCACCGATGCCGGTGCCGGGGAAGACGCCGAGGACGCAGCGGCCACCTTTTCCGGCTCCGAATTTGTATTCGCCGAAGGTGCCGGCATCGACATCATTGGCGAGGACGGCGGGGCATTTGTAGCGGGCTTCGAGCCACTCCTGGAATTTGAGGTTTTTCCATCCGAGGTTGGGGGACTCGAGGATGATGCCCTTTTCGAGGTCGAGGGGGCCGGGGATGCCGCAGCCAATGCCGTGGAGGCTTTCGACGGGTACGTTGGCGTCGAGGAGGGCTTCGTCGATGGTTTTGGCGATGCGTTCGAGGCCGGCGTCGGCTCCGTCCATGCCTTTGGTTTTGCGGCGTTTTTTTCCGAGGGGGCGGAAGTCGTGGTCGTAGACGACGCACATCATTTTGGTTCCGCCGAGGTCGAAGCCGATCCAGACTGGTTTATGATTGGTCATGACAGGTTTGCCGGGCAAGTTGGGTTAACGACGCTTAGATGATGCATGGTAAGGGGTGTCGGCGGGATTGGCAATGCCGGTTGAGGAGGGTTGACAGGAGGTTTGGTTTAGGGTTGATGGAGGAGATGATGAAGCGTGTACCTTTTCCTGTGTTGATGCGGATGTTCCGGGGGCGGAATTCATTTGCGACACTTGTCTTGATGGCCCTGGTTCTGGCGGCGCTGTGGTTCGAGGGGAGGGAAGAGGAGGGGGTGGCGCCGGGGGCCTATGGCGGACGGGTAACGCATGTGGTGGATGGGGATACACTGGATGTGCGGGATGAGCAGGGGGTGGTTCGCCGGATCCGCTTGCTGGGGGTGGATTGCCTGGAGACGCATCATGAGGAGAAGCTGGGGGAACAGGCGCGTCAGTGGGGGATCTCGCGGGAGGAGGCACGGAGATTGGGGGAGGAGGCGACGGCACGGATGCGGGAGCTGGTTCACCGGCGGGAGGTGGTGTGGATCGTTCCTGAAGGGGGGCGGTCGCGAGACCGGTACGGCCGGGTGCTGGCGTATGTGGAGGTGGAGGGTCGGGATGTGGGGGAGTTGCTGTTGAAGGAAGGTCTGGCGGAAGCGCGCCGGGAACGGCACGCGAGGTCGCGAGATTATGAACGAGCGGCGAGGGCGGGAGGGATGAGGTGAGGAGCGGGATGCGGGATGCGCGATACGGGATAGGGGATGCGGGGTGCGCGATACGGGATACGGGATACGGGATGCGGGATGCGGGATGCGGGGTGCGGGATACGGGATACGGGATGCGGGATGCGGGATGCGGGATGCGCGATACGGGATACGGGAGATTTGGGTGTAGGAGTATGTGTACGAGTGGTGGGCGGGGAGGCGATTGGGATTGCGATTGCGATTAAGATTAAGAGTAAGAGTAAGAGTAAGATTGGGAGGGGGGAGTTTTAGCGGGAGGGTTGGAGGACGAGGCCGGGGAAGGTGATGAGGAGGGCGAGGGCGAGAAGCTGGATGAGGATGAAGGGGAGGACGCCGCGGTAGATGTCGAGGGTGCGGACTTCGGGGGGGGCGACCCCCCGCAAGTAGAAGAGGGCGAAGCCGAAGGGCGGGGTGAGGAAGGAGGTTTGGAGGTTGAGGGCGACGATGACGCCGAACCAGACGAGGTTGATGTCGAGGAGGATGGCGGCGGGGACGAGGAGGGGGAGGATGATGAAGGCGATCTCGAAGAAGTCGATGAAGAAGCCGAGAATAAAGATGGTGAGGTTGGCGACGATGAGGAAGCCGATGACGCCGCCGGGGAGGTTAGTGAGGAGGTGTTCGATCCAGAGGTCGCCGTCGAGGCCGCGGAAGACGAGGGCGAAGGCGGCGGAGCCGATGAGTAGCATCATGATCATGGAGGTCATGCGGAGGGTGACATCGGAGGTGTCGCGAAGGGTGGCGCGAGTGAGGCGGCGGTGGATGAGGGCGAGGAGCATGGCACCAAGGGCGCCGATGGCCCCGGCTTCGGTGGCGGTGGCGACGCCGAAGAAGATGGATCCGAGGACGAGGAGAATGAGGACGAGGGGCGGGAGAAGGACCTTGAGCACGCGGCGAAGGAGAGGCCAGCCGAGGGTCATGCGGGCTTCGGGGGGGAGGGCGGGAGCGGTGGCGGGTTTGATCCAGGCGACGATAAGGACGTAGAGGGCGTAAAGGCCGGCGAGGCCGAGGCCGGGGAGAAGGGCGCCGAGGAAGAGGTCGCCGACGGAGACGCCGAGCTGGTCGCCGAGGACGACGAGGACGATGCTGGGGGGGATGATCTGGCCGAGGGTGCCAGCGGCGGCGATAACGCCGGCGGATAGAGGGCGGGAGTATCCGTAGCGCATCATGACGGGGAGGGAGATCATGCCCATGGCGACGACGGAGGCACCGATGACACCGGTGGCGGCGGCGAGGAGGGCGCCGACCATGACGACGCCGAGGGCGAGGCCGCCGCGAAGGCCCCCGCAAAGGATGCCGAGGGTGGTGAGGAGATCTTCGGCGAGGCGGGATTTTTCAAGGAGTGTTCCCATGTAGATGAAGAAGGGGATGGCGAGGAGGGTGGAGTTGGACATGAAGCCGAAGACGCGCTCGGGGAGGGCGAGCAAGAAGGGCCAGTCGAGGACGCCCATGGAGATGGCGACAGCGGCATAGATGAGGGCGGTGCCGCCGAGGGAGAAGGCGACGGGGTATCCGGTGAAGATGAGGGCGAGGACGGTGGCGAACATTAGGGGCGCCATCCATTCGGGAGGAGTCATGAGGAGTGGCCCTCCGGGGAGGGGGAGGGTTCGTGGCGGTGCCGCAGGTGGTGGATGGCTTGAAGCCATTGGACGATGCCCTGAAGAAAGAGGAGGACGAAGGCGATGAGCATGAGGGTTTTGATGGGGTAGCGGGCAAGGCCGCCGGGGTCGGGGGATTGTTCACGTATGGCCCAGGAGGCGGCGACGGGATACCAGGAGGCCCAGATCAAGTAGAGGGAGAAGGGAAGAAGGAAGAGGGAGGCTCCAAGGAGGTTGATCCAGGCCTGGACGCGGGGGGAGAAGCGGGCGTAGAGGATGTCGACGCGGACATGTTCGTCGCGGGCGAGGGTGTAGGCGGCACCGAGCAGGAAGATGGCGCTGAAGAGGTACCATTGGAGTTCGAGGTAGGCGTTGGAGCTGAGGTGGAGGCCGGTGTATTTGGTGAGGTAGCGGGCGATGGCGTTCCAGGCTCCAATGAGGACGACGGCGAGGCAGAGCCAGGCGGCGAGGCGTCCGATGGTGGTGTTAAGCCAGGTGATGGCGCGGGGGAGGGGGTGGGTTTTGGGGTGGGGATTCATCACGAAGGATGCATCCATGCCAGCGAGGAGGAATACCGCCAAGCAGAAAATGGGTTGAGAAGGGGGTGGGGGAATGGGTTTTGTAGGAGTGATTGACATGTAAAACAAAGTTTATATGGTTGATCCCAAATGAAGGCGTTCAGATCATTTATGTTGTTGAGGGTGTGGATTGTACTTTTGGGGTCAAGCGAGGTCTGGGGGTCGGATGCGTTGGTGTTGTCGGGGTTGGTTCGGGAGTGGCAGGAGCTGGAGGGGTTGCGTCATGTGGAGGGGTTGGCGTGGCGGGAGCAGGAGGGGCATTTGCTTGAGATGAAGCGTTTGCTGGAGCGGGAGAAGGGGGAGTTGGAGGGCCGGTTGGCGGCGGTGGAGCGGGTGGCGGATGCGGAGGAGGAACGTCTGGTGGAGGTGGAGCGGCGGCGGGGGGCGCAGGAGGGGAACTTGCGGGGGGTGGAGCGGCGTCTGGAGGAGATGGAGGAGGGGTGGCGGAGGATGTCGGGGGAGTTCGGGGAGTATGTT
>DAOLCW010000068.1:0-5862 GCA_035327665.1 Kiritimatiellia bacterium
AGACCGGGCTTGGCCAATAGAGACTTCGGTCTCGCGGAGCTCGACCCTCCAAATTACGCAAAGAAACGTTCCTTTATACCATAAAGTAGTAGGGATTGGTATTATCACATCATGCGACCAAACCCCACCTCTTCCATCGCCCCGATCCTCATCGGGGCGATGTGGATATGCGTTTGGCTTCGGGTGTGTTCATGAAATGAACACAGGGGAGTGGCGGTCGGATTTGCGGTGATTTCAAGGCGGAGGCAGGGGGGCTGGACTCGTGTCCGCACCCCTGCCGACAACGCAGAAAGCGCCGTGAATCCGGCCGTCGCTCCCCGGGCCCGAAGCCAAACGCTCCCCCAACCTCCACCACACCTCATACCTTCACCTAAGCGCCAAACTCTCATCCCCCGACCCCGCCATCCACCACCTCCCGCGCCCGCGCAAACACCGCATCCAACATCGGCTCCGTCAACTTCCCCGTAAACGTATTCTGCTGACTCGGATGATACGACCCCAACACCACCAACGTTCCCAGCCGCCCCTCCGCTCCATGTCCAAACTCCACCCGCCGCTCCAGCGCCACCCCCCGCAACTTCATCATCCCCATAAACCCGTCCCACGCAAACTTCCCCAGACACACCACCACCTTCACCCCCCGCAACAAGTCCACCTCCGCCTTCAAATAAGGAAGACACGCCTCCCGCTCCTCCGGCAGCGGCTTGTTCCCCGGCGGCGCGCACCGCACCACCGCCGAAATATACGCATCCCTCAACACCAGACCATCCTCCCGCGACTCCGACTCCGCCTGGTTCGCGAACCCCGCCCGGTGCAACGCCCGGTACAACCAATCCCCCGACCGGTCCCCCGTGAACATTCGACCCGTCCGGTTCGCCCCATGCGCCCCCGGCGCGAGGCCAATCAACCAAAGCCGCGCCTTCGCGTCCCCGAATCCCGGCACCGGACGCCCCCAATACGTCTCCTCCGCATACGCCCGCCGCTTGACCCTCGCCACCTCCTCGCACCACGACCGCAACCGGGGACATCGCCCGCACGCGCACACCGCCGCGTTCAGCTCATCCAGCGTCCCCCACCTCCCTCCTGCCTTCATGCCTCCACAGCGGCCGGTTCCTCAACCGTGCGCTTGCCTGCATAAAACGGCGAAAACTCCGTCCGCACCAGTTTCACCGGACGGAATTCCGTCTTTTCATCCGCCGTCACCGTCGCTCCGAACAACTCCGGATCATGGTCGAAAAACAACAACCCGCCCGACGCCGCCAGCTTCGGTAGCCACGACAACTTCCACTCCCGCGTCTCCAGCGGAAACGTGTCGTACGCCGTCTGGTACACCATGCGAAGGTTGTGATGCATCGGACACACATCCCCGGCAAACACCGCTTCCCTTGGCGGGAAAAAGAAAATCGCATCCGGATGGTTCAGCTCGATCCCTTCATCCTCGAGCCGGATCATGCAATGGCCCCGTGTATGCCCGCCCGTCCGGATCATCGTCACCCCCGGCATCACCTCCGCCTCATCCTTCTCCACCGTCGTCACCCGCGCTCCATACCCCGCCTCGATCGCCCCAATCAACTCCCGGGGATACGACCGGTAAAGCACCGCCGGCGACGTCCTCGCATCCTTCCATTCCCACCCGTGCACAAACACCTTCGCCTTCGGAAACGCGCAGGTGAGATCCTCGCTCGTTCCCCCCACCAGACCGCCCCCGTGATCCCAGTGCAAATGCGTCACCACCACAAACGCGATCTCCTCCGCATCCGTCCCGCTCCGGGCCAGCGCATCCATCAGCGGCCATCCCGGCCCCAACCCGTTCCGTTCGATCTCCTTCTCCGAAAACCGGTCCTCCGGTCCACACCCCGTATCGATCAATCCCTTCCGCCCGTCCTTCAACTCCACCAGCAGACTGTGCGCATGCTGGGGAATCCGGTTCTGCTCATCCGCCGCCATCCGCTTCGACCAGATCGGCTTCGGCACAAACCCGAACATCGCGCCCCCGTCCGACGTAAAATAATTCGCAATCAAAGGTGTAATTTTCATCATCCGTCCTCGTAATGGCCTGTCGCCTGCAACAAGCGTTCCCACTCCTCAAAATACTCGGTCAAAAACTCATGCTCCGGCTGCTCCGCCAGCTCCATGATTAACTCCCGCACCCGCTCCTGCTCCTCCCCGTACTCCTCCCGCGTGAACTTCCCCCCGAAAAACGCCATCCGCAACCACACCAAATACGTCGTCAACGCATCCGCGCAATTGTACTGAACGATCTCCTTCCACTGCCCCTTCAACCACATCGTCGCCACATCGTCCCCGCTCGTCCCCAGCTTCCCCGGAATCCCCGACAACGTCGCCAACTCATGCAGCGACATCCCCGCCTTCCCCCACCCCCCCGCAACCTCCAGCAGGTCGATATGCGCCTCACTCGACTTCGAAAAATAATCATACCCCTCCCACGGCTTGTCCGGACGCTGACAAATCCCCGCCGCCTGAACCCCCAACACCATCCCCCGTTGAATCAAAATCCGCAGATCCGAATTCATTGAATTGAACCCCACCAATTGCGGATGAAATTTCCCCACCGCACCCAGAAACTTCTCCAGCATTCCCTTTTCCGACTGCTGGGCCGGATCGTTCGCATCCCGGGGCAACCACAGCAGATTCAACGACACCTCCCCGTTCCGCACCTTCCGTTGCACCGCCGCGATCGACACCACCCGGCACATCACCAACTTCAGGAACGGCATCGGATTCTCCTCCGTCGCCCCGTTCCGCACCCACATCTCCGCCATCACCTCCGCATCCGGCATCGACTCCGGAAGTCCATACAGCACCCGTCCCGCCCGCGGGTCCGGAACCCACTCCAGGTCAAACGCCCAAACATCCTGACCGACCGTCTTAAACATGACGCCCCATCCTACTCCAACCCCGCCCCCCAAGTCCACACCCAGCCGAGCCCCGCCTCAAATCTTAACCATTCGACGTCTGTGAAATGTCTACGCCTCCCGTTATGAAAATGCCCCCCCTACCTCAACAGCCGAAGACTATTCAGACACACCAACACCGTCGACCCCTCATGGGCCAACACCCCAAGCGTGATCGGAACCACGCCCAGCACCGCCGCCCCCACCATCACCACAATCGTGCCAAGGGAAATCGCGATGTTTTGCCGGATCACCCGGCGTGCCCGCCGGCTCAGCCGGAAAGCCTCATGCACATTCTCGATCCGGTCATTCATCAGCACCACATCGCTTTGCTCCAACGCCGCATCGCTTCCCCGCGCCCCCATCGCCACCGCCACATCCGCTGCCGCCAGCGAAGGCGCATCATTGATCCCATCCCCCACCATCGCCACCCGGTCACCGCCATCGTGCAGCGCCTTGATCGCCGCCACCTTGTCCTCCGGACTCAACCCCGACCGGATCTCGATCGGTCCCAGCTTGCTCCCCACCGCCTCCGCCGCCTCCGCCCGGTCCCCCGTCAGCATCACCACCCGCACCCCATCCTTCACCAACCGCTCCAACACCCCCGCCGACGCCTCCCGAATCTGATCCTCGAGCAGAATCCGCCCCAACAGCGAACCTTGCACAAACCACACCTCCGACAACCCGGAGGGAGGCCCCGGCAACTCCTTCACCCAGTCCCCCAGGGGTCCTTCCTCAAGAATCTCCCTCCGCCCCAACAGACAAGGTTCCTCATCCACCTCCGCCTGCACCCCCTTCCCGGTCAGCGACCGGAACGAAGCCACCGACCGCAACGGTAGCTTCTCCGCCTCCCCATACGCCACAATCGCCCGCGCAATCGGATGATTCGCCTTATGCTCCAAAGCATACGCCCGCTCCGCCACCTCGCGTTCCCGGCCCGCCGGAAAACTTTCCACCGCCACCACCCTCAAATCCCCCGTGGTCAACGTCCCCGTCTTATCCAGCGCCACCGCCGTCACCCCGGCCATCTCCTCGATCGCCGCTCCCCCCCGGAACAAAATCCCATGCCGCGCTCCCCACGCGATCGCCGCAAGTATCGCCGATGGAATCGACAACACCAGCGCGCACGGACTCGCCACCACCAACAACGTCATCGCCCGGTAAAACGCCGAAAACCCCTCCTCCGTATTCGCAAACGGTTCGATCCCGAAACCCCGCCACCACACAAAAAACATCGTCGCCGTCGCGAGGAGCACACCCACCGTGTAGTCTGGACCGAACCGGTCGGTAAACCTCTGGCTCGGCGCCCGCATGTGGCGCGCCTGCTGAATCAAATAAATCACCTTCTGCAGCGCGCTCTGACTCGCCGGACGAACACACCGCACATCCACCGCCCCCCACAAGTTCATTGTGCCGCTGAACACCTCATCCCCCGGCCCCTTCCCCACCGGATGCGCCTCTCCGGTCAGCGACGACTCATCCGCCGCGCTGTCCCCCGACTCAATCACCCCATCCACCGGAAACACATCCCCCGGACGAATCCGCAGCCGGTCATCCTTCGTCAAGGCTTCCACCTCGACCATCCGCTCCTCCCCCGACTCCGGGTCAATCAACCGCGCCGTCTTTGGAGCCACCTTGAACAGTGAATGAATCTCCCGCCGCGTCCGGTACAGCGCGAAATGTTCCTGCGCCCCCGCGAATGAAAACAGAAACAACAACAACGCCCCCTCCCCGAACGCCCCGATGAAACTTGCCCCCGCCGCCACCGCCAACATCAGAAAGTGAATATCCAGCTTGCCTCGCAACACATTCGGCCCCGCATCCTTCGCCGCATCCCATCCCCCCGCCACCATCGCCGCCAGATAAAGCGCTGGCGACAACCACATCGGCCCGAACCCGGTCACCTGCACCAGCAGACCCGCGAGCCCGAGAACCCCACAGGCCCCCGCCATCCACGCCAGAAATCGCCACTCCCCATCTTCCCCCTCCTCGATCCCCGCCGCTTCTGCCGGCGTCGGCCAGGGAATCCGCCGCCACGTCCATACCGTGGCCAGAGCCTCCCCGACCTCCTCCTTCTCCAGAAGATGCTGATCCGGAAGCCGCCGCAACCGCAAACCTTCCACCGCCTCATGCTCCAAAGGCGGGTGCGTCGCCGCATTCAGCGTCGCCTCCAGCGCCGCCCGCAACGCCCGCTCATCCACCTCCCCCAGCGTCGCCACCGAAAGTTCCGTCTGAGCATCATCCCACATCACCGCCTTCGCTTCATCCGTACGACGAAGAAACGCCGCCAAATGCGGCGCCCACGAAGGCAGTTTGATCGAATTCGTCATGACGCAAGCTTGTTCCAGGAGACAACCGGAAACCCTACCTCCAAACCATCATCCTCGACGAGGTTTTCTATCCCAAGAATCCATCACACGATGGAGTTTCGGTATGTGGGCGACCATTTCTTCCGCCGAAATTTCGCCCCATTGCCCGCCAGGCAAAGCGAAAGGAATAAAGGTTCAACCAGTTTACCTTCCTCGTTCGACGACAACGCAGCGAAGTTTTGCTCCCCACCTGGCGTGCCGGGCCGTAGCTTGGAGCGGATTCGACAAAGCCCCCCCTTGCCTACTCATTACCTTCGCATAGCTATCGCGGCGACTCGTCACTCAAACCCGGCGTGCCGGGCCGCAGCTTGGAGCGGATTCGACAAAGCCCCCCCTTGCCGACTCATTACCTTCGCATGGCTATCGCGCGGCGAGTCGTCACCCAAACCTGGCGTGCCGAGCCGTAGCTTGGAGCGGATTCGATAAAGCCCCCCCTTGCCGACTCATTACCTTCGCATAGCCCTGGCCCACCAGCCTTCGCTTTCCGCAGTTCATGGAAACCCGCTCTAAAGAGCTCACTGTGTTCGCATGGCTATCGCGCGGCAAGTCGTCACTCAAACCTGGCGTGCCGAGCCGTA
>DAOLCW010000068.1:5962-12442 GCA_035327665.1 Kiritimatiellia bacterium
TCAAACCTGGCGTGCCGAGCCGTAGCTTGGAGCGGATTCGACAAAGCCCGCCCTTACCTACTCATTACGTTCGCCTCGCCATGGCCCACCAGCCTTCGCTTTCCGCTTCGCTCCAAGCGAAGGCTGGTCGGGGCGACACGATTTGAACGTGCGACTTTCAGCTCCCAAAGCTGACGCTCTACCAGGCTGAGCTACGCCCCGAATTCATGACAAACGTAAAGTCCCCCCCAACGACTAGCAACTCTAAACCGGCAGACAATGCCTGCTCCTTTTGAAGTTTTCCAAGGTCTGGAAACGGAAAGGAGGGTGTTTTCCAAGGTTTGGAAACGATCCGTCCTTGCCCTAAACATTAATCTAACGCTTAACCCATTGACCCAACCCTCCCAGCTTGTCATTTTTGACATCAAACAAATAGGAGCGTGGTCATCATGAAGTCTACATTATCATCCTTCAGCCTGTCCCAAGCCGTATGCGCGACGATCATCTCTGCCGGAATGTTGTTAAGTCCGCATGCATCCTTGTCAAACCTCATCACATTCGAGTTCTCGCCCAACGAACTCGTCGACTTGTACTCCACATCAAGCGAGACGCGAGCCGTACAGGACAATCCCCGCCTGCTCATCGATAACACCATTCCCACCGCATTTGCGGCCACATTCACTGACTTTGGAAATCAGCCGTCTTTCCGCAACACCTATGAAAACTGGCTGGAAGGCCTCGGTGACGACGAGGGAATTAGCGCATTTAGTACCTTCATCACCCTTACCCCTTTGGTAAGCTGGAACCAAACCCTGATCCGTGACGGATCAAATGGAACCACGGCTACGGGTATTTCCTTCACGACTGGTGGAGGATGGAATGCCGGCATTGCATTTGTGGGCGATGTAGCGGTGGTCCAATGGTGGACCGATAATCCAACCCTGTACCTGCGGCCCGGCGGGGTTAATCTCGGTACGTTTTCCTTTTCCATGGAGGACACCAACGCCCAGATTGGAGAAAGTTACCGGGTTTGGTTTGGTACCCAGTCGATGGTCTTCGACGATCAGGGATGGGGAACCCGTACCCCCGCCGCCTCACCCTATAACGAATTTGATACCGGAGGTACGGGGTTTCAGGGAGTTCTCACGGCGTCCGCCGTTCCCGAGCCGGGAACCTTCTCCCTGCTGGTGATCGGAAGCCTTTTGACCCTGGTGGCCCGGCGCAAACTCACCCAACCCCGAACATAATTCCATTACCCCAAACGTTCCGGGCTAAAAGAGTGTGCTTTCATATATGTTCTGAAGGGAAAGCCTGCCCGCCGTAGACTTGCCAAGGCGCAAGCTCCACGAGACCGGGCTTTACTGATAACGTCACCAGCTCAACATCCGCAGATTACGATGACGCCTCTTCGGCGCGAAGCCGGACCAGCAACGCTTCCGCCTCTTCATTCAGCCGCGCCGTCGCTTGGATGTCGCCGGAGCGCTGGGCATCCCGGGCTTCCTCCATTCTCTGCTGATACGCCTTCCGCAATTTTTCCACCGGACTCTTTTTCTGCCAAAACCATTTCATGATCCCCACTCTACTCCATCTTTCCCAGTTTTCTGGGGGATGGCGGTTTTTTCCTCCCGGAGCGCAAGCGGCCGAAAAATGGGGCGACAACCCTGTGAGTCTTATTAAAGCGTTCGTCCTATGCCCGCAGACAGGCTCCAGTTGCCCAAATCCACCGTTGCCGTACCCGGTCCAGCTTGGATCGTCATGGAATCGATCCACTCCCAGGCTCCCGAAAGCTCAAGAAACCACGCATCGGACAGGGACAGCGAGCCACCGACACTAAACCCCAGTCCGGGTAACCAGGACGTTTCACTTTTTCGGTCCGCCCAGCTCTGTGCCACATAAGCAGGCGCATTACCATCCTTCACCAGAAGGTCTTCGCGGCGCTTCAACGTCGCATCCGCGTAGGTCAGGGAAAGGACCGGGCCAACAAACAGCCGAAGGCTTTGGGCCGCATCCATGGTTAAGCGCGGATTGATCCACATGCGCTGATAATCGACATCAAGGTGATAATCGATCCGGTTGAACATTTGAACCTGACGGGTGGCGACCACCGACCGGCGGGTTGTGGTTTGGCTGGAGGTTTGAACCACCCGGTCACGCCGTTCGATCTCTCTCGACACCGGCTGGTTGGGAATCACCGGACCTGGACCTCCGACGGGGTCGTCAGGCCCCGCATAGGGCGCGGTTACCGAGGGCACAACACCCCACGGATCGGCATAGGTATACACTTCGGTCATTTGCCGCCGGATCAGAAATCCGTTTCGGGTATTTCGTGCCACTTGCTCGGTTACTTCCTGACCACGAAAGGCTGCGGTTGACGCACCCTTCCAAGAGGACTTGGTTGAGCCGAACAAGCTCAATCCAAAGCGCATCTCGGCAGACCATGATTCACGGCGGACAACATCCACATCCGCCATCACATCCAACGTCCAGCTTTCCATGTCATCATCAAGCGACAGGGAGTCGTTCCGTTCCGTTGAAACGCGCGAGCGGGAACGCGTTGTGGTCTCGACATCTTCCGACCGCGCGCGTCTTTGGGCCGAGGAGGTTCGTCGATAGGTCAGGGTTTGATTTTGGGGATCATACTGACCGGGTTGGTCGTATCCCCAATTCCAGGTAATTCCCTGCCGGACCTCCGGCACTTCCGGGTCATCGGTCCAAACATCGCGATGAACAAATCCATCGTCGAACGTCCGGTCGGCGGTGGTCGACAAGTCATCGTCAGGCACTGGCAGAGCCAGTTGGCCCGGTCGTGGTCGCGCACCGATCTGGGACGAAGCGCCCGAGGTCCGTCGCCATGGCCAGTAAGGAGAAAGATCGCTGGTTTGGGTATAGGATCCGGATTCCCTAACTTCTACCTCCATGCCAGCCTGTCGCGACACGCCGACGGAAAACCGTACTTCAGCCGAGGTCATGGTAATCCAGCCTCCACACGTCAATCCAAGGATACCTGCATACATCCGTGAGTGTTTTTTCATGGCTCAAGACCTCCTTCGTCCATACTGACCCAAATGCGATACATGCCCTTGTCCGAAGACTCCCCGGGCAGGGCGACACAATTTTCCGGCGGGGTTGCGTTCAAAACACCGGTAACCGGTTCAAACAAGCCGTCCACCGCAGGAGCTTTTTCGATCCGGTAAACCCGGCCGGCGACCGATGGCCAGCACAACACGATACCTTCCGCATCGGGGAGACTGGTGAACGTCAGGGCAAGGACGGATCCCGGATTGTTGGGATCGGTTCCACTAATCCATTCGGCGAAGTTGGAAACCCCGTCGCGATCAAAGTCGAGGTGGGCATCCAGCGGATTGAACGGACTCATCGGGCTATTCGCAGCTTCCCATGCATCGGGGATGCCATCGCCGTCGGTGTCGAGACCGCCCGGGCCCGGAGGGTCGGCCCAGATGGCATAAACCAACCCGGTCGCTTCCCGGCGGCCCATCAATTCAATCCCCCTCACCACCACACACTCTCCGGGGTCGAGGGCATCGTCGCCATTGCCGACGAGCGGTAACTGGGCCAGGACCGCACCGGTCACGTCCACATAGGGGAGGCCGCTATTGGTCTCGACTCCATCGGGGTATCTCAACCAGTGGAACTGATTGCTGGCGACAAGATACCAGAAAGGCTCCCAGAGCGGCTTGTCACTGTCCGCATCGTTGCACAAGGTCAGCGTGCCGAAAAAGGTACCCGTGCGGAAATCAAACTCCCAAACGATCGAACTCGACAGGGTCCGGTCCGTTACCTCCTCGAACGCGGTGGCAAACCCGGAAACGCCAAAGCTGAATGGCGTATTGGTCGTATTGCTCTCGAACGACACATAGGCGCCATAAACCCCGGCGGCAGTGGGTTGGAAGCGCACGATCACGATGTCGCTCTCCTGTGCCGCCACCGTCGCAGGCACTTGAACCAGCGCAAACTGGCCAGCCCCCGTCCCGCCCACCGACGGATTAGACAGTATAAGCTGCGAATTGCCGGCATTCTCGATCCGGAATTCCCGCACCAAGGTGTTCGGGATCATCAATCGGCCAAAATCCGTGCCCTTATCCAGAGAAGCCAGCTCCCCGTTAACAATCTCCGCGAGATTCGTTCCGTATAGCCGGAACACCGTGCCGCGCCCAATCAGGGTAATGTCGCCTGATCCTAGCAGGATGTTTGCATCCAAATCGCCGATCACTTCCCCGATGACGGTTCGCGTGCCTCCGCTCCCCGGTTCCGTGGTGATAAGGGCATTAACAAAGATCGCCCCGTTCGTGGCGGAAGCCAAAATGTTGCCGTTGGTTGAGGTGAGAATGGCGTTTTGGATCACATCACCACTGCTTGTCTCCAACAACAATTCTCTTCCCGCAGAAACCGGAAGGGTGACGGTGATCGTACCTCCCGCCGTCACCTTGAGATTGGTTCCCGCCCGTGCTCCGGCCAACAAGACATCCGTCACTGGTGTTGTCGTCGAATTGGCATTTACCCGGTTCACCGAAAGCGGCCCCACCGTGCCGAGGGTTAGACCGTTGGCCTCATCCACATAGATACTCCCACCCGCCTGCGCGGCCAGCACATCCACCGACGTCTCCAGGCGATCCGCACCCGTGGCGATGTTCCGGCCCGCTTGCATCCGCAAGCCCGTCGCGGTCGCATTGTTTGCCCCCGCGTTGTTGTCCAGAATATCACGCCCGGCCACCACGCTTACATTCGCTCCGGAAAGGTGGCCAAGCAGGACATCCTGCCCCGCCCCATAGCGGATGTTCCCACCCGCTTGGGATTGTGTTCCGGAGGCCATGGTAATCGTGCCACCAACGTTGACATCCAATGACCCTGCTCCGCCCGCGCTGATATCGGCATTCTGCCCGAAGTTATTATTCACCAGCACCGAGATGTTCCCATTGGTCGAGTGAATCATCGCATCCTGAGTCACGTTGCCGCCGTTCGCGAAGACCAGGAGATCCGAACCAGAATGCATTTCTTGGGTGATCAGGATATCTCCGCCAACCACGATCAGTTTGAGGTTGGTCGCGACGCCGATTCCCGCCAACGCCGCATTCGTCACCTGAATCAAGGATCCATTGGTCAGCAACCGATTCACCACCACCGGACCCACCGTACCCACAGTCAATCCATTGTCCTCGACCAGACAGAGGTTGCCTCCCGCATCGGCGGCGAGGGTTCCAACCTGGGTATAAAACGGATCCATATTGGACCCCACGCTTCCCCCCGCCTCCAAGCAAAGCCCTGCGGCAATCACGTTCAGAACCCCGGAATCCCCGGTAACAATATCGCCCTGACCCGAGAGGATGGAAACCAGTCCGACCCCGGCGTCAATGAGACCAATCTCGACCTGATCACCCGCCGCCAAACGCACGGAGCCTCCGCTGGTTTGAATGACATTGGTTCCCATCAGGATGGACCCCAATGCCTCAAGATCCGCCGTCCCGGCACCGCCCACGGTCAAGGTGGACTGCTGTTGAATCGATCCTGCCGAAGAGAGAATGGAAAGGTTCCCTCCCGTCGTGGAGACGGGAGCCTGGATCACCACGTTGGAGATACTGGAAAGTAGAAGGCTCCCGCTGCCTCCCTCGAGCAGGGATTGAATCCGCAGGCCGGTGCCGGGATCAACAGCGATGCCGGTTTCGTATTGCCCCCGGGCAAGCTCGTGACCGGACAAAATGATGTTTCCTCCGTTCAACGCGTCCAATCCCGACCCACCGAGGTAAATGCCGCCAAATGCATCAAAAACACCGTCATCATTCATTGCGCCATCACGATCGGCGTACAAACTCAAATTGGCACCACCGTTCACGACAATTTGCCCGTTGGAAACCACGAGAATGTCGCGAAGGGCCCGCATCGCGGTGTCCACACTCACATTCATCAGGCCATTAACAACGATGTCGATCGATCCACCTTCAAGGGTAATGTTTCCGCTTCCTACTTGAATGGAATGTCCATCCTGAAGAACAACTCCGGAATTGATGGTCAAGACGCCTCCTGCACCAGGCAGAGTGGAAATCACGTTCGTGACCGATAAAACACTGCCGGGGAGAACGCGAACATCTATGTCCCCATCCAGAGCTGATAGCCCGGTAAGCAGAAGATTGGTGGTGTCAACCACCAGAATATCCCCCAGCACATTTGTCGCGCTGAAGCGATCCACCGTCGTCAACAAGTCGATATCTCCAGTACCCAGCGAGGTCGCTTGGAGCACCGGCGCCGTCACCGTCATACTGATGCCTTCCAGGCTCCGGAAGATAACCCCGGTATCCGACACAATCACCCCGCCGACCATAGCTCCCGCCTGGTTCGTCAGCACAACCTGTCCCAAGGCCGCGACCACCCCAACCGTGATGGTATTGCCCGAGCCAATGAGGACGTTGCCCGTCGCCGCGCGCACCGTACCAAGCGTCAGTGCATCCGTTTCACGCACCGTGATGTTCCCCGACTGATTGGTCGCAG
>DAOLCW010000068.1:12542-15332 GCA_035327665.1 Kiritimatiellia bacterium
CGCGCCCACCATGGCCACCGTGCCCGTGATCGTCGTGTCCACCCCGCCTCCGCTGCTCAACGTCACATTCCCGTCTGCCGTCACCGAGCCCCCGAACAGGTTCCCGGTCAGGTTCGTGATCCCCACGTTACCCGTCGCCGCGCGTACCGTACCCAGCGTCAGTGCATCCGTTTCACGCACCGTGATGTTTCCCAACTGATTGGTCGCAGTCAGCGTGCCCACCGTGGTGGCCAGGTTGATCGACCCGTTCGCGCCCACCGTGGCCACCGTGCCCGTGATCGTCGTGGCCACCTCGCCACCGCTTTTCAACGTCACATTTCCACCTGCCGCCACCGAGCCCCCGACCACATTCCCGGCAAGATTGGTCACGATGATATTGCCAGACGCGGTCACCGGCCCGGCAATCTGAACCCCGTCACCGGCATGCACATTCAGAGTTGCCACCCCGGTCAGGGCTCCCAAACTCACCTGATCACCCGCAGCGAGGGTCAAGTCTCCCGACGTGCGCGAGGCCGCCCCGACAATCGTGATGTTTCCGTTGGTGGCAAAAAGTGTCTGAGGCCCCACGCCGCCAAACACAATGCTTGCCGCCAGGTTGGTGATACTTCCACCGGCCCGGATAGAGTTGTTAATCGTCAGGATGGTATCTACGTCGATTAAAACATTGCCACCGGTACCCAACGAACCATTGATGGTCGCGGCGTTTGCGCCAATGACGATGTTTGTTCCCGCACGGACTCCGCCATTCAGGGAAATCGTGAGGTTGGGAGCGCGAAGATCAATTTTACCACCCGTGCTATCCAGACCATTGAGCGTGGTCGGGCCAAAAGGCGAAGTGAGCGATGCCACCCCGAGGTTGGCGTTGTTTACAAGTAGGGTGTCCCCGCCCGCTGTTCCGGCCACCCTCCCGATTTGATTGGCAGGGTTGCCAAGTTCGACCGTTCCACCCGCTTGGATAAATAAATTTGAGACAGATAACGATGCTAACTGGGTAATGTTGTTGCCAGCTTGAAGATCGAGGATCCCTGATCCCAAATTGGAAATCGCACCATTCAGAAAGATTGATCCAGCGGCAAAAAGACGAAGCGCATTGAGTGAGTTATAAACGGCGCCATCCAAAACAGTTATGTTTCCACTTTGTCCAGGATCATCATGACCCGAGGTGGTTTGTACCACAACATTACCAATCCCTAAATTCGCTATGATGCTGGGCCAACTAAGACGTGAGGGCGATCCAGATGGCTCAAATCCTTGCCCAGCGTCGAATGAATTTACGTTTTGATCGAAAAAATTGCCAACCTCAAGATCGGTAGGGTCTATTAGAAACATACCGGTTCGTCCGGATGGAGCGCGTACATCGGAAAGGCCGCGGACATCAATGAAGTTCGCACCTGAAGCTTCAATCAATCCTCCATCGCCCTTTTGCGCTCCGCCCCGGGTGGACATCTGGCCGTAAAATCTCATCACATCGGTGCCCCAGACGGCGATCTGGCCGCCATCGCCGCTGATCACTGCATCGGCGCGGATTTGGGCGCTCTGCACAATATAGGTCGCACTGGCTAGCGGCATCGTTCCCTGCCCGCCGAAGTCACCGCCGATGTAGATAGAACCGCCGCCGTAAGGGCCGGAGGCTTCGATGATCGCATCCATCACGCCCACCCGGTCTCCAAAGAGGCTGATGATTCCGCCCCGGCCATTCAGCCAGGGAACGACCCGGACAATGCCGCCATCCTTCACCAACAACGTGCCGGCGGCTTGAAGATAGATTTCACCGGTGCCGGTCAATACGGAGTCCACGTCAAGATCGCCCGCCGCGACAACGGTCAATTTCCCGCCCGCATCAACCGCCGCGTTGATGGTGACCCTGCCGTTCAACGATTGCAGGATAATATCGCCAGGATCGGACAGCGGGGTGTTGATGACCAGATCGCCCGATTCGATCATGGTGATTTGTGCGTGGGCGGGGCGCGGAGCGGCGGACAGCAACGCCAGCGCGAAAACTACGGCAGGAATCCACCGCAACCTGCTAGGCAGTGAGTAACAAATCTTCATTGGGACCTCCTTTACCTCATCAGAAGAATAGCTGGAGCATATTCAGTTTTAGCTTCTCATCAAAGTGGCATATCCACGCCTTCTCCGATAGACCGGTTTACCTCAAACCGTAACCAATCGGACGTTTTTATTAAGCCATGGAATATCTACGAATGCCGACTTTTCCGGTCAAGCGAAATTTTTTCGTTTTTATTTTGCCGCGTGGACGACCCGCCGACCCGGCACGATGCGGCCGATGAGGCGGGGGCCGGCGGGCTTGAGGGCGGAGGGGGCGTCTTTGGCCCGAACGATGACAACGTAGCCGATCCCCATATTGAAGACGCGATGCATTTCTTCGGTGGAGACATTTCCGGCTGCTGGCAAATAGCTGTTCCGGTCAAACCCGGTCCAGCTCAAACGGGTCGGCCCCCAGCGTTCCCAGCAAGTCGTTCACATACTCCGGGGAGGAGACGGTCTGCAAACGGATCCTCGCCGCGTGAAGCCGCTCGCCGAGGTGAAGCCGCTCCCCCTCCTTCTCATACTCGGGCCGCCGCAGGAAAGCTTCCAGGTTGGCGATCATCCGTTTCTGATGCTCCACCTCGAGCCCTTGACGGGCCTTGAGCCGGGCTTGATACCAGTCGCTGGCCAACACGGCCTCGCGGTCGAACAGGGCCCGGATGGCAAAGTTACGGGGTCAAAGTTACGGGGTCAGTCCGCACATAGTTGCAACTCGGATTTTAATCGCGACCGAACTCGATC
>DAOLCW010000069.1:0-15284 GCA_035327665.1 Kiritimatiellia bacterium
CCTTATGGGGCACCGGTTTGCCCCGAAGCTGGTTTGCCGCCCGCGCCGGCCGCGACAACGCCAACACCCCCAGCCAGAGAAAAATCCTCGGCGCCACCCGCCCCGCCCCCTTCATCCCGAACCGCTCCAGCCATCCCCCCGCTCCTGTAATCCCCCCCGCCAACAACACCATGTACATCGGCAGAATCCCCGCAAGGTATCGGCTTTCATACAACGCGCCGAACGCACTCCGCGTCATTAGGAACAACCCATAATTCACCACCAGAACCAACGGCACAAACCCCAGCATCCGGTTCCGCCGGATCATCCCCACCAGGCACGCAACTCCTGACAGCAGGAGCGCCACCACCAAGACCACCCTCGGAAACGTCTGGCCCCACGCCATCGACGTCACCATCCGGTGCAACAACGTAAAGGCATTGTCGCCGATCAGCGCCACCACCTCCTCCCCGAACTCAATCTGTCCCCGGTCCTTAAGTTTATCCAGGATATGCGGCAACCCCCACGACACCACCAACAGCGGGGCTCCCACCACCCCATACGTCACAAGCATCTTCACAAAATCCTGCCGCCCCCGCTCGTGGCGACTCCGGTTCATCCATCCCACCGTCACCACCGTGAGGATCAGCAGAAATGCCAGGACCCACCCCGTAACCTGACTGTACGCAATCAACAGGAAACCACCCCCGCTCACCCACGGAAAACTCCCTGGCAGCGCCCTCTGGTCCCGATAAGCATCCACCGCCTGAAACGCGCTCAACACCATCAACCCCGCCCCCAGAATCAACGACGCATAAAAATACGCCTCCATCGAAAGCTGAATATGAAACGGATTCAACGCCACCAGCAACGCCGCCACCAATCCTGTCCATCCGTTCATGAACCGCCGGCCGATCGCAAACATCACCGGAATCAACGCGATCCCAAACAGCGCATTCGGCAAGCGCAGATGAAACTCCGTCGGTTCCACCCCGAACCAATCGATGTACGCCTTCGTCACCGCCAGCGGCAGCGGCATCTGCCCCACCCCAAGCTCCGTCCACTTCGTCACCACATCCCATCCGCTGATCGGCATCCGGCAAATCGACCAGAAATGTATCGTGTCCGCCCGAAGCGCCGCCGCCCCCAAATCATGCAGCCGGAACCACGCTCCAACCACCACAATCCCCGCCAACAACAATCCTTGAATATGATGCGTCTTAATAAACCGCCTCCTGCTCTGTTGCCCTCTCATAACCTCCCCGCCGAATTCGGCCAAGCGAAAACCCCGGCCGTTTTGAGGTGGAACGCCCCCTCCGCTCCGTGGTACCAATTCCTCCCCCATGAATCCCCAAACCCTCAAACGTCTTCTTTGCCCCGACACCGGATCCCCCGACCTCACCCTCGAAGTCTTCCGCGAGGAAAACGGACAAATCATCGAAGGCCGCGTCCTCTCCCCTTCCGCCAACCGCTGGTACCGCATCGAAAACGGCGTCCTCGACTTCCTCCCCCTCCACCTTCGCCGCCACGACCTCTATGCCGCCTTTGCCACCCGTCATGGAATCGAAACCACCTCTGACATCACCACCGAAACCGACAGCATGAAGCGCGGCCAGATCGACTTCTTCCGCGACCACGCAGGCGACTACGGCGAGAAAGTCGAACAGCTTTCCCTCTACACCGCCTTCAACCAATCCTACCTCTACCCCCGCACCGACGCCTGGCTCAACCCCGGTGACGTCCTCCTCGACCTCGGGGCCGGCACCGGCGAACCCGCCCTCGCCATCGCCGCCCGCAAGGTCCACTGCCTTTGCCTCGACATCGCCGAGGAAATGCTCGCCGTCGGCTTCCAGCGCGCCCTCCGCCAAGGCGTCGCCGGCCACATCGACTTCATCGCCGCCGACGCCGAAGCCCCCCCCGTTCCCGACCACAGCGTCCACGCCTGCCTCTTCCTCGGCGCCCTCCACCATCTTCCCCACCCCGAAAGAGCCATTGCCGCCGCCGCCGCCAAACTCGTGCCCGGCGGACGCCTCCACTCCCAGGATCCCCACGCCAGCCCTGTCCGCTTCCTCTTCGATGCCCTCATGAAAGTCTGGAAACTCTACGACGAAGAAGCCCGCGAAGATCCCCTGCTTAAGCAAGAACAACTCCTGCAATGGATGGAACAAGCCGGCCTCATCGGCCAGACTCAGCTTTCCATTTACTTCCCCCCCCACCTCTTCAACGCCTTCAAGCCCCCCATGGCCGGAAACGTTCTGCGGGCCAGCGACCGCCTCTTCCGTTCCCTCCCCGGCCTCCGCCGCTGGGCTGGCTACATCATCGCCAACGGGGTCAAGCCGCCCCTCCCGGAGTCGGCATCATGACCAAACGCGTCGACTACGAAGCCTTCTGGAAGGGCTACTGGAACGACACCACCATCTATGGACCCGCCTGCCGCCACCGCCGCCGCATCGTCGGGCAACTCCTCGCCTCCGTTCCCCATCAAACCGTCCTCGATCTCGGCTGCGGCGACGGCAGCCTCATCGCCGAACTCTCCCGGGCCCTCACCGCCGAATTCGAAGGCTCCGACATCTCCGAACAAGCCCTCGCCATCGCCCGCCGAAACGTTCCCGGCGTCCGTTTTTTCCCCCTCGACCTCATGAACGGCAAACCGGAAAAAATCTACGATGTCATCACCCTCTCCGAGGTGCTGGAACACATCGAAGACGACGAGTTTGTCCTCACCGCCATCGCTCCCTACACCCGCCATGTCGTCATCTCCGTTCCCGGCGGACCACCCGGCAAAGTCGACCGCCGCTACGGACACTTCCGCAATTATCACGGCAACCTCCTCCCTGAAAAACTCCAACGCTGCGGCTTTGAGGTCCTCCGTTACTTTCGATGGGGCTTTCCCCTCTACGACCTCCAACAGCGCCTTGCCTTCAAAGATGGCGACTGGGGCTCCCAAACCATGTCCGCCGGACGTTTCGGCCCCCTCCGTAAACTCATCGCCCGCCTCACCTACTACGCTTACTTCCTCAACTCCACCCGGCAAGGCGACCAAGTCTTCGCCCTCGCCCGGTCGAGATCCATCGCCGGCTCCGTGGTAAAGTACCCCCCGGCATGAACCTCCTCCTCGCCTCGAACTACCAGCCTCCCCACATGGGCGGCATCGAATTCGCAGCCGAGGCCCTTCGCGATTGCTGGCGAACCGAAGGCCACGACGTCACCTGGATCACCACCGATTCTCCCCCCCGCCCCGACCTCGTCACCCCCCGCAACCTTCGCATCCCCGCCTTCAACCTTCTCGAAGACCGCTTCCAGATCAATACCCCCCTCATCGGGCCTTGGCATCGCAAAACCATTCGCGACCTCGTTGCCGCTCACGACGCCGTCAATACCCACAGCCTCGCCCCCGGCCTCTCCGTGCTCGTCATGCGCGAAGCCCTCCGCCAAGGAAAACCCCTCGTCGTCACCCAGCATGTAGCCGTCATCCCTTTGCGCTGGGCTGCCCTCAGCCGCCTCCAGGAGACCTACATCCTCGCCCAGGCCCGCCACCTCCTCCGGGGCGGAGCCCCCCTCACCTTCGTTGGCAAAGCCGTACGCGACTGGTTCGCCTCCCAGCCCGGCATTGATCCCTCCCGGCTCTTCATGACCCCGGCAGGCATCAACCAAGCCATCTACCACTTCGTCCCCGCCTCCGAACGTGAAACCCTCCGCCAAAAGTGGAACTGCCCCGACCACACCCTCAACCTTCTCTTCGTTGGCCGGTTCTACGACAAAAAAGGCCTCCCCCTTCTTCGCGAACTCGCCATCGCCTTCCCCCGCGTCCGCTTCACCCTCGTCGGGGGTGGCCCCATCAACCCCGCCACATGGAACCTTCCCAACCTTCGCGTTCTTTCCTTCGTCGAAAACCACCAACTCCGCGAACTCTACGGTGCCCACGATCTCTTCCTCATGCCCTCCTACGGCGAAGGCTGGCCCGCCGTCATCCCCCAGGCTATGATCTGCGGATGCCCCTGCCTCATCTCCGAGGAATGTTTCAGCGGCTACGCCACCGATCCCCAACACTTCACCGTCACCCCCCGCAACTTCGACGCCCTTCACGCCGCTCTCGACGCCCTCCAGCAGACCCTTCCCCTCTCCGAGGAAAAACGCCGCGACCTCTCAGCCTACGCCGCAAAAACCTGGGATTGGCAAACCACCGCCCGCATCTACCTCGACCTCCTCAACACCCCCCACCATAAGCCTTGAGCATTCCCACTAACGAGGATACCGCCGACTCGACTCTTCCAAAATCTTCCGTTCCCGGGGCGTCAACGAATGAATCCCCTGCTCGGCGATCTTGTCCAGCAACCGGTCCACTTCCTCCCGGGTCGCCGCCTGCTTTTCCTCCATCCGCCGGTTCCGCGACTCATTCCATCGTTGCTGCAAACCCGCCGTCGTCCGAAACGGTTTTCCACGCAACATCCATCCGTAGACAAATCCTGCCAGCCCCCCCGCGAGATGGGCCGAATACGCCACTCCCGTAGGTCCGGGCTGAAGCACCATAAATAGTTGGATCACCCCCAGTGCCCCCACCAGCACCCACGCCTTCAGCGTGATCGGCAGCACGAAAAACAACAACAGGGTAATCTCCCGGTTCGGATACAACGCCGCAAACGCGCCCAACAGTCCGAAAATGGCCCCCGACGCCCCCAGGCACATGCTCTCATAAGGATAGATCAGAGCCAGCCATCCCGCCCCGCCCAGAATACCCGCGCTAAAAAACAACAGCAGAAACCGCGGGCGCCCCAGCGCCCGTTCCAGCTCCGGGCCGAAAAAAAACAACACCAGCATGTTCAACAAAAGGTGCCAGATGCTCCCGTGCAGGAAAATGTAGGTTACGAACTGCCACCACGCCCCCTGCTTAAACCCCGCCACACTCAGGGCAAACCATCCTTCAATCAGATAAATGCCCCACAAGTGCGACAAGGTCTGCAACACAAACACCCCTCCCGCAATCACGATCAAAGCAAGGCTGACCGGCGTCATCGGGCCGAATCGCAACTGATACTGTCCAGAAGACCACATGCCCGAACCTTACCTCAAACTTCCGTTTCCGCAAAGTTTGTTGCACTCAGTTAAGGACACAACCTCTGAATCGTCCACCCCGTTCCCCCGCTGCCCCGTGCATACCGGAACCGGTCGTGCAGCCGGTAGGCCCGCCCCTGCCAGAACTCAACCCACTCCGGTTCCAGCCGGTAGCCACCCCAGTGGTCCGGCAGCGGAACCTCGCCCCCCGCGAACTGCTTCTCATAGTCCTCGTAGCGTTTCATCAGTACCGCCCGGCTCTCCACCGGTTCATCCTGGTCCGAGGCCCACGCCCCGATCTGACTGCCTCGCGGCCGGGAATGAAAATACGCCTCCGACGCCTCCCGCGACAACCGGCTGACCCGCCCCGAAAACCTCACCTGTCGCACCAGGTCATTCCAATAAATCACCAGCTCCCCCCACGGGTTCGCATCCAGTTCCTTCCCCTTCTGACTCCGGTAATTCGTATAAAACGTGATCCCGTCCTCGCCGTACCCCTTTAACAGCACCATCCTCACCGACGGACGCCCCTGCCCGTCCGCCGTCGCCAGCGCCACCGAATTCGGCCAATAGATGCGAACCCGCCGGGCCAGCGTGTACCAACGGTCGTACTCGCGCATCGGATCGGCATCCAGATCCGACACATCCAATCCCCGTAACAGTCCTTTCAACGATACCACGCGCGCCAACAGACCCATGACCTACCTGCCTTCCCCGTCTCCCCCCTCCACCACCAGACGCAAGCCGGCTAAAACGCCGCCTTCAAAAATTCCCGCCTTAACCGGGCGATGTTTTCAATCGAGATATTTTTCGGGCAGGCCGCTTCGCATTCCGCATGGTTTGAGCAATTCCCGAAGCCTTCCCGGTCCATCGTCTCCACCATCCGCAACACCCGGGCTTCCCGCTCCGGTTCCCCCTGCGGAAGCAACGCAAGCTGCGAGACCTTCGCGCTCACAAACAGCGCCGCCGATGCATTCGGGCACGCTGCCACACATGCGCCGCAGCCGATACACGCCGCCGAATCCATCGCCTTCTCTGCGATGGTCTTCGGAACCGGAATCGCATTCGCATCCGGAGCCGAACCCGTATTCACCGAAATATAGCCGCCTGCCGCGATGATCCGGTCGAATGCCGAACGGTCCACACACAAATCCTTGAGGATCGGAAACCCGTGCGCCCGGAACGGCTCCACCGTAATCGTCCCCCCATCCGGGAAATTCCGCATCCGCAACTCGCAGGTCGTACACGACGTCTTCGGCCCGTGGGCCATCCCCTCGATCACCAACCCGCACATCCCGCAGATTCCCTCCCGGCAATCGCTGTCAAACGCCACCGGCTCGATGTCCCTCTTCAACAATTGCTCGTTGAGCAGGTCGAGCATTTCCAGGAACGACATTTCCGGAATGACATCGGTCACCGGGTATTCTGCAAACCGGCCGGGAACATCGGGGCCTTCCTGACGCCAGATCTTGATCGTGAACTTCATGGACATATCCTCAATACTTATTTGTAGCTCCGCTGGGCGAGATGAACGTTCTCGAACACCAGCTCTTCTTTGTGCAATTCGGGTTCCTGGCCCGGCCCTTTGTACTCCCAGGCCCCGACAAAACAGAAGTCCTCATCGTTGCGCAACGCCTCGCCTTCTTCGTTCTGGTGCTCCTCGCGGAAATGGCCACCGCAGGACTCTTCCCGCTGAAGCGCATCCATCGCCATCAGCTCGCCAAGCTCGAAAAAGTCGGCCACCCGCCCCGCGTATTCGAGGTTCTTGTTCAAATCCTCCGCCGCGCCTCCAACCTTGACCCGCTTCCAAAAATCGTCCTTGAGCGCGCGGATATCCGAAATCGCCCGGGTCAACCCCTTCGCATTGCGGCCCATCCCCACCTCATCCCACAGGATACGTCCCAGCTCCCAATGAAAATCGCGCACGGTCTTATCCCCGTTGATCGCCAGCAGTTGCTTGACCTGTTCCGCCACCGCTTTTTCCGCCGCGCGGAAGGCATCATGGTCAGCCGTGAGTCCATCCGGACGGTTCTGGGCGAGGTAGTCGCCGATCGTCGCCGGAATCACAAAATAGCCATCCGCCAACCCCTGCATCAGCGCGCTTGCCCCCAGCCGGTTCGCACCGTGATCCGAAAAATTCGCTTCCCCCAGCGCATACAGCCCCGGGATCGTCGTCATCAAGTTGTAGTCCACCCACACCCCGCCCATCGTGTAGTGCGGAGCCGGATAGATGCGCATCGGAACCTTGTAAGGATTCTCGTCGGTGATCTCATGGTACATGTGGAACAAATTCCCATACCGCTCCCGGATCACATTCTCGCCCAGCCGGGAAATCGCCTCGGAAAAGTCGAGGTAGACCGAATACCCCGTCGGCCCCACCCCGCCCCCGTCATCGCAGATCGACTTCGCCGCCCGCGATGCGATATCCCGGGGAACCAGGTTCCCGAACGCCGGATAGCGCCGTTCGAGGAAGTAATCCCGCTCCGCTTCCGGAATCTGGTCCGGCGACCGCTTGTCGCCTTTCGCTTTCGGCACCCACACCCGCCCGTCATTGCGAAGGCTTTCGCTCATCAGCGTCAGCTTCGACTGGCTTTCCCCCGATTGGGGCAGGCAGGTCGGATGAATCTGCGTGTAGCAGGGGTTCGCAAAGAGCGCCCCCTTCTTGTAGCACCGCCACGCCGCCGTCGCATTGCAATTCACCGCGTTCGTGGAGAGGAAGAAGACCGTGGAATAGCCCCCCGTGGCCAGACACACCGCATCCGCTGCATAGCGCTCAATCTCGCCCGTCACCAGGTTCCGGCAGATGATGCCTCGCGCCCGGCCATCGATCATCACCACATCCAGCATTTCCCGCCGCGCAAACAGCTTCACCCGGCCCGCGTCCACTTGCCGCATCAGCGAACTGTAGCAGCCCAGCAACAACTGCTGGCCCGTCTGCCCCCGAGCATAAAACGTCCGCGACACCTGCGCCCCGCCGAACGAGCGGTTGGCCAGCGTGCCCCCGTATTCCCGGGCAAACGGAACCCCTGAAGCCACGCATTGATCGATGATGTTCACGCTCAATTCAGCCAAACGGTGCACATTCGCTTCGCGGGCCCGGTAGTCCCCGCCCTTCACCGTGTCGTAGAACAAGCGAGCCACGCTGTCCCCGTCATTTTGGTAATTCTTCGCCGCGTTGATGCCCCCCTGTGCGGCCACGCTGTGGGCCCGCCGGGGCGAATCCTGAATGCAAAAATTCAACACATTGTAGCCCAGCTCGCCCAACGAGGCCGCCGCCGCCCCCCCCGCCAGTCCCGTCCCCACCACGATCACCGTGTACTTCCGTTTA
Source organism: Kiritimatiellia bacterium (assembly GCA_035327665.1). GTDB lineage: Bacteria > Verrucomicrobiota > Kiritimatiellia > CAIVKH01 > CAIVKH01 > DAOLCW01. The sequence continues at coordinate 8,360 of DAOLCW010000069.1, forward strand.
TTCGCCGGATTCACCAGCTTGATCGAGGCCTTGTGGTTCGACCACTTGTCCGCGATCGGGCCCGCGGGAATCTTCGCATCCAACCGAGTCGTCGCATTCACAATCACATCGCACCTCCACTCACCGCTACCGGAACCTCAACAAAAAAGTAAAAATACAACGGCAGGATTAAAAACCCGCCCGCCAACAGCAACGCGAACACAAAACCGCCCGCATACACCAAGGGCGTCCACCGGGGATTCATCGCCCCCAACGACTGCAATGCGCTCCAAAATCCGTGCCGCAGGTGAAACCCGAGCAGGAACATCACCGTCGTGTAAAACGCCACCACCCCCGGCCGCTTGAACGCCCCGTACACCGCCCCGTAGATGTCCTTCATCTCCGTCTCATCCACCATCACCTTCGGATACGGCTCCCCCGCATTGTACTTGAACATCCAAATGTGCAGCGGAATAAAGACCAACAGGATAATCCCCGTGATGATCATCGACCGCGACGCAATCGTCTTCTTGCTCGGACCACCTTTGCTCGCTTCCACGGCATACCGGTCCGTGCGGGCCTTCTTCTTCTCGTAATGCACCTGAAACGCCGTGATGATGTGGAAGAGGAAGATCGCCAGCAACCCCGCCTCCGCCAGGTACAGCAGCGGCCCCAGGCTCTCCAGAGTGTACGCGTATTTGTTAAACATCTCCCCGCCGTCCGGAACGAACAGGGTCAGATTTCCCGCCAGATGCACGATCAAAAACAACATCAGGAGAATGCCCGACACCGCCATGATCACCTTCCGGCCTACCGTCGTCTTGAATGGATTGCTTTTGCTCATACTCAGTCCAGATTGGGTTGCGTGCTGTTTTTAGCCAGCTTCACGAATTCGTCCTCGGTCAAGATACCCTTTTCCACTACGATTTCACGCGCGGATTTCTTCTCCTTCAACGATTCCTTCACCAGCGCCGCCACCTTGTCATACCCCAGCACCGGGTTCAACACCGTACCCAGCCCCCCGCTGGACTCGAAATAGTGGTAGCAACGCTCCTTGTTCACCTCGATCCCCGAAATGCACTTCTCCGAAAGCATCCGCGCCGTCCGGGCGAGAATCCGGAACGACTTCACCAGGTTCAGCCCCGTCACCGGCATGTGCGTATTCAGCTCCAACTGGCCCGCACCCGCCGCAAGTTGCACCGCGTGGTCATTCCCCATCACCTGAATGCACGCCATATTCGCCGCCTCGCAAATGCTCGGATTGATCTTCCCCGGCATGATCGACGACCCTGGCTCCACCGCCGGAAGCACCACCTCCGCAAACCCCGTGTTCGGGCCCGAAGCCAGTAACCGCAAATCATTGCACAACTTCCCGATGTCCATCGCCACCATCCGCAAGGCCGACGACATATCCGCCATGTCCGTCAAAAACTGCGTGATCTCGATCCCGTTGTCCGCATGGCGGAACGCCAGCCCCGTCGTCTCCTGCATCGCCTTCGCGATTTCCGGACGAAACGCCTTCTTCGTATTCACCCCCGTACCGATCGCATTGCCGCCCGCCCCCAGCTCCATCAGCCGCTCCCGCGCCCCCTCCAGCCGGATCACATCCTTCTCCAGCGCATGCGCCCACGCCCCGAACGCCTGCCCCATCGTTTCCGGAACCGCGTCCTGCAAATGCGTGCGGCCGCTCCGCAGCACATCCTTGTTCTCCTCCGCCTTCACCTTCAGCGCATCGATCAATCCCTGAAGCGCCACCTTCAACTCCCCGGCCAGCAACACCCCCGCCACCCGGATCCCCGAAGGAAAAATGTTATTCGTCGACTGCCCCTTGTTCACATCGTCGTTCGGATGGATCAAATGCCGGTCCCCGCGCTTCCCGCCCAGCGCCTCATTCGCCACATTCGCAATCACCTCATTCACATTCATGTTCGACGACGTCCCCGACCCCGCATGAAACGCATCAATCGGAAACTGATCATCGAACTCCCCGGACAGAATCCGCTCGCACGCCTTCGTAATCGCCCCCGTCTTCGCCTCATCCAGCAACCCCAGCCGGTGATTCGCCAGCGCGCACGCCCGCTTCAGCCGCACCATTCCATAGACGATCTCCAGTGGAAGCGTCTCCCCCGCCGCATCAAAATTCCGCAGCGACCGGCACGTATGCACCCCATAGTACGCATCAACCGGCACCTCCAGCTCGCCCAGCGAATCCTTCTCCATTCGTACGTTCATCTTACATCATCCTTTCCGGAAAAAAGTCCATCGCACTATACGGACTGCCGCCCCCGGGGCAAGCCTCCCTCTTCCCGATTGCCTCCTAAGGGATTCCCCGGCGTCCGGCCGTCGAACAAATACTCCAATCCATTCGCCTTGATTTCAAAGACAATCCTCAACATCTCCCCCAGCTCCCCCTCCGGAAACCCCTTCCGCGAGAACCACACCACATACGGCTCCGGCAAATCCACCAGCCGCCAACCCCGGTATTTCCCGAACGGCATCCGCATCTTCGACAGCGTCACCAGGTAGGCCTGGTCAATCGAAAGATTGAGATCATCCATCCCCCGCAACCCAGCCCTTTCTCATCTTACGATCTCGCCAACCACGACCGGAATCGTGCCCCCCACGAATCCGAATCACGCCCACCTTCCACATCCACCAGCAGCACCGTGATATTGTCATGCCCCCCCGACTCATTCGCCGCCTCCACCAAACCGCGCGCCACCTCCTTCATCGGCTGGTCCCGCATCATATCCAGATACGCCTCGATCCCCTCGTCATCCACCATGTTCGTCAAACCATCCGAACAAAGCAGAAACAAATCCCCCCCCCGAACCTCCACATCCGCCTCCTCCAGCACCACCCGGTCCGCCAGCCCCACCGCCCGCGTCACCACATTCCTATAGCTCGAAGCCTCCGGCGACCCCTCGTCCATCCCGATCTGATTCGCCAGCGTGTGATCCCGCGTCAATCGCGTCAACCTTCCTCCCCGGAACCGGTAGGCCCGGCTGTCCCCCGCATGCATCACCGTCGCCTTCGTCCGGTCTTGCGGACAGAACAGCAGCGTAATCGCCGTCGTTCCACTTTGCCCCGCCCCCTTTTCCCGGGCCTGCGAGCGAATCGACTCCCCTGCCCGGTCGATCGCCCCCCGCACCGCCCGCTTCCGGTCCTCCATCGACGCCGCGCTCAGCCGGTCCCACTCCGACGAAAACGCCGACCCCAGCACATCCACCGTCGTGCTGCTCGCGTGGTGCCCCCCCCATGCCCCTCCGATCCCGTCCGCCACACAAAACACCCCGCACTCCGGCAGAATCAAAAACGCATCCTCATTCCGCGTCCTCACCACCCCCGCATGGGTCGACCCCACCGCATCAAGATGTGAAAACGGCGCTGGAAAAGGCTGGCTCATGAAGACTCATTCTATCACGAGGTCAACCCTCTGGCAACCAACCTGAACCGACACCAACCTGAAGCGAGCCTCAATCGTAAGGGCGCACCCCTGATTCACTGACCCGTAGTTCGGGATAGGCGATTCTTCACAACAAAAAAATGTGGCGACCCCACAGGGAGCTTCAAATCAAATCCCGGATCGAAGTATTGCAACAATCGCATCCACAAGATCGACTAGCTTGGACTTCTTCAGGTCGCCAGCAACTCGCACCATGAGCGAAGAGTTTGCCGAGAAGAGTTTACCGGGCCGAACATAACTTGTGCGCAGTAAACCGCCCGACACGAAGTCAGATTCGGAAAGTTCCATCGCTCGCGCATCAGAATAGGAGTTGCTCGTGATTTGGCAAAGGATCCAATCCTCGCGACCCGCATCGGCAAGCACGACCGCTGGCCTTAACTTAGTCGAGGAAAGGTCGGAAAAAGGAAACCTCACGAGAACAACACAACCTACTGAAGGTGCGACCATGCCTCGTCCTCCTCCGATCGTTCCCAATCCCGGGCAAGGGACTGCTCACTCAGCAAGGCTGACTCCGGGATCGAAGGTTCATCCATAATCGTCACGATGGCTCGGCAGGCATGACCTAATTGAACCGGCTCGAGAAGACGAATCCGGCCGTCCTTCTCCAAGATTGCTTCCAAAGTTTTCATCTAGATACCACAGCGTATAAATTACGAGAGAGACTAGGGATATGCAACTGCCATCTCGTCCGCGGCGAACAATCGCCATGGGCCCAATCGCCCAGGGGCCTTAGCAAAATACTTTTTTGTCGCCATATTTTCTGAAAGACTCCATCAACCACACACCCCACCCCCACCAAGAGCCACCCATGCCCATCCCCCCCGATCCCCTTCAAGCCATCGCCGCCGAGCTTCACCTCGCTTCCACCCGCCATCACATCTTCCTTTGCGCCGAAGCCTCCGACCCCTCCTGCTGCACCCACACCGCCGGACTCGAATCATGGAACTACCTGAAAAAACGCCTCAACGAACTTCGCCTCTCCGGCCCCGGCGGCGTCCAACGCACCAAAGCCAACTGCCTCCGTATCTGCCGCCAGGGCCCCATCGCCGTCATTTACCCCGAGGGCATCTGGTACCATTCCTGCACCCCTGACAACCTCGAACGCATCCTCCAACAGCACATCCTCGGCGGACAACCCGTCCCCGACCTCCAATTCCACCCCCCGCAACCTTAATCCCTCCCAACATCTGAACAAAAACCCATTGGCGAACGTCCCAATCTGGCGTACCGTTTTACCGGGGATACCCCTTCACCGGTCCCATCCCCAGCCACCCATGAAAAGGTTCATCGTCATGATTCAACGCGGCTCCAAACTCATCCTTGCCCTTCTCCTCTTCGCCGTCTCCTTCACGTGGGCCCGGCGCTCCGATACCGCTGAATCCGCCACCCTCGACACCTTCAGCCGGTCCGCCCGACTCCTCGCCAGCAGCCTCCCCCTCATGCACCTCAACAAAACCCCGTGGGATGCCCGCATCGCCGAAATCGCCCTCGACAACTACATCCAATCCCTCGACTTCGAACGCAGCTTCTTCCTCCAGTCCGACATCGACACCTTCCGCCAGAGCCTCGACGGCCTTGAAGAAGCCGTCAAACGCGGAAACCTCGACCTCGCCTTCGACATCTACGACACCTTCAAGCAGCGCGTCATCGACCGCGTCGCCTTCGTCGAAACCCTCCTCGCCGAGCCCATGGACTACGACCTCGACGAAACCTACTTTTGGAAACGCAAACAAGCCCAATGGCCCGCCGACCAGCAAGCCTGGGACGACCTCTGGCGCCGCAAGATCAAAAACCAGCTCCTCGTCCGCATCGTCGAAGCCGAAATCGGCGGCGAAGAAGAACCCTCCCTCGAATCCATCTCCGAAGACGACCGCCGCACCCACTCCCAGCTCATCAACGAAAGCCTTACCCCCGAAGCCTTCGTCAGCCGCCAATACCAGCGCTACAACCACATGATCCGCGACAACGACGAAACCTGGGTCGCCGAACGCTTCCTCACCGCCTTCGCCCGCGCCTTCGACCCCCACACCGACTTCATGTCCGCCAACAACCTCGAAGACTTCGAAATCAACATGAAACTCTCCCTCGTCGGCATCGGCGCCATGCTCGGCACCGAAGACGGCGCCGCCGTCATCGAACGCCTCATCCCCGGCGGACCCGCCGACCGCGACGGACGCCTCCAGCAAGGCGACAAAATCATCGCCGTCGGCCAAGGCGCCCAACCCCCCGTCGACATCCTCCACTGGCCCCTTTACCGCACCGTCCGCCTCATCCGCGGCGAAAAAGACACCACCGTCGTCCTCCACGTCATCCCCAAAGCCGATCCCAGCGGAACCCGCATCGAAATCGTCGACATCGTCCGCGACGAAGTAAAACTCGAAGAACAAGCCGCCAAAGGCGAACTTCTTCCCGTCGAACGCGACGACGGCACCCTCCTCAACGTCGGCCTTATCACCCTCCCCGACTTCTACGCCGACATGTCCGGCGGACGCCTCGGCCAAAGCTCACGCAGTTGCACCCGCGACGTCCAGCGCATCCTCCGCGAACTCAACGAACAAGGCGCCCAAGCCATCATCCTCGACCTCCGCAGCAACGGCGGCGGCTCCCTCACCGAAGCCATCTCCCTCACCGGACTCTTCGTCGAATCCGGCCCCGTCGTCCAAGTCCGTGACCGCCGCTCCGTCCGGCCCCTCATCGACAACAGCCGCCGCACCGAATACGACGGCCCCCTCATCGTCCTCGTCAACCGCCTCAGCGCCTCCGCCTCCGAAATCGTCGCCGGCGCCCTCCAGGACTACGACCGCGCCATCATCATCGGCGACTCCCGCACCCACGGCAAAGGCACCGTCCAAACCCTCGCCGAACTCGCCAGCAACAACCCCCGCCTCGGCTCCGTCAAAGTCACCACCGCCAGCTTCTACCGCATCGCCGGCGGATCCACCCAGCGCAAAGGCATCGTCCCCGACATCGTCATCCCCTCCCAATTCGAAACCATGGAAATCGGCGAAGACACCCTCGAAAACGCCCTCCCCTGGTCCACCGTAGAACCCCTCGCCTTCACCCCCCGACCCGGCTTCGAAGATCTACGCGCCCGCCTCATCCACAAATCCGCCCAACGCCGCGAACACGACCCCCGCTTCGCCACCCACGCCAACCTCCTCGAACGCATCCGCGACCGCCAGCAAAAGCAGGAAATCACCCTCCGCCTCACCGACCGCCTCGCCTTCGCCCGCGAACAAAAAGAACTCCAGGACCTCATCGAAGGCCCCGCCCGCGAAAACGGCGACGAAAAACGCGCCAACGACCTCGCCCTCAAAGAAGCCCTCCGCGTCGCCGCCGACTGGATCCACCTCACCTCCTCCCCCGGCGAAGACACCGAAAAAGCCTGGACCGGCACCCGCGCCCCCCCCCCCCCCCCCCCCCCGCCCCCCCCCCCCCCCCCCCCCGCCCCCCCCCCCCCCCCCCCCCCCCCCCCCCCCC
>DAOLCW010000070.1:0-15184 GCA_035327665.1 Kiritimatiellia bacterium
GAGCGCTTGCTTGACATGCAAGAGGTCACAGATTCGAGTTCTGTATCGCCCACCATCCTGAAACCTTATCCATTACGGACGGCATTGGCCAACAACGCGATCTTGATGCCGCACGCTTCTGCCGTAATGAAGTGAAGGACTCCCAGCGCGGCGAAATCGCCGTATGGACCCCCCGCAAGTTGGTTTCCAAACCTTGGAAACGGAGGGGGTTTTGGTTTCCAAACCTTGGAAAACAGGAGGACTGTAGAGCCCGCCCTGTTCCCGTAGCGGCTGCGGAGAGCAGGGGTTTTTCCAAGGTTTGGAAATGGGAAGAGGGTGGTTTTCCAAGGTTTGGAAATCGGGGTTCGTGGGAGGAAGAGGGGAATTTTTTTACCACGGAGATCACGGAGAACACGGCGGGCCATGGGGCGGGATGTTGCGGGGGGGTGGAGTGTTAAAGAGTGACCTGCTTCTGAAGGTTTAAACAAGGCCCCCTGGTCCCGGGATGCTTCATTTTTTGGGGGTGTATGCCGAGTCCTGCGGGTAGGTAACGCCGCCGGGTGAGGGAAGCGGGTTTGTCGTTCGATTGACGTCACCGCGCCGTATGGCACACTCGTCCGGGATATGGAGACGATTCTAAATGCAGGGGTTGTGACGGCCAGCATCTTGCTGACCCTTGCCGTCGGACTTGAGGTGGATCGGACCGCGATCAGAGAGGCGCTCCGTCTTCGGGTTCGCCTGCTGGTTTTCTGGATCCTTCAATTCGTGGTTCCGCCCATTGTCGCATTGGTGCTTGCGCAGATGTTCAATCTACCGCTGCACATCCTTGCCGGCCTGTTGTTGCTGGCGGCCTGTCCGGTAGGTGATATTGCCAACGCATACACTTTGCTCGCGCGGGGGCCCATAGCCTGTTCGCTGGCGGTGAATGCCTTGTCCTGTCTGGTTGCGCCGCTTACCATGGCCCTGACCTTTGCCGTTTACGAGGCCTTGCTGGGTGACGCATTTGCGTTTGCCATCCCCACACCCGTTCTGGTGTTACGGGTTCTCGTCCTGGCTGTGCTTCCGGTACTCTTCGGAGCCTCCTGGCGGGCTCTGTATCCTGGTTCGGCGAACCGATTCCGGCCGTGGATCCGCCATGTTTGCGTGGGGTGCATTGGTGTGCTGATCGTTTATGTGCTCTCCAACCAATGGGAGCATGTGCTTGCCGATGCGGTAACGTCGATGGTGACGGCCGGGGCGTTTCTCGGGATCACGCTTACGATCGGTTGGTGGGTTGCTCGCGGGATGAACTTGACCGGACCGGAAAGAGCCTGCGGGGCCTTTTTGATCGGGGTCCGTAACCTCGGCATGATGGCCGCCGTCGCCATCGCCATGCTGGACCGCACCGATTACGCGGTGTTCGGAGCGATCTACTTTGTCGTGCAGGTCGTGGTGGCTCTGGCGCTGGTCGGGTGGACACTGAGGCGGGCCAACTGAACTAACGACACTGCATACCCCAAGGAGACACGACGATGGACAAACAGCCGAAATTTACTGCCCGCCCTGCGCGACTTGGGGATGCCGGGGACCGCGACTCGCAAGATCTGATTACAAAAGTGGGAACGCTTCTGCATGGGGGACCCGTGGATTCTGCGGAAGTCTTGCGGATCCGCGAGGTCTTGTTGTTTGAGGCTCCCGAACTGACGAAGCGGCTGGTGCGGTTCTTCTGCCTTCTGGTTTTGGCCACGGGCATCGCAACCTTCGGACTGCTGCTGGATTCTACGGCTGCGGTGATCGGGGCGATGATCGTGGCCCCGCTCATGCTCCCGATCATGGGCCTGGCTTTCGCGATCAGTCTGGGGGACGGCCGGGCCGTGGTAAGTTCCGTGCTGGTTGCACTGACCGGTATGGTCGTGGTGGTGGGGGTTGGCTGCGTGCTGGCCATTCCGCTGTCGGGCCTGCTTGAGCCCAAGGAGATCGGTCAGATCATGGTTCGCACGGCGCCGCGGCTTCTGGACTTGATTGCTGCGGTGGTGATTGGTCTGGCCGGTGCGTTTGCCATGGGGCGCAAGGATGTGTCCGATACATTGCCCGGCGTCGCGATTGCCGTGTCATTGGTTCCACCGCTCGCCAATACGGGCATTCTGCTGGCTTTTGGGGAGGTTCAGCTTGCTCTCGGCAGCCTGCTTCTTTTCCTTGCCAATTACGTTGCCATCCTGTTTTCAGGAACGCTTGTATTCCGGATCATGGGTTTTGGATTGGCCTTTGCCCGGGGAGCGGACGGACAAGCCCATCGCAAGGGAGCGTGGGTTTCGGCTCTGGGAGTTTTTGTCGTTGCTCTTCCTCTCGGGGTGGCCAGCTACGACATCGCTGTCAAAACCTCGATCAAAAGAACGGTGACAAAGGAGCTGAAGGAATGGTTGGCCGATGGCTCCTATCGTCTGGCTTATGTGGAAAGTGAAACGGCCGACGTTCGCGTGAAGGTGCTCTTGAAAGGCTCGGGAATTCTTCCGCCGATCGACGATCTTGAAGAACGGTTAAGCGGTCGGCTCGCCGGGCGCGAGCTGGAGGTTGAAGTGATCGAAGTGAAATCCTTCCAGATCAAGCCTCCGGCCCAGTTTGAGGAGTGGGTCTCTTTGGAGGGGCAGGGAATTTTGGAGCGGGCATACTATACCTTGCAGACGGACGACTGGGAGGAACTCGCCAAGGTATGTGTGGAAGCGGAGGCGTACCTGACGGTGTTGAAAAGCGTAGAAGAGCTGAAGCCCTATGTGGATTGGCTGGAACAGCGTCTTGATTACTACCAGATCGTGGAGGAGGCGGTCCGGCAGGTGCCCGGCGACGGGCGGGATGAGGGATGGAAACGAGCCATATCCAAGCGGATCACAGACTTTGATCTCTGGAAAAACCGGGTCGCGCCGCGTCCGGTGCCGGGTCGGGCGGAGGCTTTAACTCCCTTGCTCCGCCGTGTGTTCATTGAGGAGGGGGTTCCGCCAGAATTGATCTGGGTGGCCGAGGTGGAGTCGACCTTCAACCCGGCGGCGAGAAGTCCGGTGGGAGCTCTGGGTTTGTTCCAATTGATGCCGGCCACCGCCAAGTCGCTGGGTCTGAGGGTGACACAAGTGGATGAGCGACTGGATCCCGAACGAAACGCCCGGGCGGCAGCGCGTTACCTGCGGCAGTTGTACCGGCGGTTCGGCTCGTGGGAACTGGCATTGGCCGCTTACAATGGTGGCCAGGGACGGGTGTCGCGGCTCTTGCGACAACAGCCCGGGGCCGGCTTCGCGCAAATCGCTCCCTATCTGCCTGCGGAAACCCGGATGTATGTGCCAAAAGTCATGGCGATTATTTCGCTCCGGGAAGGTCGTTTGCCGGGATAAGGTTTCGAGCGGGCGGCATCGAGGGTCATCGGCGCCCCGGTACGCGCTTCGCCATTATGAGATGAATTATTTTCTGCCGTTCTCGGGGAGCTTGCCCCTCCATGCCGTAACGCAAAAGGTCATGGTATCGGGGGAACCTTTGGCTCAACGAACCGCCCCAAGCAGGACGTGAAGTTGAATGTTCACGAATGGGGTCGTTTCCCAGTCCCGTTCGCGGGGAAATTGAACGCCGGGCTCCACTTCGAGATAGACCCAGTTTTTGTAGATGAGCCGGTAGAAATTGTAGCGGACGATGTATGCGGTCATGATCGTTGAGGGTTCCAGTTTCCCGGTGGCACCCAGGTGGAGCGATTGGACCCTTCTTCGGCTGGGAGCATGAATCCATGACAAGGTTTCGGAGGCCTTGATCCCTTCACTGGTTTCCGACCAAAGCAGGAACGTACTTGCCCGTTGTTTCCATTCCGGGGAGGGGTGCCGCTCGAAATCTAGGCGGGCGTTTTGACCCAAACCGTCCCTTTGATCCCAAAAGAGGGCGGGGGTCAAGCGCCGGACATGGATGCCCTCGCGTTCCTCGAGGCGAAGCCGGGCCGCGAGCGTGGGAACGGGTTCCGGCCGGAAATTTACTCCGGTGGACAAGGAAAGGCGCAGGCGTCGGGTTTCCCGGACAGTGGCTCTAAGGCTGATGCTGCGGTCGGTTTCCTCCTCGAGGAGCGAGTCGCTGAAGCGTCCTGTGCGGAAGGTATCGTCCACCGTATCGTCTTGACCGAAGTTGGCGATGACAAGATCGGCCTGATTTTCGAAGCGAGGTAAATGAAGCCGGAGCGAGAATCGAAACGAGGCATCGGTGCCTTCGCCTTCCTTTACGGTGATTCCCGGAGACAAGCGAAGGACGGTGTCTTGTTCCGAGCTGTCGAGTCCCCGGTCATCGAAAAAGTGATCAAAGGTTGCGTTTCGCCGGGCGTGGGAGGGAGCGGAGAGGTTGAAAAAGAAGCGATCCAGCCGGGTTGCGGTTCGCTTGACCCAGCCTGACGCGCGCTGTTGTTGGAGGTTGGCTCCGGTGAGGATGCCGCTCACCCTTCCTGTGGCCGGTTGAGGGGCGGGCTCCGACTTCTCGTGGGTGGTTGAGGGCGCGCCCGCCGCGAGGGTATACCCGGCCATCAGGCAGAGAAGAATCACCAGGTGGCCGAGTGCGGGCATTACGGCGGATTCTCCCACAGGCGGTTGAACCTCAGGCGGGTGTTCAGGTTGGTTTGCTTACGGCCAAGCCCGTCCAGAATCGCTGAGCGTTCGGCCTCCGAATAGATCCGTGTCGGACTGATGGCGCAGATCATCACCCACGATCCGTGGTCCGTCGGTTTCTCGTACACGGCGATGCGAAGCCGGCGTCGTTGTTCCAGGTCCTGAAGAAAGGTCTCGATCCGGGAGGGGTCCCGGAAAAACACCCCGTTGACCATCATGCAGATCGTCTGCCCGGTTCCATAAATGACGAGGAACGGGTCGGAGCCGCCGAATCGAGACATCGCTTCCAGTTCCGAGGTGTTGGTGATGAAGCCGGGATTTTTTTTCATGCCCATCGCCCGGCGAAGATTTGGAACGTCGATCAGGTCATAGCCTGCGGGGCAAATCCCCGAGGTTTCAAGGAGGGTATGCAACACCTCGGGATGATCCGGGGCGAGTTCAAGATCTCGATGGGTTTGGCAGGATGTGCCGAGCACGAGGAACATGCCGAGGAGGATCAGGATGAACCGGAGCCGTTCCCGGGATTTGACATTCGCCTGAACCGTAAGGTTGCCGCTCGGAAGGATGCATGAAGGTTCAGCGTTCATGGACCATCCGGATTAGAATTGAAACGGTTGGGAGATCATCATTTGAATGCCGACGCCCTCCTCGGAAACGGCGGTATCGATGCGGGCCACGATTCCCTTGGCCCAGAGCCGAATGCCCAGACCTGCGCTCCATTTCATATCCGAGTGCAGTTCTTCCGCATTCCACGCGGGTGCCACCCGTCCGACTTCAACGAACGGGGCGAACTGTATCCACTGGACGCCGACGAGCTTCTGGATTGCCGGCCAATCATGAAAAGGATTCCAGTGCGGGATCATCCGGAGTTCTGCCGAATAATAAATAGCGGCCTTGTCGTTGAACCGCTGGGAGGGATAGCCGCGCATTCGCCACAGGCCGCCGAGGGTCGATCCGGTGTAGGCGGGCGGATTGTTGTTGATCGAGCCATCGGCCTTTTCCTCCCAACTCGGGGAATAGGATGTCCAGAGGTCGAGAGCCAGCACGCCCTGACGCGCCCAGTTGCCCACGTCCAATGGAAGGTACAGGTCCAGCTCGCCATCGAGATTGGTCCACGGGTTGGAACTGTTAAACCATCCATAATCCCTTGAATACCGGGTCCGTAGTCCGAAACCGCGGGATGGATTGGCGTAAAAGTCGCGATTGTCCCAGAAGAGGGAGACATCGAGTCCATTGGTTTCCAGATCCTTTTCGACGTTGTCGGCCTCGATTTGCAGCGAGCGATAGAAGGGCCTCAGTTCGAGATACGTTCTTCCGCTCGCAAATGGATTCAGCGACTCACCGCCGGCGGCGCCCGACTCAAGTAAGCCGTCCCGAAGGTGGAACGCTCCAATGACCCGATTGCGTCCATGGCCCATGGGAAGGAGGTATTTCAGGCGCAGACGAAAGAAGTTGTCCCATCCGTCGCCTTCGAGGAAGTTGTCCGGATCCGAGGTGTTGCTGCCCGCGCGTTCGTCGGGGAAGGCGGGGTTTCCATTGATGAACGCCTCGGCCCCCTTGTAGTAGCCCAGGGAAAGGACGGGATCGAGGAACAGGCGGTCGACAAGAGGCATTTGAAGATCCCGGCCCGCGATAAATCCCATCGCCGACCCTTCCGTGCCGGCAATGACGGTGGCCAGCAGGGTGGATTGCTTCTGGGGTATTCCGACCAAGCCGTAGACATATCCCGCTGCGAAGCCAAAGGTCTCGTTGTAGAAGGCATAGGGCAGGCTGAGCGTGCTCTCGACCACCTGGCCATCGGGACCAACGCGAATGCCCTGGCCGAAAACCGTCGATGCCGTCACCAGCATCAGCCAGAGCAGCGGGCGTATGAGCACGAATCGCTGCTGATCGGGCCGAAATGTCATAAAGGACCAGCCAAGGGTATTCGTTTCTGGATGCTGGGTGCTGTATTCATACTAGCAATCCCATCATCCAGAAACCAGAAACCCGTCGCCCGCATCCAGATTATCGGGGGAAAAGAAAGGTCAGGGTGGCCCGGGCTCCCCAATCTTCGGGGCCATTGTCTGTTGATTCCGCCCAATACCTGGCCCCGACGGCAACCTGAAAGATTTGCCCGCGCACTTTCAGCAGTTGGGCTACCGTGACGTTTACCGGCGCCGCCCAAGCCTCGGCCTCCCAGTCATAGGTGCTTTCGGTATTCATGCTGATTGTGGTCATGGTCGGCAAAATGTAGCTCATGAAGGGCTGTAGAAGCGTGACATTGACATCGGCCCGATTGCTGTCGCCTGCGAATGACCAGATGTGATTGGCGAGCATGCCGAAGGTCCAGCGCCCGTCCTGCCGGAGGGCCACAGCCGTCGGTCCGACCCCCCACTTTTCGGATCCAAGCAAGTCATCGGTGGCCGTGGGCAGCAACCAGACCGGACCCGCGCCCCAGATCCATCCGCTTGCCGTGGGTCGCGCCGGAGAGAGGAATTGACTGGCCACGGTATCGCCGAGGCCGGACTCCCCGTTGCCCTTGACCGGAAGGTCCTGCACGTCGAGCAGGGGCACAATGGTTCGGGTAATCAGATTCCAATCCTCATTGAGGGAGAAGGGAATCACCGGTTGGATGTTGAGGCGGCTGATCGAGCCCTCGCCGGCCGGGCCGAGGTTTTCGTCGTAATTGTACTGCAGGGGCACGCTGATCAAGTTCGCCACCGGGTTGGCGAGGCTTCGGGCCAGGTCCTCGTCCTGACTGTAATCATCGGAGACAACGGGCGTTGCCGTGAAAGAGAGGGAAAGGGCCGCAGTGATTGCCATCATGTAACGTGTATTCATCATATCTCCTAATCTTAGTCCGGTCCTTGTCCGACCGTACAATGCTTTTATCTCAATCCATCCATAATCCTTTTGCAAGGGCCGCGATCAGCACGCCGGTCAACGATCTGCGTGCTGCGGCTCCTGCCTGTCCCGGTCAATGGCCGAGGCGATGTCGTCTCCCATCGCGACCAGCGCATGCCGTATCGCGTCAACATAGGCGTCATACGAGCGGGTGGCAGATTCCTGCTCATACCGTCCCAGCTTCTGAACGATGGTGGCGGGCGACGGTCCCCCGCGCTGGACCCGCCATTGGGCAATCAACTCCACCGGGCCCCCGAGAAATCCGTCGAGTCTCACGATCTCGACTTGAACAAGGTAGCCCGGTGGTTGACGCGAGGTCGCCGTCATCACATCGACATAGGCATTCGGCAGGTTTTTTGCCAAGGCGCCGCCAAGTAGTTCGAGGATGGTTTGATGGAGGGGGATGCCCCAGCGGTTGAATTGATCGATCTTGATTTCATTGTCCGAGACGCGGGTGACCATCTGGGGGCGGTCGAGATATGCCGGAAGCTTGATCGCGGCGAACCGGATGGTGTAATCGCTGGATTCCACGTCCCGGACCGCCACATGTTGCCAACCGTCGCGCGGGGCAAAGACATACAATCTTGGCGCGGGAGTTGTAGAGCAGCCGATGAGCAAGCCACCGGCAATGGCAACCGCAGCGGCGATATGTTTCGGTGGCATTATGAATCGAATGATGTGTGCATTCATCACAAGTTTTCCTTCATGGATGGACTAGAGTTAGCGTTTTCCCCGCACGAGCGCTTCCGGATGTTGTTCCAGATACTCGGTCAAAAGGCGGATTGACTTGCTGGTTTCCCGGACCTCGGCGATCAACAGGTTGATTTCGCCTCGCATGGGCGACTCCGGATCGAGCAGATTGCCGACCCGGTAGGAGGTATCGGTCATGCTGTCGAGCATGGGCTGGATGTTTTCGTCGATCTTCTTGAAGATGGATTGGAGATCTTGAAGGGACGTTCGAACATCCACGATCGCGCCCACGCCCTCACTGGTGATCGGTTGAATCGTGTCCCGGATTTGTTGGATCACGCTATCGAGGTGGTTCAGGGTGGCGTTCAGCGCGGCCATGGTCTGCCCGGTTTTCTCCGGATCGAGGAGGTAGCCCACATTTTTGACCACGCGATAGGCTTCCTGAATGATGTCGGTGAGGGGAAGGTCCTGAACTTCACGTTTGACCGCGGCAAGCGGAGAGGGAATGGTCGGCATTTCCCATAATCCGAGGTCGCGGTGTTTCCGGTCGATGGGAGTTCCGGGAAAATAGCCCATCTCGATCTTCAATTTTCCGGTCAACATGCTCTGGGTGGCGAGGCGGGCCCGGAATCCTTTTTCCTGAACCAGCCGTTCGACCTGCTCCCTGACCTCGTCGCCCCGGGTTTTGCGGCCCCCCCGGAAGTAGATGCGATTGAATTCGATTTGGAAGGTCACGGGACGAAAGACCGCCCCTTCCTCGGCGGCGTCCATTTCCATGCGAACGCCGGTCACGGTTCCGATCCGCACCCCTTGGAAATCCACCGGGGCGCCCACATCCAGACCGCTGATCGATTCATCGAAATACATAATCCCGGTGAAGCGCTCCTCCATGAACGACCCGCCGCCGAGGACCATGATTCCGATCACCGATAAGGCAATCGCTCCGACTACAAAACTACCCACCAGAGTGGGATTGGCTTTTTTACTCATAACCTGGGCTCCTGGTGATGTTCACGGATGAGAGGCCTCGATGCCCCGGCGCAGAAAGGCCTGCACTTTGGGGTCGGGGCAGTTGTTCAACAAATCGTTGGGATCGCCCCCGGCGATCATGGTTTTGGTTTCCGGATCGAGAAAAACCGAATTGCTTCCTATCGCGAAGATGCTCGCCAGTTCATGGGTCACCACCACCACGGTGGAGCCGAGGCTGTCGCGAAGCTCGAGAATCAAGTCGTCCAGAAGTTTGGCGCTGATCGGGTCGAGGCCTGCCGACGGCTCGTCAAAAAACAGGATGTCCGGGTCGAGGGCCATGGCCCGTGCCAACCCCGCCCGTTTGCGCATGCCGCCGCTGATTTCCGATGGATAGTAGTTTTCGAAGCCGGCCAGGCCGACGAGCGCCATCTTCAGTGAAACGACCTCATCGATTTCCTTTCTGGAAAGAGGCGTGTAGCGCTCAAGGGGAATCGCGACATTTTCCGCCAGGGTCATGGAACTCCACAGCGCCCCGCTTTGATACAAGATGCCGATTTTTTGCATCAGCTTGGCCTGCTCATCCTCGGGGGCGTCCCAGAAACTGACCCCGTGATACGAGATGGTTCCCTTGGCGGGCGTCTTCAAGCCCACCAGGTGGCGGAGCAAGGTGCTTTTTCCGCAACCACTGCCGCCCATGATGATGAAAATATCCCCGTGGTTAATGTTGAAGGTCAGATCCTTTTGAATCAAAAAGTCACCATAGGCCATGGTGAGGTCCTTGACTTCGAGGTGTGGATCATTCGCTGCGCTCATGGCTAGAATCCCGTCACCGTCTGAATCACCGCAATAATCGCGTTTGCCACCACGATGTACACAATGGCATTGACCACGGCGGCGGTGGTGGCTTCGCCAACTGCGGAGGCGCTGCGTCCGCATCGAATCCCCTGCATGCAGCCGGAAATCGCGACCAGAACGCCGAAGACGGACGCGTTCATCAGTCCGGATAACACCGCCTGCAGATTGATCGCGCCGATGGTTTGGAGGTAATACTGGGCCGGCGTCAAATCGAGCATGAGAATTCCGATGATGGCGCCGCCGAGAATGCCCACGATGTTGGCATAAATGGTCAGCAGCGGCATCATGAGGATGAGGGCGAGGGCCCGGGGCAGCACCAGAAATTCCATGGGCGAGAAGCCCATCGTCTGCAAGGCATCCACTTCTTCGTTCACCTGCATGGTGCCGAGGCGGGCCGCAAACGCCGCCCCGGTCCGGCCCGCCATGATGATGGCGGTCATGAGGGGCCCCATGACCCGGACCATGCCCACCGCCACCCCGTCGGCAATAAAGATTTCCGCGCCAAACATTCTCAACTGAACCGCCCCGAGAAAGGCGAGGATCATTCCGACCAGCAGGCTGATCAGGGAAATGATGGGCAACGCCTCCGGTCCGCATTCCTGGATGATCGCGAACAAATCGGATTTCCGGTACTTGGCTTTGCCGCGCAGCATGGCCACGAAGGCCTGGGTCAATTCGCCGAGAAAATGAATCGAACTCCCGAAGTCCTCGAATCCTTTCAAGGATCGTTCGCCAACCCGGGTCAACCAGGATTTGGTTGAGGCGGTTCTTCGGGCTCCTTTTCGTTCCGGAACGGCGTCGGCAAGGGTGAGTAGGCGACGGGCTCCTTCCGGCAATCCTGAAAGATCCAATGTCTCCCCCCGTTCGCGGGTGATCGCACCAAGCGAACGAAGAAAGGTCAGCAGGGCGCTGTCCCACGCCTCGATGCCCCCATCGCGCACCGTCACCCGGGTCGCACCAGCTTGTTTTGCGAATTCGGACAAAAACGCGACCGCCTGGGACCGGTCATCCATGACCCGCCATGAACCGGAAAGGGAAAGGGTTAGAGAGCCCCCACCGGTTGTTTCCGGGGAAACGAGGGCCTTGGCAGAGGATGAAGAGGCTTTGCAGTTCAAGGCGCGGCACCTGAAGTCGCTCGAATGTTTAGCGTCGGTTGATTCCTGCCTTCCGCGTGTTTCTTCGGGCAGCGTTTGAATGACGTATGCATGTTGGGCAAGAATGTATGATTCGCCGACGTTTAGAAAAAGTAATTCACTCCGGCAATGAATGTGGTCAGATAATCTCTGCGGACAGTCGGGCTGTCGCGGACTTCCGAACCGAGCACCTCGACCCGGACCGCGCTCGCCAAGGACCAATTCGGGGTGAGATCGTAGCGAAACGCCAGCCGCGCAAACCATTCCAAGGTGTTGGGCAAGCCATCCCCGGGATTATATGACGGCCGGGCTTCGGTGGCCTCTGAGGCCCGGACACCATAATAATAATCGTTGTAGTCCGCGCTCCGCCAGACCACGCCCGCCCCGGGGATCAACATCAGGTGTTGAAGCCGGAAAACCCGACTCAAGGCCAGATTCACTTCCTGACCGTTATGCCGGTCAAGAATGTCGGTCATGGCGGTCAAATCCACGCGATAACGACCGGGCAGGCGGAGATGGCCATCGAGGCCCGCCATGGCGGTATTCTTGCGGTCTTCCATGCCGGATAGAAATCCTTTGCTTTCGAAGGCTTCGCCCTTGAAGCGAAAATCCGCGATGGCGTTGATCCCGCCGATCGGGTGCCGATAGAGATGGACCCCGGCTCGTGGACTCACAACAAAGAAACGCTCGCCCACATAGGTGATCATAGGCAAGGCCATGACCACGGTGTCGCCATCACGGTAAGGATTGGACTGAACGAGAATCTGGGCTCCGACACCCATTTTTTGGGAGCTACGAACCGGCGGCGGTAAATCTGCTTCTCCCGAATAGCCCAAGACCACCTCGTCAATGCCTTCGCCCAATCGGAAGATGTTCTCGCTTTCCGACGCGAGGGCAGGAGACGTCAGCAAACCAATCCCCCAGCAAAGCAGGAGCCACGGGAAGCGCTTCTCATTCATGGGAGAACCTCTCTTGTTGGCTCGACCTTATTGCACGACACGAACACCGCCATCGGCCCGCCGAATCACGCGTACGTAATCCCCGGGCTTGAACACCTCGTCGGCGGCTTGGATGACGACGATCACCTCACCGCTTTCCAGCAGAATGGTCACCTCGACCCCGGCCACCGTGGTCACGGATTGTTCGATCGCGGTTCCGGCCGCGGCTCCGGCCATCGTCCCGGTTACCCGAGATAAATCGCGTCCACGCCCTCCGCCGACGAGGTTGCCCACCGCCAATCCCATCACGCCGCCCGCCAGGGCCCCGAGGCCTTGGGTTTCGCCTTCGATCGTGACCTCGCGCACATAGATGACTTCCCCCCGGTCAAAGGTGTGGGCCATGCCGGTTTCACCCCGCCGAACGGTGTTTGCCGAGGTCGGGCTGGTGGCGCACCCCGCTAAGGTGGAAGCGGCCATGGCCACCATGGCCATGGCGACGGGGGTGAGCAGGAGGTTCTTGGTTTTCGCAAAGGACATGTAAAGCATGGATTTCCCTTTCTTGCCGCTCCGTGTGATACGACACAGCGATTGCGGATGCGGCGGAAAATGATGCTCCGACGAGTCCGCGTCAAGTGCCCAGATTGGAATGATCAGAAGCGCTCCCGGCATCCATCCTCCATGCCCGATGCCTCCATGCTCAATTCAGGCCTTGGGGAATTCCCCCGCTCGACGTTGCCGCACCGATCGGCTCGCCGGTTCCGGCGGGAGGGTTTAAACCACTCCTTAATGATATGAATAAAGAGGGCAAGTATTTTGAAATGAGCGGGTTGCCACAACCTTTGGATGGCGGTTGCCCCGGCCGGCGTGTCGTCCCTCGGGGCGGTTCTCCCGGGGGCAGCATGTGGATGAGATGAGCCGCCGAGCGCTCATGAAGCGTGGGGTCGACCGGACTGACCCATGCACTATGATTATGAGTGCCTTGATATCTTTGCATTGCGCCCCGGCCCCTTGAACCATCGGCCAGCAAGGCGAGGACTTCGAGGCGCTCGCCAAGGACCCAACGAACCTGCCCGAACGACTGATCGGCATCTTCCGCGCGCGCTCCGCCACGCAGGCCTTCCGGCTGGGTCTTCCCGAAGACCCTTCGACCCCGTCCGGCATGGCGTTCAATCCCGATGTGCCCGACCTGGCCACGATGAGTGTGGCCGCCCTCAACATCCTGAACCAGAATTCCAAGGGCTTCTTCATCATGATCGAGGGCGGCGGCGTGGACTGGATGGGCCACGCCAACTACATGCCCCGCTTTATTGAAGAACAAATGGACTTCAACGCCGCCGTGGCGGCCGTGATCGACTGGGTGGAAACCTATTCTAACTGGGAAGACACCTTGCTGATCGTCACCTCCGACCACGAGACCGGCGGCATCTGGGGCGAAGGCACCGATGATGCCGCGTCCGGGATCTTGCACCCCACCAATTGTCGCGTCCTGATTTCCGTTTGCCACCTTTTGGTTAATTTAGCCTTGTCTTCAATAACAACACTTGACGAAATACAACCTTTGGGTTATATAACCATAAAGTTATGAGCATCACATGGGCCGTTGAATATACCGACGAATTTGAGATTTGGTGGAATGGGTTGACCGAACCAGAGCAGGACGAAATTGCGGCAACGGTTGGATTGCTGGCTGAAAAAGGACCATCTCTGCCCTTCCCGTATAGTTCTGGAGTCGAAGGATCAAAACACAACCACATGCGAGAGCTGAGAATACAGTACGCAGGCGAACCGTATCGGGTTTTGTATGCATTTGACCCCAGGCGATCAGCCATATTGTTGATCGGCGGAAACAAGACTGGAAATGATCGGTGGTATGACGAATATATCCCCAAAGCGGACAAACTTTATTACGAGCATGTCAAGACCTTGAAGAAGGAGGGGCTAATACCGTGAGCAAACCATTCAAAGAATTAATCAACAAGATGACGCCGGAACGTCAGGCACATATCCGAAACAAGACCGGTCTGCTCAAAAATGCCATGGCGCTTAAGGAACTTCGTGAGGCGATGGATTTGACACAGGAAGAGCTCGCCAACACCCTTCACATGAAACAGGCGGCCATTTCCAAATTTGAACATCAATCAGATATTTACTTGAGCACGCTCAGACGAATTCTCTATGCCATGGGTGCAGATCTGAAGATTGTGGCCAGATTTCCCGATGGGGAGGTGTTGATCAATCAGTTTGATGACATACGTAGAGATTCGGAAATGAGGCAAAGAGTGTCAACGTAAAGATGGTCACTGGTTACTGGTTGATGGATGCTGGGTACCCTTAACCGCCACCCTTACTCGGATACTTACCCGATCTGCTTCCGCCGGCCCTTCGGCGACTTGCACCACCGGGCGGCCAAGGCGCGCTCCATCTCAAGGGCGTTCTTGTCTGCGGCGATGATGGATTTGGTCACCGCCTCGGCGAGCGGAGACAAGGCGCGGTGGGTCAAATGCATGACCGCAAAATGCGTTTTAAGCCAAGGCAGCGGGAGGGGGAGTACCGCCAGTTCCTTGCGGTCCAGCTCGTGGTGAACCATTTTCAGCGAGACGATCGTCACCGCATCCGAGTTCGCGACAATGGTCTTCATTGACGTGACGGAATTAACCGAAATGGCCGGCGGCCAACTGGCGATAAGTTTGTGCGGCCCGGCTTCAGCGCCCTTGAGGTCTCGCCCCATCTGGGCGAGACGGTTAGGGCTAATGACCATGGTCACCAGTGGATAGGCCACCAGATCGCAGACCTCGATATTTCGCTTTTCCAGGAGTGGATGCTCTCGGCGAACAATAAGAAAAGCTTGGTGCTCGTTCAGCTTTATCTCCGTGATGTCGGTGGCGGGCTTGATCCATGATGGATCGGCGACAGCGATGTCCAACTCGCGGCGGCGAAGCCGGTGGATCAGGGTATCGGGCTGGTCGTTGATCAACCGGATCCGGACGCTGGTGTTCTGACGGGCAAACGGGGCCAGGGCTTCGGCCATAATGTGGTGACCGGCGAAAACACCCGCCCCGACATAGAGATCTCCGGTGTCGTGACCCTTGATCAGCGCCAGCTCCCGCTCCAGGTTGTCGGCCAGGGCCAGGATGTC
>DAOLCW010000071.1:0-14792 GCA_035327665.1 Kiritimatiellia bacterium
GAACCCCCCCCACCACCCCCCACCCCTGAACGCCCCCCCCCCCAACGTCGCTGCTCCGCGCCGCAGGTGGTTGCCACCCAACACCCCATGTGCTACTAGTGCAAACCATGATATCCACCTCCTCACCCTCCTCACCCCCGAACCCCGAGCCCGCGCTCAAGGCCCGCACCTACCACATCTGGACCATCGGCTGCCAAATGAACGAAGCCGACTCCCGCCGACTCTCCCAGCAGCTCGAATACGCCGGTTTCCAACCCGTCCATACTCCCGACCAGGCCGACATCGTCGTCCTCAACACCTGCGTCGTCCGCCAGCAGGCCGAAAACAAAGCCGCCGGGAAACTCGGCTCCATCGGCAAACTCAAGGAATCCCGTCCCGACCTGATCATCGGGCTCATGGGCTGCATGGTCGGCCTCCGCGAGGCCCCCGCCCTCCACCGGCGCTTCCCCTTCGTCGACGTCTTCATGCCCCCCTCTGAAACCGCTCCCCTCCTCGACTTCCTCGACCACGCCGGGCTCCTCCACGAACTCCACCAGCGCGACCACGAACAGCGCCTCCTTCGCGACGCCATCCAGGACGAAGACCTCCCTCTTCCCAAATTCATCCACGGCCAGAGCGTGATTGCCCATGTTCCCGTGGTCCTTGGCTGCTCTCACGCCTGCACCTTCTGCGTCATCCCCTACCGCCGCGGCGCCGAACGCAGCCGCCCCATCGCCGACATCCTCACCGAAACCCGCTCCCTCGCCCGCCAGGGCGTCAAAGAAATCATGTTCCTCGGCCAAATCGTCGACCGCTACGGCATGGACTTCAACGACGGCACCACCCTCAGCTCCCTCCTTCGCCAGGCCGCCGACATCGACGGCATCGAGCGCATCCGTTTCCTTACCAGCCACCCCAACTACATGACCACCGAACTCATCGAGACCGTGGCCCGCGTCGATAAAATCTGCCCCCAGATCGAAGTTCCCATCCAGGCCGGAAACAACGAAATCCTCGAAGCCATGCGCCGCGGCTACACCCACCAGCAATACCGCGACCTCGTTTCCCGCATCCGCGACATCCTCCCCGACGCCGCCATCCATACCGACATCATCGTCGGCTTCCCCGGCGAAACCGAAGCCCAGTTCATGGACACCTACAACCTCCTCAACGACCTCGAACTCGACAAAGCCCACATCTCCCAATACTCCGTACGCCCCAAAACCATCGCCGCCCGCAAACTCCCCGACGACATCCCTCCCCCCGAAAAGAAACGCCGCTGGCAGGCCCTCGACGACCTCCAGCGCGAGATCCTCGACCGCAAAAACCGTTCCCTCCGCGGCGCCGTCGTCCCCGTCCTCGTCGAAGGACGTCACAAAGACCGCTGGCATGGCCGAACCCCCCACGCCAAACCCGTCGTCTTCGAAGACGACCGCGACCTCTTCGGCCAAGTCGTCGATGTCCTCATCGACTGGACCGCCCCCTTCTCCCTCGTCGGCCGTCCCGCCGACCGCGTCCATCCAACCCGTCA
Source organism: Kiritimatiellia bacterium (assembly GCA_035327665.1). GTDB lineage: Bacteria > Verrucomicrobiota > Kiritimatiellia > CAIVKH01 > CAIVKH01 > DAOLCW01. Next base: position 1,511 of record DAOLCW010000071.1, read on the forward strand.
CCTCGACGTCTTCTCCGTCTAGCCTCCATGTCCGAACAACCGCCACTCCCTCCCAAAACCTCCGCGCGGATTCAGCTCTCCGTCTCCCCCTTCCTCCTATCCGCCGTCGTCCTTCCCGGGCTAGGCCAAATCATGCAGGGTCGCCGCACCGCCGGCATGGTCTTCGCCACCAGCTTCCTCTTCGTGTTCCTCCTCCTCATCCTTGTCCTCGTCAACTACCTGCTCGTAGTCGTCCCCGTCATTCGCGAAGCCCTCGCCGGGGCTCCGCCCGAACCTGATACCCTCCCTCCCGTCCGCAGCCTCCTAGGCCCCCTCGGCGTCGTCCTCGCCATCTACCTAAGCAACCTCATCGATGTCCTCCTCGGCCCCCGCAAAAAAGCCACCCTCGAAGCCCTCACCCGCCCCAAACGCCCGTAACCCCGCGGATACCACCCCGCCCGCAGCATCCCGATCTTCTTCTTTGCGTAAAAAGGAGGCCACAAAGAAGACAAACATGAAATCCGACGACGATCTGAAGCGATTGCTCGTGGAGATGCCGTAAAAGCAGCAGGTCAGGCGAAGTTGTTGGCAAAGTTGCCGCATGAAATACTGACGAGCAGGGTTACGTACCACCGTGGTCCGGACGGACACGGAGAGCAGTTTGCCGGACTTCAGGATCGTGATTTTAATCAGGATGTCACCGGGACCCGATGGCGGTCGCGTGAGATGTTCGGCGGTCTTGTCGCCATAAACACAGAGGCTGGCGATTTTGATGTAAACTCGTGGGCCATCTACGGATCACCCAGCGTTTTTTCTGACCTGGCTACCACCAAATTATGTGATATGCACCATGCTGCGAGTCCGTTAATTTAAAGCCCATAAGCGGCCCTGCGTCATGCGGGCGGCTTTACTCAGGGATGTGTTTTTATGGCGATCAAGAAGTCCGAACTGTATTCCTCTCTCTGGTCCAGTTGCGATGAACTGCGCGGCGGTATGGACGCCAGTCAGTACAAGGACTATGTGCTGGTTCTGCTGTTCATCAAGTACATCAGCGACAAGTATGCCGGCCAGCCCTACGCCCCGATCACCATCCCCAACGGCGCGTCGTTTAAGGACATGGTCGCCCTGAAGGGGAAAACCGACATCGGCGACCAGATCAACAAGACGATCATTGGGCCGCTGGCCAAGGCGAACAAGCTGTCGGACATGCCGGACTTTAACGACGCGACCAAGCTGGGCTCCGGCAAGGAAATGGTGGAGCGGCTGACTAACCTGATCGCCATCTTTGAAAACAAGGCGCTGGACTTCTCGAAAAACATGGCCGACGGCGACGACATCCTCGGCGATGCCTACGAATACCTGATGCGCCACTTCGCCACCGAAAGCGGCAAGAGCAAGGGACAGTTCTACACCCCGGCCGAGGTCAGCCGCATCATGGCGAAGATCCTCGGCATCCGCACCGCCAAGACCGGGGCCAACACCACCGTCTATGACCCGACCTGCGGTTCCGGCTCCCTGCTGCTGAAAGTCGGCGGCGAAGCCACGACCGCCGTGACCCTTTACGGTCAGGAAAAAGACGCCGCCACCAGCGGCCTTGCCCGCATGAACATGATCCTGCACAACAACCCGACCGCGCTGATCACGCAGGGAAATACGCTGTCCGACCCGAAGTACACCGAAGGCGACGCTCTGAAGACGTTCGACTACGTGGTTGCCAATCCCCCGTTCTCTGACAAGCGCTGGAGCACCGGTCTGACCCCGTTGGATGACCCCTACGGCCGGTTTGAGGGCTTTGGCGTGCCTCCGGCCAAGCAAGGCGACTATGCCTACCTGTTGCACATCGTGCGTTCGCTCAAAAGTAAAGGCAAGGGCGCCTGCATTCTGCCCCACGGCGTGCTATTCCGGGGCAATGCCGAGGCGGATATCCGCCGCAACCTGATCCGGCGCGGCTACATCAAGGGCATCATCGGTCTGCCTGCCAACTTGTTCTACGGAACCGGTATTCCGGCCTGTATCGTCGTGATCGACAAAGAAGACGCCCAGGCCCGCAAGGGCATCTTCATGATCGACGCCAGCAAGGGGTTCATGAAAGACGGACCCAAGAACCGGCTGCGTGAGCGCGATCTGCACCAGATCGTGGATGTGTTCACAAATGCCGAGGAGCATCCCGGCTACTCCCGCCTGGTATCCCAGGCCGAGATCGAAAAGAACGACTTCAACCTCAACCTTCCGCGTTACATCGACACCCAGGAGGCGGAAGACATTCAGGACATTGGCGGACATTTGAACGGCGGCATTCCCACCCGCGACATCGACGCGCTGGACGCGTACTGGAAGCTGTGCCCCGACCTCCGCGCCGCCCTGTTCAAACGCAACCGCCCCGGCTATGTCGATCTCCGCGTCGAGGCCGCCCAACTCAAGACAACGATCCACGGTCACCCGCAGTTCGCCAGCTTCATCGCCGGACTGGAAACACACTTCGCCAAGTGGCGCAAAAAAGCCTCCGCTAGCCTGCGCACCCTCAAACCCGGCTGCCACCCCAAGGAAGTGATCAGCGAATACGCCGAACAACTGCTCGCCCACGCCGAAGGCCAACCGCTGATCGATCCCTATGCCGTCTATCAGCACCTGATGGACTACTGGGCCGCCACCATGCAGGACGACTGTTACCTCATCGCCGCCGACGGCTGGGTGGCGAAGACCACCCGCATTCTGGAGACTGATAAGAAAGGCAAGACCAAGGACAAGGGCTGGGCCTGCGACCTCATACCCAAGCCACTCATCGTCGCCCGCTACTTCAAGAAAGAACAGGCGGCGATTGATACCCAGTACCAGATCGTTGAGAACGCAACCGCTGTCATGGCCGAACTGGAGGAGGAACACAGCGGTGACGACGGTGTGTTTGCCTCGCTGGATAAAATCAATAAAGCTGAAGTCGCGGCCCGACTAAAGGAGATCGCCAAGGACGGGGATGCCGACGAGGAACGCCTTGTCCTGACCAGGTGGTTGCTTCTGAATAATGACCTGGCGGAGGCGAAGAAAAAGATCCGGGATGCCGAAGAGGCCCTGGATCATGCAGCACTAGCTAAATACAAGGATCTGACCGAAGACGAAATTAAGACCCTCGTCGTGGACGACAAATGGCTCACCACCCTCACCTCCGCAATCCAGAGCGAACTCGACCGCGTTTCCCAGACGCTAACCGGTCGCATTCGTGTGCTGGCTGATCGGTACGCCGCACCGCTGCCGCAGATCATTGATGAAGTCGCCGCGCTGTCCGCGAAGGTGGACGGACACCTGAAAAAGATGGAGGTCAAGGCGTGAGTTCCAATGATTGGAAAAGCCGGAACGATAAAGTTCCAAGCATTGGAAAATCCGCCGCAGCGGTAAAGCCGGGATACAAGATGACCGAGGTGGGAGTGATTCCGGAGGAGTGGGAGGTGAGGTGGCTTCCAGAAGTTTCGTGGTTTCAAGAAGGCCCCGGACTCAGAAATTGGCAATTCACCAGCTCTGGAATGAAGGTAATTAATGTCACCAATTTGGAAAATGGTTTTCTTAACCTCGACAGAACAGACCGTCACATCGGCATTGCAGAATTTAAACGGATGTATCTGCACTTTGCAATTGATGCATTTGACATTGTGATGGCCAGTTCTGGCAATAGCTACAGCAAGGCTGCGGTGGTTCGCGAACAAGACCTTCCGCTTGTCATGAATACGAGCGTAATTAGATTCAAACCTTCAAAGCTTTGTGAATATGGCTTCTTGTGGGCGCTTCTTACCTCACCGCAATTTAAGGCACAGATTGACCTCATGATTACGGGAGGAGCACAACCCAATTTTGGGCCATATCATCTCAATAGAGTTATTGTCCCTATGCCACCACTCCCCGAACAACGCGCCATCGCGACGGCGTTGAGCGATGTGGATGCGCTGCTGGGCGGGCTGGACCGGCTCATCGCCAAGAAGCGCGACATCAAACAGGCCGCCATGCAGCAACTCCTCACCGGCCAAACCCGCCTCCCCGGCTTCCATGGGGAGTGGGAGGTGAAGACGCTGGGGGACTTGTTCAACTTTAGCGGCGGCTATTCAGCCTCCCGCGACCAGCTTTCGATGAAAGGCCATTGTTACCTTCACTACGGCGACATTCATGGTTCGACGAAGACGTGCATTGATACCGACGCCGATTTTCAGGACATACCGAAACTCGACATCCCCTTGAATCGCGTATCGCCTGGATCGTTACTCAGTGACGGAGATGTCGTCTTTGTGGATGCCTCCGAAGATGACGTCGGCACAAGCAAGCACGTTGTTGTCGTGAACAAAGAGAAGAAGCCATTCATCTCCGGTCTTCATACCATCGTGGCCAAGGGCAAAACCGATGAGCTGGCACATGACTATCGGCGTTATTGTTTTCAAACAAAGGCTATTCGTGACCAGTTCCTGTTCTACTCCGTGGGCACGAAAGTCTCTGGTATCAGCAAGACCAACATTCCCAAACTAACGCTGCCAGTCCCATCTTTGCCCGAACAAACCGCCATCGCCACCGTCCTCTCCGACATGGACGCAGAGCTGGCGGGGTTGGAGCAGCGGCGGGAGAAGACCCGCGCCTTGAAGCAGGGGATGATGCAGGAGTTGCTGACCGGGCGGATACGGTTGGTGCCGGGGATAGAGCGAAACATCGGGGACGAAGGGGACATTTCGCCCTCGTTTTCTGTGTCCCCTGCGTCCTCTCTGTCCCCTTTACACCCAGCGCCTCCGCCCGCTAAACTGCGCCATGGCAAATGAGGTGAAGCATGGTTGACGGTTTTATTCCGCCGCATGGCGGGTATGAACAGCTCAAGGGTTATAAGAAAAGCGTGATCATTTTCATGGCCACCTATTATCTTGCGAAGAAGTGGGTGCGTTTGGGTTCGCGCACGCGGGACCAGATGGAGCAGTCGGCCCGGTCGGGCAAGCAGAACCTTGTCGAGGGCAGTCTCATTTCCGGCACCTCAAAGCAGTCCGAGATTCATCTCACCAACGTCGCGCGGGCATCGCTCGGCGAATTGCTCGAGGACTATTTGGATTTTCTCCGGCTCAACGGCAAGCCGGAGTGGCCCAAGGACGATCCGCGCATGCTGGCCTTGCGAGCTCTCGGCACTGACACCGCCACCTATGAAACCTACCGCGACCGTATCGAAAGCGACGACCCCGAGATCGTCGGCAACGTCATGGTTTGTCTCTGCCGCCAGACCTGCTACCTGATCGACCAGCAGAAACGCGGACTCGAGCAGGCCTTCCTTCGCGAGGGCGGCCTGCGCGAGCGCATGACCCGTGCGCGGCTCGAAGCGCGGGGCGATCCCCAGCCGCCATCTGCCGAAACCCCGGCTTGCCCCGAATGCAATAGACCCATGCGCCGCCGTACCGCCCGCCAAGGCAAAAACGCCGGCAACGCGTTCTGGGGCTGTACCGGCTATCCGGAGTGCCGGGGTGTGAGGAATATTCCTTGAAGGAGTGGAAACATAGGGAACCCATCGGACAAGGGGATATGCCCTTTGTCGCCTTCGTCTCCTCCGTCCCCTTCACCTCCGCCCCCGAGAAGCGGTTACTCCCCGCTTGACATATTCGCTATTCGCGAATAGCGTATATGCATGATGTTGAAGTCACAAGACGTTCTTTTAACGCTTAAGCTGTTGTCCAGCGGCGGGAAGCATAAGACGTTTGCCGAGCTGGGCAAGGAGCTGGGAATCAGCGCCTCGGAATCCAATGCGGCGTTTCACCGGGCTAGGCGGTCTGGGCTGATAAGTCCGCTGGGTGATTTTGTTGTCAAATCCGCAGTGGCGGAACTGCTCATCCATGGGCTTAAATATTTCTTTCCCGTAAGTCCCGGGCGTCGCACCCGCGGAATTCCCACCGGGTTTGCCGCCGCCCCCCTAAATAAACATTTTAGCGTGTCACCCGGTGATCAGGATATTCTCGTTTGGCCGGACCCGGATGGCGAGGATGCGGGCTTGGAAATTCGTCCGATATGCTGCTCCGCTCCACAAGCGGCCAGGCGCGATCCCGTATTATACGAGTGGCTGGTATTGGCGGATGCCCTGCGTGGCGCTGGTCGTGCCCGAGAGAAACAACTGGCTGAATCTATCGTCCGCGAAAAGCTGGGTTACCATGATCAGCGTTGATCTTGATTCGGTCGCGGAGATCGCGAAACAACTGGATCAACTAGGCATTCCTTATGCGTTTACCGGTGGCATTGTCATCGGCTTGCTGCTGGATAATCCAAAAATCATCCACATACGCCCCACCGATGACGTGGACGCCATAACCGCCGTTTTCAGTCATCTCGAATACACAAAGATTGAAGAGGCTTTGCGAAATCTTGATTTCAAACACGACACATCCGATGGTGCTCCGGCCTGTCGGTTTCTTTACCATGGAACCAAGGTGGATGTGATGCCGGCCAAGGACCCCACGGGGCGATTCAGCGACCGGTGGTTTGAATATGCAGTTAAATCCTCCGGCTATAGTACCCTGAATAGCCTGACCATTCGCACCGTTAGTGCATCGTGTTTTATTGCCACCAAGCTGACCGCTTTTGATGATAGGGGTAATGGCGATTACGCTAGCCATGATATAGAGGATATCATTACGGTAATAGATGGACGCCGAGCAATCGTAGACGAAATTAACGCCGAGGAGCCGTCTGTGCGTGAATTTATCAGCAACCGTATTGGCGAACTGCTCAAGGATGAACGTTTCATTGATCTTTTACCGGGGCACCTTGGCGGTGATGAAACAAGCCAACAGCGTTTGCCAAAACTTCTGGATCGCCTTCGCGTTATTGCCAGATTAGGGGCTGATATTGCATGAACAATTTGGGCAAGCCGGAACGAGTAACCCAAGAGCGGGTGATCAGACTCTTCAAGGACGAGCTTGGGTATCGCTTCCTTGGCGACTGGTCCAGCCGCCCGGACAACAGCAACATCGAAACCGGCCTGCTGACCGCCTACCTGACGAAAGCCGGTTACACCGACCACCAGATCAATCGTGCCATTCATCTGCTGCGCACCGAGGCGGACAACCACAGCCGGGGCCTGTATGGTAATAACAAGTCGGTCTACCAATTGCTGCGCTATGGCGTACCGGTGAAGATCGAGGCGGGTAAACCGACAGAAACCGTGCATCTGGTCAACTGGACGAAACCGGAAGAAAACGACTTTGCCATCGCCGAGGAAGTCACGCTGAAGGGCGGTTTGGAACGCCGACCGGACCTCGTTCTGTATCTGAACGGCATTGCGATCGGGGTGCTGGAACTAAAAAACAGCCGGAAGAGCATTGGTGACGGTATCCGCCAGAACCTGTCCAACCAGCAGCCGGAATTCAACCAGGGATTTTTCAGCACCGTGCAACTGGTCTTGGCCGGTAACGACTCGGAGGGGCTGCGGTACGGCACCATCGGCACCGAGGAAAAGTATTTTCTGACCTGGAAGGAAGACGAGGCGGACAACTCCCGTTTCAAGTTGGACAAGTACCTGCTGAAAATCTGCAACAAGGCCCGATTGACCGAGCTGATCTACGACTTCGTGTTGTTCGACGGCGGGAAAAAGAAACTACCGCGTGTGCATCAGTACTTCGCGATCAAGGCCGCCCAGGAGCATGTGCGCAAGAAACAGGGCGGCATCATCTGGCACACCCAAGGCAGCGGGAAGAGCATCGTGATGGTCCTGCTGGCCAAGTGGATTCTGGAAAACAATCCCAACGCCCGCGTGATCGTGGTGACCGACCGGGATGAGTTGGACAAGCAGATTGAAGGCGTCTTCAAGGACACCGGCGAGGGCATCAAGCGAACCACCAGCGGGCGGGACCTCATGACCCAGCTTGGATCACCCAAGCCGCGTCTGTTGTGTTCGCTGGTCCACAAGTTCGGTCCCCGGGATGTGAACGATATCGATGCCTACATCCGGGACCTGCGCGAAGGCCCGACCGTAACCGTCGGCGAGGTATATGTCTTTGTGGATGAATGCCACCGCACCCAGAGCGGCAAGCTGCACAAGGCCATGAAGGCCGTCATGCCCAGTGCGGTCTTTATTGGCTTCACGGGAACCCCGCTATTGAAACAAGACGCCGCCACCAGCATGGAGGTGTTCGGGCGTTACATTCACACTTACAAATTCAGCGAAGCGGTGGAAGACAAGGTGGTGCTGGATCTGGTGTACGAGGCCCGCGACATCGACCAGTCGCTGGGATCCCAGGCGAAGATCGACGCCTGGTTTGACGCCAAGACCGCCGGGCTGAACGACTGGCAGAAAAGTGAACTGAAAAAGAAGTGGGGAACGATGCAGCAGGTGCTCAGCTCCAAGTCCCGCATGAGCCGGGTGGTGGCTGACATCATCTATGACTTCAGTTGTAAGCCGCGATTGTCCAGCCAGCGCGGCAACGCCATTCTGGTTGCCTCCAGCATCTATGAAGCCTGCCGGTACTTCGTCCTGTTCCAACAGTCGCCCCTCAAGGACAGGTGCGCGGTGGTGACGTCCTATAATCCCAGTGCATCCGATGTCACCCTGGAGGAAACCGGGGCCAACAGCGAAACCGACAAGCAGTTCATTTACAACACCTATCAGGACGTGCTGGCCAAGGTGGACGCCAAACCGGGCATGTCAAAGACGGAAACCTATGAAGACCGGGCCAAGGGGTTGTTCGCCCGGGAGCCGGCCAACATGCGCCTGCTGATCGTCGTGGACAAACTGTTGACCGGGTACGACGCACCGCCCTGCACCTATCTGTATATCGACAAGTCCATGCAGGACCACGGGCTGTTCCAGGCGATCTGCCGGACCAACCGGTTGGATACCGAGGACAAGGAATTCGGCTACGTCGTCGATTATATGGACCTGTTCCAGAAGGTGGAAAACGCCATCGCCGTGTATTCGTCTGAACTCGACCACAGCGCGGGCGGGGCCGCACCGGAAGTTATGCTACAGGATCGTCTGACCAAGGGGCGGGAACGGTTGGATGATGCACTGGAAAAGCTGGCGATCCTCTGTGAACCGGTGGAGCCGCCGAAGGGTGAGTTGGAGCATATCCGCTATTTCTGCGGCAACACGGAAATCGCTACCGATCTCAAGGACCGGGAGCCACAGAGGGTCGCGCTCTACCAGGGCGTGGTGGGATTGGTGCGCGCTTATGCCGCAATCGCCGACGACCTGGATGACGCCGATTACCTGGGCAGCGATGTCCAGCAGTTGAAAGCCAAGCTCAAGCAGTACCTCGACCTGCGGGAGATGATCCGTCGGGCCAGCGGGGAAACCATGGACCTCAAGGCCTATGAGGCGGACATGCGGCACCTGATCGACACGTATATCGAGGCCAGGGAGCCCCGTAAGATTTCACCGTTCGACGGACAGTCCCTGCTGCAACTCATCGTGAAGTCCGGCATTGCCGATGCCATCGTCGAGAAGATGGGGAATCTGCAAGGGAACCAGCAAGCCGTGGCCGAGACCATTGAAAACAATGTACGCAGCAAGATCATCCGGGAACACCTGATCGACCCGGCCTATTACGAGAAAATGTCGGTCCTGCTGGACGAGATCATCACGGAGCGGAAGGCCAAGGCGATCAAATACGAGGACTACCTCAAGCGGATCGCTGAATTGGCGAAGAAGGTGGAAACCGGACAGGACGAAACCATACCGGAGCCGTTACGCCAGAGTCCCGCCCTCCGGGCGCTGTATAACAACCTGAAGCCGGTAGAGCCTGTTGCGGTACGGGAACGTCTGGCTGCAGAGCAGCGGCCGGACTACTCAACGCAGAATAATCCAACCCTGAAGTTGGCACAACAAATAGACGAGACGGTACGGCGAGTAAAGCCGGACGGCTGGCGGGGCCATACGCCAAGGGAAAATGTGATCAAGCGGGCTCTGTTTGAAATCCTGCACGACGAGGACCGGGTCGAGCACATCTTCAAGGTGATCAGCGCACAGGGCGAATACTGATGAACCAAACGCTGAAGCTGGGTGAACTTGATATTGAGGTCATTCAGAAAGACATCCGCAATATCCACCTGAGCGTTTACCCTCCCGCGGGTCGGGTTCGGGTATCGGCACCGAAGCACATGAGCCCCTCGGCTATCCGCGTTTTTACGCTCTCCAAGTTGGACTGGATAAAGAAACAGCAGAGGAAAATCCGGGCGCAAGATCGGGAAACCCGGCGTTTGTATGTTAACCGGGAAAGTCACTATGTGTGGGGACGGCGTTACCTGCTACAGGTCATAGAACATCATCATGCACCTGCCGTGCGAATCAAAGGTTCGTTCCTTGAGTTGTTGATACGCCCGGATACCGACGAAGGTCAGCGCAGAGATATCGTCGAGGCTTGGTACCGTGACTTGGTCAGGGCAGAACTTCCGGCGCTTCTCAGCAAATGGGAACCGGTCATGGGTGTCACGGTTAGCAAGTATCACGTGCGCCGCATGAAAACATTATGGGGTAGCTGCACGCCCGGAAAACGGAGCATCCGTATCAATACGGACTTGGCGAAAAAGCCGATTGAGTGCCTTGAGTACATCGTCGTGCATGAAATGGCCCACCTGCTGGAAGCCAGCCACAACGCCCGGTTTATACACCTGATGGATACGTTTATGCCGACATGGCGTCTGCGTCGCAAGCAGCTCAATCAACTCCCGTTGCGTCATGAGGATTGGCGGTATTGATTTTGGGAAAGGCTGGTAAGCAGCCCGCATCGCGTGATTTGATCGGGCGAACATTCGGAATTCCGGCCGGCAGGAAAGTAAGCGTCCGAGAACTCGCCTTGTAGTCAACCGTGCCTCAAGCTTCACTTGGTCACGTTTTGAGGAAATCGGGGGCAATGTGTGTTCGTACCCTGAAGGAATGCCGGTTACAAACCTTTATGAACAACGAGACATCGAAAGCCCTCAACGATCCTCCCGTTCGTGATATTCCGCCTCGATGTAGTCGGACTTCCGGGTACGTTGGGACGCTCCCCACTTGAGCGCGGCATCGACCCTGCGGCGGTAAAGCCACAGCCGGACCGCCATCACAACGCCCGCAACCGCCAGCATGCCCAGCACCGCCAGGAAGATGAAAACCCCCAGGAACGCGGAGGCGACCAGCACCAGGACCGAAATCGCGCCCGCCAAAATCCGTGCGAGGAGGTTCGGCGGATCCCCTTCCGGTCCGTTGCTTGATCTGTAGGTATAGACGACTCGCTGCATGGTGGGGCTCCCCGCTATCCGACAAGGTATCACCCGGGTGATGCTCAAGCCAGCAGGTAATAAGATCGTAAGGGAACGTATTCTGACTACACCCCAATGGATCATGAGGAAGCCAGAAGCTTCACCATCGTCTTCCAGCCACCATCCGGTGCCGCGGGATGCCAGGCCGCCACGATGTTTCGGGCGAGATCCATGGTCAGGGGGAGCGGAAGCTTGACCACGCGATCGGCATCCAGGGCCGATTCGGCGATCGAAGGGAGGATCGCTGCATACAAACCCCGGTTCACCGCGTCGGCGCAGAGGGTGAAGCTGGAGGCTTCGAGACCGATCTTCAGGGTCAGTCCGGCCTTTCGGGCCGCCTGCTCAACCTGCTCGCGCAACCTTCCTCCCAAAGGAATGGCCAGGGGAAGATTCTGAATGACCTTCCGGGGGGTAGCCCCCGCAGCCAATGTCTTCGGGGCGAAAAGGGCATAGGTCAGCTTCATGACCGGCTTTGACTTCATTCCCGGTGGCAGGGCGTCGTGCCGGATCAGCGCCATATCCAACCGGTGATCCTCAAGCGCTTCAGCGATCTCCCGGCTTCGCATCACCATCAGCCGGATCGTCCGGTTTCCCAGCGCTTTCCCGAGGCGGACCAACCGGGGCGCGAGGTACCACTCCTGGAGGCTTTGGCTGGAGGCAAGGACAAACGGACCCAACTGCACCTCGGCGCCGACATGCGCTTGAAGCTGTTTCAAATGGGCCCGGACCGAAGCCGCGATGGCTTTTGCATGAGCGGTCGGGACCGCAACCCTTCCGACCTTGCGGACCAGAGGCAGGCTGAAAAAGGATTCGAGGTCCTTGATCTGGCGTGAGTAAAGGCTGAGCCGGGAGACATCGCCTCCCGCAGCTTTGGTCAGGCCCCCGGCATCCACCACCCGGCACAACGTGGCCAAGCGTTCAAGGGAAAGCCCGCCCCGGGCAAGCAGTTGATCATACTCATTCATAGCGTTGAGCAACTGTACATATCCTCAATGGTATATCCAAGAACGATCGTGCATGTTGGTCTCCGTCAGGAAGGAGAACGAAATGAAACCGGAAGAAAGCCAACAACGTTATGAAAAGGTGAAAGGGATCCTGGAGCTATCCCCGAATCAGGAAGTCACCATCTGGATCATCAAGATCGAAGATGCCTACGAAAGTGTTTTTGGCGATGGCCGGTACATCTATCCCGAGAAGGCTTTTTTGAGCTACAAGGTCGCCTCGGCCTGGGTCCGTTGGATCGGATCGCGAACCGAGGAGAGCCTGCCATTTACCGGCTATCTGGCCACGATCGAAGGCCGGGTGCTTCGACTCGGACCGGGCGGGATCATCGTGGAATGCCGACCGGATGAGCATGGCCGGCATCAGGAAATGCCGTTTACCTCCTTTGAGTTGCTTGACGACCACCCCGTCGGGGGATGGGACGACATCGTTCAATGGTGCTGCAAGCAAGGCAAGGTCCGGCCCGATTGGAAAGATCAATGGGAATTAATCCCAAATCAGGAGAAAAAAACATGAACCATACACCGATAGAACAAGCCATCCTCCTCGCCGTGGAGGCCCACCGGGGGCAAACCGACCTGTCTGGCCAACCCTACATCCTGCATCCTCTGCGGGTCATGATGGGGGTTTCCGGGGAGCACGAACAAATCGCCGGGGTCCTTCATGACGTGGTCGAGGATACATCCGTCACGCTGGCCGACCTTCGGAGCATGGGCTTCCCGGAGGCGGCGGTCAACGCGGTGGATTGCCTGACCAAGCGGGACGGCGAGGCCTATGAAGAGTACTTGAGCCGGGTCGAAGGCAACCCGGTGGCCCGCGCGGTCAAGCTCGCCGACCTCGCCGACAACATGAGGCTCGACCGGCTCTCCGAGGTTACCGAGCGCGACCTCAAGCGGATGAAAAAATACGAGGCGGCAAAAGCACGACTGCTTGCGGCGGGGTTATAGGCTTCGCAGGGCATTCTTCGCGCTGCTGCGGCATTGAGTCCATGCTCATTGCCGGGCATCATGATGTCGTGCCATTCGTAGCGCAAGGCCCGGCGCTTAGGATTGTTTTGAAACAAACCGTT